>NZ_VOAQ01000007.1:0-234541 GCF_008000505.1 Campylobacter sp. 2014D-0259
ATGTTAAGCTTGATTTAGCTAGAGCTTTAAAGAAATATAAACTAGATGATGATTATAGTTCTAAAGCTTATGTAAGCTTTGGGAAGTATTTTTGAGTTTTAGCAAGAAGTTTTTCTTGCTAAGGGTGAATTTATAGAATTTAAAATAAATTCCATAAATTCATCACTATCATTAGGGCAACTTATCAAATCATAATCACATTTTGCTAAATGTTTATACTCCATACCTAGTTCAAAAATCGTTTCAGAACAATCAATGCAAAAAGAAATAGGGTAAATCAAAGCTTTATCGTTTAAATTTGCTAAAACATCGCTTGTATTTGGTTCAAGCCATTTTACAGGGCCTAGTTTAGACTGATAAGCTAAAATAAATTCATCAAAATGATCTTTTAGTTTTTCTTTTAAAATTTCTACATGATCATTTACATGCTTTTCATATAAATCACCTTTGTCAATAATGCTTTGTGGTAAAGAATGCGCTGAGAAAATCAAAATTTTGGCATCAAATTTACTTTTTTTAGCCAAAATGTGCGAAACTATCATCTCATTATAAAGCTCATTTTTGTAAAAAATATCTATAGTTTTTACTTTTGCTTGAATTTTTTGCTTTGAAATTTCATTTTGCAGAACTTCTAAAGATGAAGTTACTGTGGTGCAAGAATGGTGCGGATAAAGTGGAAAAAGAATGATTTCATCACTTTCATTTAAAGTGTATTTTTGCAAAATTTCTGTGGCAAAAGGAGGCACATAAAGATTTACAAAATCAAATTTAAATTCATCTTGTTTTAAATTAAGTTTATTACACAGGCTTTGAGTAAGTTCGTTTAAAGGGGATTTTCCACCCATTTTTTTATAGTTTTCTTGCATGGCTTTAACGCGAGCCTTTGTTATGATCCATGCTACAAATTTTCTTAAAAATCGATTTTTGATTCCTAAAATATAAGGATCATTAAACATATTTTTTAAAAAAACTTCACAATCTTGTAAATTCGTAGCTCCGCCCATATTTAAAAATAAAACTAATTTCACGCAAACCTTTCTAAAATTTCTTGAACTTTGTAAGCATCGCTCGTGCTGGCTAAATGATTAGCTTGATTATCGATAAGTTTTAACAAAGCTTCGTGTTCTGAAAAAAGTGGACTTTGTTGAGTAAGTTCTATAAAATTTCCATCTTTTAATAAAGAAAAGTCATTTAAATTGGCTTCATAAAAATGATTTTTAGTAATAAGATGAATTTTTCTTAGTTTTTGTGTGCTATTCCAACTTTGATGTATGCTAGCAATACATTTTTCAAGCTCACATAGAATAATGCTTTCACTTTCTCTTGTTTGATCTTGGGTATATTTTTTAAGCAAATTGGTTTTTGTTATTTCTTGTTTGCTTAAAAAACAAAGCAAATCAAGATCATGCACAGCCAAATCTTGCAAAATCCCTACATCGCTGATTCTTTGCGGGTAGGGTGAAAATCTTTGTATGTTAATGCTGATAATTTCTTCATTTTCAAGCTCTTTTTTTAGGGCTAAAACCGCAGGATTAAATCTTTCACAAAAACCTACGCCTACTTTTACGCTGTATTCTTTAGCTAAATTTGAAATTTCGTCTATTTCTTTTAAATTTAGAGCTAAAGGCTTTTCGATTAAAACGCATTTGCATTGTTTAAAAACTTTTTTTGCTATTGCTAAATGTGAATTTGTAGGTGTTGCTATGATGATAATATCATTATTTTGATTTAAAAATTTATCCAAATCATCATAAAAAATATCATCAAAAATATTTAGATTTGGATTTTTGCAAAGATCAAAAAGTGCATTAAGCTTAAAATGAGAATTTTTACTAAGTTCATTTAAGTGGTTTTGCCCCATTTTTCCAAGGCCTATGATACCTATTTTCATGGAATTAATCTTTAAAAATACAAATAACTTGCTCTTGCTCTTCTTCACTTAAAAAAGGTGAAAAAGGCAAAGATAAGATGTGTTCGCTTGCGTATTCTGAATTTTTAAGTTCTAAATTTGAAAACTCACTAAAGCAAGGTTGTTTATGCAAAGGGGTTGGATAGTGTATAGCATAAGGTATATTAGCTTTTTCAAATTTTTGCAATACACTAGCTCTATCTTCAACTAAAACGCTGTATTGTGCATAAGCGCTAAAAGCATTTGGATCAATTTGCGGAATTTGGCAGTTTTTTAAATTTGCATTATAAGTTTGTGCTAATTTTTGTCTTTTGTCTAATTCTTTTTCTAGGTATTTTAACTTAACATTTAAAATCGCCGCTTGCAAGGTATCAAGGCGTCCATTTATACCTATAAATTCATGTTTATAACGCTGAGTTTGTCCGTGATTGAGTAAAATTCTTATTTTTTTAGCAATTTCATCATCATGGCAAAAAATAGCCCCACCATCGCCATAAGCTCCCAAAGGTTTTGAAGGAAAAAAGCTCGTGCATGAAATTTTAGCTATGGAGCAGGATTTTTCTCCTTTGAAACTTGCACCAAAACTTTGTGCACCATCTTCGATCAAAGTGATATTTTTATCTTTTAAAATTTCTTCTAAAGCCCTTAAATCACTCATTTGTCCAAACATACTTACTGCTATAACAGCTTTAGTTTTTGGGGTTATTGCTTTTTGCACTGCTTCAAAATCAAGATTGTAATTTGATAAATTTATATCTACAAAAACAGGTTTTGCGCCTACTAAGGCCACAACTTCAGCTGTTGCTATGAAAGTAAAACTAGGCACTATAACTTCATCATCTTTGCCAATATCTAAGGCTCTTAAGGCAAGATATAAAGCACTGGTTCCACTTGAACAACCTATAGCGTGTTTAACACCTAAAAAATGAGCTAAATTTTGCTCAAATTCGTTAAGCTTTGCACCGCCTATAAAAGAAGAGCTTGATAAAACGCTTTCAATTTCAGCATTGATTTCATCTTTGTATGCGAGATATTGGGCTTGAAGATTGATAAAATTCATAAAAAACCTTAGAGAAATAAAATTAAATAAAAATGTTTATTGTATTTTAGTTTTACTTAATTTAAAGTAATTTTGGTATGATATGTTTTTATAAAAATTTCTTTAGGAAAATTCATGGATATTAGAAAAGCTTATTTGGATTTTTTTGCATCAAAAGGACATGAGATAACCCCGTCAAGTCCTTTAGTTCCTGATGATGCAACTTTACTTTTTACTAATGCGGGTATGGTGCCTTTTAAAAGTATATTTACAGGAGAAATTCCACGCCCAAACCCTCCACGCAAAACAAGCTGTCAAACTTGTATAAGAGCGGGCGGAAAGCACAATGACTTAGATAATGTAGGATATACCGCACGCCATCATACTTTTTTTGAAATGCTTGGGAATTTTAGTTTTGGAGATTATTTTAAAGAACAAGCCATAGCTTATGCTTGGGAATTTGTAACTGAATTTTTAAAACTACCTAAAGACAGACTTTATGTAACCGTGCATGAAAACGATGATGAAGCTTTTAATCTATGGCAAAAACACATTCAAAAAGAAAGAATTTACAAATTCGGCGATAAAGATAACTTCTGGCAAATGGGCGATACTGGTCCTTGTGGTCCTTGTAGTGAGATTTTTTATGACCAAGGAGAAGAGTATTTTAACTCAAGCGAAGATTATATGGGCGGAGATGGAGATAGATTTTTAGAAATCTGGAATCTTGTTTTTATGCAATATGAAAGAAGTGCTGATGGAGTGCTTAGCCCACTACCAAAGCCAAGCATTGATACGGGAATGGGACTTGAAAGAGTAACAGCGATTAAAGAAGGTAAATTCAGCAATTTTGATAGCTCGCTTTTTATGCCAATCATCAATGAAATTTCAAAACTTTGTAATAAAACTTATATTTATGAAAGCGGAGCAAGTTTTAGAGTCATAGCTGATCATATAAGATCAAGTGTATTTTTGCTTGCACAAGGGGTAAGTTTTGATAAAGAAGGTAGAGGTTATGTTTTGCGTCGTATTTTGCGTCGTGCTTTAAGACATGGATATTTGTTAGGTTTTAAACAAGCTTTTATGTATAAACTAGTTGATGTTGTATGCGATTTAATGGGCGGACATTATACCTATCTTAATGAGAAAAAAGACTTTATAAAAGAACAAATTCGCCTTGAAGAAGAAAGATTTTTAAGCACTATAGAAAATGGGATTGAAATTTTTAATGAAGAGCTTAAAAACACTAAAGAAATTTTTAGCGGAGAAGTAGCCTTTAAACTTTATGATACTTATGGTTTTCCGCTTGATTTAACGGCTGATATGCTAAGAGAAAAAAATCTTAAAGTTGATGAAGAAAAATTTGAACTTTTAATGAATGAGCAAAAAGCACGCGCTAAGGCTTCTTGGAAAGGAAGTGGAGATAAAACTGCAAGCGGAGATTTTAAAAACTTGCTTGAAAAATTTGGAGAAAATCATTTCGTAGGTTATGAAAAAGCAGAATGCGAAAGTAAAATTTTAGCCCTTTTAGATGAAGATTTTAAAGAAGTTTCCACCCTTAAAGATGCGGGTTGGGTGATGCTTAAAAACACACCTTTTTATGCAACAAGTGGGGGGCAAAGTGCTGATAGTGGATTTATGGCCAAGCGTGAAGTTTTAGATACGCAAAAGTTTTTTAATCTCAATCTTAGCTTTGTAAAAGCAGGCGAAGAACTAAAAGTTGGCGATATAGTTCATGCAAGAATCGATACAGAAAAAAGAGAGCAAATCGCACGCCACCACTCAGCCACTCATCTTTTACACCATGCTTTAAGAGAAATTTTAGGTTCTCATGTAAGTCAAGCAGGATCTTTGGTTGAAAGCAATAAACTAAGATTTGATTTTACTCATCATAAAGCTTTAAGCAAAGAAGAGCTAGAAAACATTGAAAAAAGAGTCAATGAAATGATTATAAACTCAAGCGAAGCTATCTTAGAAAATATGCCTTTAGAAGAAGCTAAAAAAAGCGGCGCTATAGCATTGTTTAATGAAAAATACCAAGGCAATGTGCGTGTTTTAACTCTAGGTGAAAGCAAGGAACTTTGCGGGGGAACTCATGTTAAAAATACTGCTCAAATAGGAAGTTTTTACATAGTTAAAGAAAGCGGTGTGAGTGCTGGAGTTAGACGCATTGAAGCTGTGGTTTCTAAAGCGGCTTTAGAATTTGTAAAAAATCAACTTGAAGAACTTTCTAAAGTAAAAGATGAACTTAAAAATAATGATATTTTAAGCGGGATTAAAAAGCTTAAAAATGAAATTTTAAGTTTAAAAAATGAGCTTAAAAATTCAAGTAAAACCGAGCTTGATTCTAAAAATATCCAAGGTGTTGAAATTTGCGTAAAACGTATAGATAATGGCGATATTAAAGCTATGATTGATGATTTTAAAAACAAATTTGCTAAAGCGGTGATTTTACTTATCCAAGTAAAAGATGAAAAAATCACTTTAGCAGCTGGTGTTAAAGATGTGCCTTTAAAAGCAGGAGCTTTGGTTAAAGAAGCGGCACAAATTTTAGGTGGAAATGGTGGTGGAAGAGATGATTTTGCTACTGCAGGTGGAAAAGATTTAAGCAAAATCAATGAAGCTTTAAAACAAAGCTTAGAAACGATAGAAAAAGCACTTTAATGTTAATTCTTGCTTCAAGTTCCATTTCAAGAGCTAACTTGCTTAAAACCGCAAAGATTGATTTTAGGCAAGTTAGTTTTGATTATGATGAAAATTTAGATAAGAATATTTCACCTTTTTTATATGTTCAAAAAATAGTTCTTGAAAAAGAAAGACAATTTTTAAGTACTTTAGGCAAAGATTTTCAAAACCAAAATTTGCTTTTTGCAGATAGTATAGTTTGTATAGATGAAAAAATTCTTACCAAAGCAAAGGATAAAAAAGAAGCTTATGAAATGCTTGCCTTGCAAAATGGCAAGTATGCAAGTATTTTATCGGCTTTTTTGCTTGTAAAACCTGAAAAAAGAGTTTTTTCTCTTTCAAAAACTACGCTTTATTTTAAAAATTTTGATGAAAATGCTTTAAGAGATTATGTAGAAAATGATCTTTATAAAGGCAAGGCGGGTTGTATTATGTGTGAGGGTTTTCATCAAAATTTCATCACCCACCAAGTAGGAAATCTAAGCACTGCTTTAGGGCTTGATATCCAAACTTTAAAGGCTTATTTATGAAAATATTAAAATATATTTTTTCATTTTTTACTCTTTTGTTTATAGCTGGATTTATTTATGTGGCTTATCTTTTCACAAGTGCTGATACTGAGGGTTATACTTTTAAAGAATACAAACCTCCTCTTACAACACAAATTTACGATAGAAATGGCAAGCTTGTGGCTAATATTTTTGAACAGCATCGTTTTTACGCTCCTTATGAAGAGCTTCCTCCACGCCTTATAGAAGCTTTAGTTGCTATAGAAGATACAAGCTTTTTTGAACATAATGGAGTTAATATCGATGCCATTTTTAGAGCTGCTGTAAAAATCATAAAAAGCGGTGGAAAAACCATGGAAGGAGCTTCCACTCTTACCCAGCAATTTATTAAAAACACAGAATTAACCCCAGAAAGAACGATTACGCGTAAAATTCGCGAAGCTTTGCTTGCTTATAAAATGGAAACCATTTTAACTAAAGAGCAAATTTTAGAAAGGTATTTAAATTTTATCTTTTTTGGACATGGGTATTATGGAGTAAAAACCGCATCTTTGGGGTATTTTCATAAAAATTTAAATGAATTAAGCCTTAAAGAGATTGCTATGTTAGTAGGTATGCCAAAAGCACCTAGCAGTTATGATCCTACAAAGCATTTAGATCTTTCCATCTCAAGAGCAAATAATGTTATTTCAAGAATGTATAATCTAGGTTGGATTTCAAAAGCAGATTATGATACAGCCATTAAAGAAATTCCGCAAGTTTATGATGATACGCTTACTCAAAATGCTGCTCCTTATGTCGTAGATGAAGTGATTAAACAATTAAGCCCTAATATCAAAGACTTAAAAACAGGTGGATATAAAATCATTTTAAATATAGACTTAGATGTTCAAAATATGGCGCAGAATGCTTTGAAATTTGGTTATGATGAGATAGTAAAACGCGATAAAGATGCAAATTTAAGCACTTTAAACGGAGCTATGGTCGTGGTAAATCATCAAAGTGGCGATGTTTTAGCTTTGGTAGGTGGGGTTGATTATGAAAAAAGTAATTATAACCGTGCTACTCAAAGTATGCGTCAACCTGGAAGCTCTTTTAAACCTTTTGTGTATCAAGTGGCGATTAATTTAGGATATTCGCCTATGAGTGAAATTGCTGATATTTCTAGAATTTTTGAAGGTGGAGCGGGTAATAATGAGGATTGGAAACCTAAAAATGAAGGGGGTAAATTTTTAGGTTTAATTACCTTAAAAGAAGCTTTAACAAGATCAAGAAATTTAGCTACCATTAATCTCGCACTTGATATGGGGCTTGATGTTCTTTACTCTAAACTAATGGAATTTGGATTTAAAGATATACCGCCTAATTTATCAATCGTATTGGGAAGTTTTGGTATTTCTCCTTTGGAGTATTCGAAATTTTATACCATGTTTGGGAACTATGGTACGATTAAAGATCCTCAAATTATCAGACAAGTTCAGGATAAAACCGGTAAAACCATCATGGAATTTAACTCAAATGAGCGTAAAGTCAGCGATGAAGCGCAAAGTTTTCTGGTTTTAGATATGATGAGAAATGTTGTTGAAAAAGGCACAGGACGCAATGCAAGAGTAAAAGATATAGAAATAGCAGGAAAAACAGGAACAACGAATAAAAGTGTTGATGCTTGGTTTTGTGGACTTACGCCTGAAATAGAAGCAATCATTTGGTATGGAAATGATAACAACAAGCCTATGCGTTATACAGAAGGTGGGGCTAGAACAGCTGCTCCTGTGTTTAGAGAATTTTTAACTCAATATATAGAAAAATTCCCTGATACAACTAGAAAATTTAGCATTCCTAATGGGGTTTATCGTGGAAATTATAAAGGAGAAAGTGCTTATTATACCACCAAATCACCATTGCCAAAAGCAAATATGAAATTTAATGAAAGCGAGATTATATTTTGAAAGTAGAAAGATCTACTTTCAAAATGATTAAGCTTTTTTGATGATTATTTCATCATCTTTTGCATCAATGATAATGCTATCATTTTCATGAAGTTCATCAGCAAGTATCATATCGCTTAATTTATCTTCTATAAGATCATAAATAGCTCTTCTTAAAGGTCTAGCACCAAAATCAGGATCAAAACCATCTTTAGCGATTAAAAGGGCTGCATTTTCGCTTAAACTCGCTTTTATCCCCTTGTTTTCTAAGCTCATTTGTAAATCTTTAAATAAAAGCTTAACTATTTCATAAGCTTCATCTTTTCCAAGTGGATTAAAGGTGATAATATCATCTAAGCGGTTTAAAAACTCAGGTTTAAAGAAATTTTTTAACTCATTTTTTACCACATCTTCTTGTTCTTTTCCGCTTAAATTCATAATAGCGCTTGAGGCAATATTAGAAGTTAAAATGATAATGGTATTTTTAAAATCCACTGTTACACCTTTGCTATCGGTTGCTCTACCATCATCTAAAATCCCTAAAAGCACATTAAATACATCTTTATGTGCTTTTTCAACTTCATCAAACAAAAGCACGCTATAAGGTTTTCTTCGCACAGCTTCAGTAAGCTCTCCACCTTCTTCATGTCCTATGTACCCTGGAGGTGCGCCTAAGAGTCTTGAAACACTATGTTTTTCCATAAATTCACTCATATCAAAGCGAATCATTGCTTTTTCATCGTCAAATAAAAATTTTGCCAAAGCTTTAGCTGATTGTGTTTTTCCTACCCCTGTTGGCCCTAAAAATAAAAAGCTTCCTATAGGTTTATTGTCCGCATTAAGTCCTGCTTTGTTGCGTTTAATGGCTCTAGCTAAAGCACTTAAGGCCTTATCTTGTCCTATGACACTTTCTTTTAAATGTTTTTCCACTTCTAAGAATTTTTGTTTTTCAGAAGTTAACATTTTTTGCACGCTAATACCCGTCCATTTGCTTAAAATTCCAGCAACCAAATCCTCATCCACTTGATTTTTAAGTAAAACTCCATTTTCACTCATTTTTTTCCATTTATCTTCTAAAATTTCTACTTCTTTTTCAAGACTTGGAATTTTTCCATACTCTAGCTCGGCTGCTTTTTGAAATTCACCTCTAGCTTTAGCCAAAGAAGCTTCATTTTTAAGCAGATCAATTTCTTTTTTCTTAGCACTTATGCCATCAAAAACACTTTTTTCATTTTCAAACTGTGAATTTAAGGCATTTTGTTTTTCTTTTAAATTGGCTAGTTCTTTTGCGATTTCATCAAGTCTTTTTTGATTTTTCTCGTCATTTTCCATTTTTAAAGCTTCATTTTCAACTTCTAAAGTTTCTATATCTTTGCGTACTTTTCTTAAAGAACTTGGTTCGCTTTCAATTTGCATTTTCAGTTCAGCTGCAGCTTCATCGATTAAATCAATGGCCTTATCAGGTAAAAAACGATCCGCTATATAACGCTTTGAAAGTTTAGCTGCAGCTACTAAAGCGCTATCATTTATAGTTACATTATGATGAATTTCAAGCTTTTCTTTTATACCCCTTAACATAGCCAAAGCCTCATTAACGCTTGGCTCACCTACATTTACAGGTTGAAAACGGCGTTGCAAGGCTGCATCTTTTTCAAAATATTTACGATATTCTTTTAAAGTAGTTGCGCCTATAGTATGGAGTTCACCTCTTGCAAGAGCAGGTTTTAAAATATTTGCCGCATCCATACTGCCTTCACTCGCTCCAGCTCCTACTATAGTGTGAATTTCATCGATAAAAAGAATGATATTTTCACTTTTTATCACTTCATTAACGACAGCTTTTAATCTGTCTTCAAATTCTCCTCTGTATTTTGCACCTGCAATTAAAGCACTCATGTCAAGAGCGATAACTTTTTTATTTTGCAAAGATTTTGGAACATCTTTTTTAATAATTCTTTGTGCTAAAGCTTCCACTATAGCTGTTTTTCCTACGCCTGGTTCACCTAAAAGTATAGGGTTATTTTTGGTTTTGCGTATTAAAATTTGCATTAAACGTTCGATTTCTTCTTCTCTGCCTATAACAGGATCAAGTTTACCTTCGCTTGCTTTTAAGGTTAAATCTATACCAAATTTATTTAAGCTGTCTAAGGTTTCATCGCTTGTTTTGCTATCGATTTTGCGTCCCGCTCTTAGACTTTCAAGCTCTTTTTGAAATTCTCTTAAATCTAAAAATTGCGCCAAAATTTCTTTAGTAGGACTTTTTTGACTTTCACTTACAAGCCAAGTATCCACACTTAAATAACTATCTCCATTAGCACTCATTAATCCTTTAGCATTTTCTAATGAATTTATAAGTTCATTGGAAAAGCGTATATTTTCACGGTTTACATTTGAACTCGTTGCAAGTTTTGAAATTCTGCTTTTAATTTCAAGTTCTAAGGCTTCTTTGGAAATATTTAATTTATTTAAAATTTGATTTAAAATACTTGTACTATCTACGCTTAAAGCCCATAAAAGATGTAAAGGTGCAACTTCATTATTTTTAGAATGTATAGCTAAAGATGCTGCGCTTTCAAGGTTTGAAAGCATATTATCAGTTAGAAAATTTTGTATATTTGCCATGTTTTATCCTTTATTTAGTTTATATACTTGCTATTATATAACTTTAGTCATATAATGTCAAGTTAATTGAGTAAAATTTTTTAAATAATAGGACAAATGACTAATTTTAGATTATTTCATAAACATATCTATAGCCTTGTTTAATTCTTCTATACTTTG
Organism: Campylobacter sp. 2014D-0259; assembly: GCF_008000505.1. Classification (NCBI taxonomy): domain Bacteria; kingdom Pseudomonadati; phylum Campylobacterota; class Epsilonproteobacteria; order Campylobacterales; family Campylobacteraceae; genus Campylobacter; species Campylobacter sp. 2014D-0259. The sequence goes on from NZ_VOAQ01000007.1 coordinate 10,852, forward strand.
AATATCATTTTCTTCTACAGCATGTACCATACAATGAGCTAAATGTTCTTTTAAAACTACTTTTGCAGTATTGTTAACTTCGGCTTTTACGGCAGCAAGCTGGATTAAAATTTCACTACAGTCTTTGTCATTTTCAACCATTCTTTTAATAGCGCTTAAATGCCCTATGGTTCTACTTAGACGATTGCAAACTGCTTTAAGATGTTTTTGAGAATGTGTATGAGTATGTTTTTCTTGGCACATTGTATTAACTTTCTTTTTGGAATTTTTAGTCTATTTTAACATATTTTTAAGAATTTAAATTTATTTACGAAGTTTTAAGCAATTTTTATTAAAATTTACTCTTTAAACTAAAACTCAATGATGGAGCTTATTTTGAAAACAAAACGATTTTTTGCGGGTCTTGCAGGCTTTGCCACTACTTTTATTTTATGTCTATTTTTAACAAGTCATTTACAAGCTAAAGTTGATCAAAAAGAAGAGCAGGTTCAAAAACGCCTAGAAGCTTTAGATAAGCTTACAAAAACTCTTGCCATAGTAGAGCAATACTATGTGGATGATCAAAATATCAGCGATTTGGTGGATAAATCTTTATCAGGACTTTTAAGCAATCTTGATGCGCATTCTTCTTTTTTAAATGAAAAAGATTTTAATGATATGAAAATTCAAACCAATGGCGAATTTGGTGGCCTTGGTATAACCGTAGGTATGAAAGATGGCGCTTTAACAGTTGTTTCTCCTATAGAAGGAACACCAGCAGATAAAGCAGGGATAAAATCAGGAGATATTATTTTAAAAATTAATGATGAGGCCACTTTAGGAATTAATCTCAATGATGCTGTAGATAAAATGCGTGGTAAGCCAAAAACTCAAATCACTTTAACCATTTTTAGAAAAGGTGCAACAAAACCTTTTGATGTTACACTTACAAGAGAAATTATTAAGATAGAAAGTGTTTATGCAAAAATGATAGAAAATGAAAACATTCTTTATCTTAGGGTTACAAATTTTGATAAAAATGTTGTAGATGTGGCAAGTAAAGAACTTAAAAAATATCCTAATGTTAAAGGAGTTATTTTAGATCTTAGAAATAATCCTGGTGGACTTTTAAATCAAGCCATAGGACTTGTAAATTTATTTGTAGATAAAGGTGTTATTGTTTCTCAAAAAGGACGCATCGCAAGTGAAAATCAAGAATATAAAGCCGATCCTAAAAACAAAATTTCTAATGCTTCTTTGGTTGTGCTTGTAAATGGTGGAAGTGCTAGTGCAAGTGAAATTGTAAGTGGAGCTTTACAAGATCTTAAACGCGGTGTTATTGTGGGTGAAAATACTTTTGGAAAAGGTAGTGTTCAGCAAATCATACCTATTAATAAAACTGAAGCTTTAAGGCTTACTATTGCAAGATATTATCTTCCAAGCGGGCGTACTATTCAAGCAGTGGGTGTAAAACCTGATATTGAAGTTTTTCCAGGTAAAGTAAATACTCAAGAAGATGGTTTTTCTATAAAAGAAAGCGACTTAAAACAACATTTAGAAAGTGAGCTTGAAAAAATAGATAAAAATAAAAAAGAAGATAAACAAGAAAATAAAGACAATAAAAATCTAATCAGTCAAAAACAAATCAATGATGACGCACAGTTAAAATCAGCTATTGATACTATTAAAATTTTAAATATCAAACAAGGACAATAAAATGACAAAAAAAGAAATGCTCTACGAAGGAAAAGGTAAAAAACTTTTCAAAACTGATGATGAAAATTTACTAATTAGTGAGTTTAAAGATGATTTAACTGCTTTTAATGCAGAAAAAAGAGGCAATGAAAGTGGAAAAGGCGCATTAAACTGTAAAATCAGTACTGAAATTTTTCATTTGCTCGAAAAAAATGGGATTAAAACCCATTTGGTAGAAACTATAAGCGATACAGAACAAGTGGTTAAAAAATGTAAAATTGTTCCTATTGAAGTTATAGTACGCAATGTTGCAACAGGTTCTCTTACAAAAAGACTGGGCATTAAAGATGGCACTGTGCTACCTTTTGCTTTGGTGGAATTTTGTCTTAAAGATGATGCTTTAGGCGATCCTTTTATCAATGATGAGCATTGTTTGATTTTAAATTTAGTGCAAAATGAAGCTCAAATTAGTGAAATTAAAAATATGGCTAGAAAGATTAACTCTATTTTAACTCCATTTTTTGACAATAAAAATTTAAGGCTGATTGACTTTAAAATCGAACTAGGTTTAACTAAAGATAATGAACTTGTTTTAGCTGATGAAATAAGCCCTGATAGTTGTAGATTTTGGGATAAATTTAGCAATGAAAAATTAGATAAAGATAGATTTCGTCAAGATCTAGGTAATGTAAAAATGGCTTATGAAGAAGTTTTAAAAAGAATATTAAATTAAGGAAAAATATGGAAGTTATTGTAAATATTTCTTTAAAAAATGGGGTTTTAGATCCACAAGGCAAAGCGGTGGAAAAAGCTTTGCATTCTTTAAATTTTAATAGTGTTAAAGAAGTAAAAATAGCAAAACAAATCAAAATTTCTCTTGATGAGAAAGATGAAAAATTAGCCAAAGAACAAGTAAAAAAAATGTGTGAAGAGTTGTTGGTAAATAGCATCATTGAAGATTATGAGCTTGTAATTGAGAAAGAGTAAAATGAAAGTTGCTATTATTAGATTTCCAGGGACAAATTGTGAATTTGATACAGCTTATGCCTTTGAAAAACTTGGAGTAAAAACGCAGATTGTTTGGCATGAAGAAAAAGAATTTGATACAGATTTAGTTGTTTTGCCAGGCGGATTTTCTTATGGAGATTATCTAAGATGTGCAGCTATTGCAAAACTTGCTCCTGCTATGCAAGGTGTTTTTAATCATGCAAAAAAGGGAGGATATATCTTAGGTATTTGCAATGGTTTTCAAATTTTACTTGAAAGCGGTCTTTTAAAAGGTGCAATGAAGCATAACAACAATCTTAGTTTTATCTCAAAAAACCAAAATTTAAGAGTAGTTTCTAATGATAATGCCTTTTTGAAAAATTTCAAAAAAGATGAAATTATTAATTTACCAATTGCTCATGGAGAGGGAAATTATTACGCTGATGAGGCTACTTTAAAAGAATTGCAAGATAAAGATCTTATTACTTTAAAATACGAGCCAAATCCAAATGGTTCTGTATTTGATATCGCAGGAATTTGTGATGAAAACAAAAAAATCTTTGGACTCATGCCACATCCTGAGCGTGCTTGTGAAAAAGTCCTAGGTAATGATATAGGTTTGAAAATGCTTAAAGGCTTTTTATTTTGAAAATTTTATTAACTTTAATTTTTAGTGTTGTTGTATTGTTTGGCAGGGGTGAAATTTCTGTATTTGGCGGCCAAGATGAAAATATGCAAAAAGAATTACAAAAATTACCCCAAGAAGAACAAAAAATTTATCAAAATATTCCGCCAAGTGATGAAAACAATGACTTTGAAAGCAATGTAGATGATCCTTTTGTAGCTAAAGGGAGTTTGGTTCTTACAAATGATGAATATCCAAGCAGGGTATATGTTGGAGAAGTTTTTCCTATTACGATCTATGCTCGCACTACGGAAAATACAAAATTTGATTTTAACATAAGCGTAGAAAAAACTAATTTATCTTTTTTAAATCCAGATGCAAAATGGGAATTTATCAATAACGAATATAAAACAACTTTATGGTTTGAAGCCAAAAATTCAAATGCTAGTTTGAGTAAAATTTCTATCAAACTTCTTAGAAATAATGAAGCTTTTCAAGAGGCCGATATCAATCTTAATCCTATCAAATTTGAAAATACTTTATCCAATAAAGATTTTTCACACCTTGTGGCAAGTTCTTTGGAAATTAAAAAAGTTAAAGCGAGTTATTTTGATGATGCTAATATCATTATGATGGTAGAACTAAACGCAACCAATACAAATCTTAAAAGCTTTTTTATAGAAGGAATTCAAAAGCAAGGTATTGAAAATTTAAAAGGGGATTTTAATGCTTCTAGTGCTTTTTATTATGCTATTTTGCCATTAAGTAAAACAAATTTTGAATTTTCGTATTTCAATAAGGACAGTAAAAAGCTTGAAAATATAAATTTAAAACTAAAAATTAGTGACGATGAGATCAGCACTCAGAGTGATTTAAATCCTGTAAATAAAGACTTAAATATTTATAAACAATATACCTTATGGTTTTTAGCGGTTTTATTTGGAGCTTTATTTGTATGGAGAAAAAATTACATTATTCTGGCTTTGGCAGTTGTTTGTTTTGCACTTAGTTTTCTTGTAGATACCAATACTCAAAATGCAATTATCAAGGCTGGTTCTAGGGCTAAAATTTTACCTACAGAGCCTTCAACTTATTTTTATACGGCAAATGCAGATGAAAAAGTAGAAGTTTTAGGCAAACGACAAAATTATATTAAAGTACTGTTTTCTGATGGAAAAATAGGTTGGGTTAATAAAGATGATTTACAAAAAAATTAAAGCTCTTTATTTTTGGATTTTTTTTGTTTTAAGCGTTGCTTTGGTAGTTTTTTGTTTTTGCTTTACAAAATCTCAAAACACACTTTGGAAAATCCGCAAAATTTGGGCTAAATTTCAAAGATATACTATCTCTTATAAACAAGAAATCATTGGTACTTTTAATCCACAAGCTCAGATGATTTTAATGAATCACCAAAGTGCTTTAGATATCATCGCTTTAGAAGAATTATATCCTAAAAATTTATGCTGGATTGCCAAAAAAGAATTAGGAGAAATTCCTATTTTCAAAGTCGCCATGAAAAAACCAAAACTTCTTTGTATAGATAGAAAAAATCCGCGTGATTTAGTACGAGTTTTAAAAGAAGCAAAAGAAAGAATTAGTGAAGATAGGGTTTTGGCTATTTTTCCAGAAGGAACTAGATCTAAAAATGAAAAAATGCTTAAATTTCAAAGTGGAGCAAAAATTTTAAGTGAAAAATTAAATCTTAAAGTTCAACCTATTTTAATTGTAGATTCTGTAAAAATTTTAGACACAAAAAGTTTTAGTGCAAGCAGCGGAGTGCTTAAAATCATTTGTATGGATTTAGTCGATACAAATGATGACAAATGGCTTGAAAACACTAGAAAAAAAATGCAAGAATTACTCGATCAAGAAAGAGCTAAGCTTTGCTAAATACCCTTTTAGTTGTTGGTTTTGGGGGATTTATAGGAGCAATCTTAAGAATGTTTTCTATAAATTTAGTGAATAAATTTTTTCCTTATTCTATCAGCCTTGGAACTCTTTTTGTTAATGTTTTGGGTTCTTTTATCATAGGACTTTTGTTTTCTTATGCACAAAATAAAGGTTTATCTCCTTTACTTAAAAGCTTTATAAGTACAGGTTTTTTAGGAGCTTTTACAACTTTTTCTACTTTTTCTTATCAAAATTTACTTCTTTTGCAAAGTGGAAATTATCTTCATTTTGCGTTAAATATTATCTTAAATGTCTTTCTTTGCTTATTTGCCGCATGGCTTGGCTTTATAATTTTCAAATAAATCTTTAAATTTACTTTAGAATTTGTATTTTTTGCTAAAATACCACTTTAAAAAATTACAAAGGAAATTAAAATGCAATTTCAAACCGAAGTCAATCAGCTTTTACAGCTTATGATACATTCTTTATATTCTAATAAAGAAATTTTTTTAAGAGAGCTTATTTCAAATGCAAGCGATGCTTTAGACAAACTTAATTTTTTGAGCGTAAGTGATGATAAATATAAAAGCTTAAAATTTGAACCTAAAATTGAAATCAAAATTGACAAAGATAAAAAAACTTTAAGCATTAGTGATAATGGTATAGGTATGGATAAAGATGATCTTATTAACAACCTTGGAACCATAGCAAAAAGCGGTACTAAAAGTTTTTTAGAAAATTTAAGTGGTGATGCTAAAAAAGATTCTCAACTCATAGGACAATTTGGAGTAGGTTTTTATTCTGCTTTTATGGTGGCTAGTAAAATCGAAGTTTTAAGTAAAAAAGCTTTAGATGATAAAGCTTATCTTTGGAGTTCTGATGCAAATGGTTATGAGATTAATGACGCAAACAAAGAAGAACAAGGCACAAGCATTACTTTATACTTAAAAGATGATGAGTTTGCTAATACTTATAAAATCGAAAGCATTATAGAAAAATATTCTAATCATATTCAATTTCCAATTTTCATGGAAAAAGAAGAATTTACTCCTGCTAAAGAAGGCGAAGAAGAAGGAAAAACTGAACTTAAAATTTCTCAAATCAATAAAGCCAACGCTTTATGGAGAATGCAAAAATCAAGCCTTAAAGTAGAAGATTATGAAAGATTTTATGAGCAAAATTTTCATGATTCAAACAAACCTTTACTTTATCTTCACACTAAAAGTGAAGGAAAATTAGAATACAATTCTTTATTTTTCATACCACAAAATGCACCTTTTGATTTATTCCGTGTGGATTATCAAAGCGGCTTAAAACTTTATGTAAAACGCGTATTTATCAGCGATGACGATAAAGAACTTTTACCAACTTATTTGCGTTTTGTGCGTGGGATTATCGATGTAGAAGATTTACCACTTAATGTAAGTCGTGAAATTTTACAAGAAAATCAAATTTTAAAAGGCGTTAAAGAAGCTAGCGTTAAAAAGATTTTAGGCGAACTTGAAAAACTCAAAAACAATGATAAAGAAAAATACTTATCTTTCTTTAAAACCTTTGGTAAGGTATTAAAAGAAGGACTTTATGGTTTTGGCGGAGAAAAAGATAGTCTTTTAAAACTTATGCTTTATAAAAGCACTAAAGGTGAAAATTTACGCTCTTTAGAGGAGTATAAAAATGACCTTCAAGGCGAACAAAAGGAAATTTTTTATATAGCAGGAAATAATGAAAGTTTATTAAGAACCTCTCCTTTGCTTGAAGAGTATAAACAAAAAAATATAGAAGTTTTACTCATGGATGATGAGATTGATTCTTTAGTAACTCCTATGCTAGAATTTGAAGGTTTGAAATTTGTAGCCATTAATCAAGTAGAAGATAAAAATGAACTAAGTGATGAAGAAAAAAATACTTTTGCTCCACTTGTAGCTAAATTTAAAGAACTTCTAAAAGATCAAGTTGAAGATGTAAGACTAACCAGTCGTTTGAAAGATAGCCCAAGTTGTATAGTTTATGATAAAAATAAACCTGATTTTGCTATGCAACAACTCTTAAAACAAATGGGTCAAGAGCAAAATTTCAAACCTATTTTAGAAATCAATCCAAAACACGCTATTTTTACAGGTCTTAAAAACAACGAAAGTTTTAGTGCAGATATAGCAACCCTAGTTTTAAATATGGCAAAACTAAGCGAAGGTATGGGAGTGGATAATCCTGCTGAATTTAATGCAAGCCTTACAAAAATTATCAATAAGGCTTTTTCATGATAGAAAATATCCCTGCAAGTCTTTGGACAAAGCAAGATTTAAACGCATATCAAATTTTTGATGTGCGTACTCCTTTAGAATGGGAAGAAGGTATTTTACCTAATGCGCAATGTGTGGCTTTATATGATAATCAAGGGCTTTTAAATGCTAAATTTTTAGATGAATTTCAAAGCAAAAGAGATGAAAGTAAAAAACTTGCTTTTATTTGTCGTAGTGGCCATAGAAGCATGGTTGCAGCTGAATTTATAGCTGAAAGATTGGGACTTGAAAGTATCAATTTAGATGGCGGAATGCTAGCTCTTAAGGGTTATTAATGCTAGGAATTTATTTACTCATAGCAGCTTTGTCTTTTTTAGCTCTTTATTTTGCTGTTAAAAAGCTTACTTTAAATATAGATGAGCAAACCCTTTTAGAGCCTATTAAAATGGATATTTATCCGAAATTTTGCGATTTAATCGATGAAAAAATCAGAGAATTTAAAGAAAATGTCCAAAATGCTAATTTAGCATTAAAAAATTCTGATCAAAAAGATGAATTTTTAGAAAAACTTGGGGATTTAAGCAGAGAGTTGACTTTCATACAAACCATGAATTTAAGCAATAAAAACGATAGTATCTGGCAAAATGAACTTTTTTCTTTTTTAAAGGAATTAGAAAATTTATTGCTTGAGTATCTAGAAAAAGGCGAAGAAGAAGCCGAAAATTTAAGAGAATTTCTGATGAATGAATTTGAAAAACTAAAAGGTTAGGCATTGCAAGAGGAAAGAAATTCTTTAAAATATTTTAAATTTATTTCATGGAGTATTTTTACTTTAGTTCTGATTTTTATTTTAATTCGTTATGACGAGCTTGCCAATCTTTTAGCAGGAGTGGCAATACTTCTTATTGGAATGACTAATTTAGGTATAGGTTTTAAAGCTTTTAGTGGTGGTTTGCTTGAAAAAATTTTAGCGAAGTCAACCGATACAAAGATAAAAAGTATACTTTTTGGTACTTTAAGTACTTTAATTATGCAATCTTCAACTTTAGTTTCTATTATTACGATTTCTTTTTTGAGCGCAGGGCTTATTTCTTTGGGTGCGGGCATAGGGATTATTTTTGGAGCAAATTTAGGAAATACGGCAAGTTCTTGGCTGATTGTTGGTTTGACAAATATTAAAATTTCAATGCTAGCTATCCCACTTTTGATTATTGGAGTATTATTTTTCTTTCAAAAAGATAGTGTTTTAAAAGGTTTAGGTAATATTTTTATTGGTATAGGATTTTTCTTTTTGGGTGTGGATTATATTAAAAGTGGTTTTGAAAATTTTAAACATATAATTGATCTTTCTCGTTTTGATTTTGCTGGGTTTAAAGGAGTTTTTGTTTTTTTAGGATTAGGTGCTTTGCTTACAGGAGTTATACAATCAAGCACAGCTACAATGGCTATTATTGTCGCTGCTTTACTTGCAGGACAAATCAGTTTGGAAAATTCCTTAGCAGCAACTTTAGGTACTAGTGTTGGAGGAGTTGTAACGGCTGTTTTAGCTTCTTTAAGTACCAATATTGAAGGAAAGAAATTAGCGTTTGCAAATTGTATTTTTAATTTTGGTATAGCTTTTTTAATAGTGCTTATTTTTCCTTATTTTATACATTTTCTTAATTTTTTATCCATTGTATTAAACATAGAAGATATAGCTTTGAAAGTAGCATTATTTCACACTTTGTTTAATTTAATTGGTGTTGTGCTTTTTTCATTCTTTACTCCTCAAATTGTTCTTTTTTTAAATAAGATAGTAAAAGCTCCTAAAGATAAGAATAAAGACAAGCCTTTATATCTTGATAGTAGTTTGGTTAAGTTTAGTGACACAGCCATCAAAGCTTTAAGGAAAGAAAGCGAGCATCTTTATAACAATACCTATGCAATTGTTGCTCATGCTATAGGTTTTAGTCGTAAAGATATACAAAGTGATAAAAGTTTTAAAGAAATTTTAGAAAATAAAAAGTGGTTTAGTAAAAATGTGGATTTGGACTATTTGTATCAAACTAGGATAAAGGTTCTTTTTGAAGCTATTATCGATTTTTCAACTAAAGCACAAGTTTATATTAACGATGAAACAAAGAATCATAAAATTTTTACCTTTAAGATGGCAGCTAAAAATTTAGCCGAAACAACTAAAAATTTAAAAATTATCCAAGCAAATATTAAGAAATATTCTAGTTCTTCTAATGAATTTTTGGCTTTAGAGTACAATAAAATTAGATCGAATTTAGGAGAGCTTTTAAGAAGTATCGAAGAGCTTAGAGTGGTTGAAGATCGTGAAAAGCTTTATTTGATTATTAAAAATCTTCAAAAAGGAAAAGAAATTTTAAAAGAAATTGATACTTTAACCTTGGGCAATGTTGAACATCTTATTTCAGTAAGAAAAATCACAACAGCTGAAGGAATTTCAATACTTAATGATACAACTTTTGCTGCTAAGATTGCTGAAGAACTTATAGGTGCTGTTGAGGTGATATTTTCTAAAGATATATCAAACTAGTTGTTTGTGCTAGTTTGGTTATTGTCTTGTATAGGCGTTAGAAATTCTTCATTGATTAAAATATCAACAACATCTTTAAACATAGGCAAAGCACTTTGTGCAGCATAATAACTATAAGGTTTAGTAGGATGTCTTACGAGAACTCCTATGGTATAGGCGTGATTTAAATCATTTGCAAAACCAAAAAAGGATGCATTGTAGCGATTTGAGGTATAACCTTGTCTTTCGGCTATTCTTGCCGTTCCTGTTTTACCTCCTGCAATAATACCTTGTGTAATTGCCTTTTTTCCTGTTCCTTTTTCTATAACATTTATAAGAACATTTTGCATCGTTTTAGCGGCTTCGCTAGAAAGAATTTTTTCTTTTTTTACATCATCATCAAGATTTGTAAAGCGTCCATTTTGATAGAATTTTTCAGCTAAACGTGGTGTGATATAAAACCCATCATTGTTGAAAACATTATAAGCTGCAAGGAGTTGTATAAAGGTTGTTTTAAGTCCATAACCATAACTTAAAACAGATTTTTCTATATCTCTTAAGCGCTTAGGATTTGGAATTTCTCCTTTTTGTTCATAGGGTAGATCAATACCACTTTTTTCGCCAAATTTAAATATTTTAAGTCCTGATACGATTTCTATATTGTTAAGTCTTTTGGCAATTTGTATCATGCCTATATTTGAAGAATATCTTATAACTTCCTCCATAGTCATTTTGTCCATTTTGTGATCGTCTTTGATGGTAAAACGTCCTAGCTTGTAAGAACCGCCATAAGTATTAATCACTTCATCCATTTTTATTTTACCAAGTCTTAAGGCTGTTGTAAAGATAAAAGGTTTGATAACAGAACCTGCTTCATAACCGTATTCTATAGCGCTTGCATTAAGAACTGATAGATCTTTTCCACGATTTTGCGGATCATAGCGCCTTGAGCTTGCTAGAGCTAAAATTCTTCCTGTTTTGCTTTCCATTACTCCAACTATGATTTCATTGGCTTTTAAATCCTCATTTCTTTGATCTATAGCTTTCTCTATACTTTTTTGCAGTTTTAAAGAAAGATTTAAATATAAATCACAACCATTGATCTTTTTTTGTTGTAGTGAATTTAGATTTAAAATAATATTTCCACCTATATCTTTAAGTCCTTGAATTTTTTCATTTTGAACAGGGCTTAGACATTCATCGTAGTATTTTTCTAAACCTTTAACTCCTATATTTTTTAAAATTCCACTTTCTGGATCTAATATCATTTTGGTATAACCGATAATAGGAGTAAAAGAATCTTTTGACATGTAAATTCTATCTTCTTCATGTTCGATGATATTTAATCCTCTTGTTTCAACTCTTCCAGAGTTGTTTGTAAAAGCTTTGAAAAAACCTTGTATATAAAGTTTTTTAGCAAGGTCTTTAAGATAGCTTGCTTGCTTGGAATCTAAGTTTTGCAAAAGAACAAAATTATAAGAGCGTTTTTTTTGATTTTGCATTCTTTTTTTAATATCTGCTACTTGATCGTTACTTATTCCACTATAAATTTGAAAAAGCTTTAAAAATAGATCAAATTTATCTTTGTTAATGCTTCTAAGATCAATTTCAGCGCGATAAATTTGTTTAGAACTTGTGATAGTAAAATTATCTTTGGTTATAATCGATCCTCTTAGAGCAAGAGCGTATTGATCTTTTTCAGTGTTAGGTATATGACGTTTTGATGTAAGAAAAAAAGTAGAGCTGATAAAAATAATCATAAACAAAAGTGCCATGCAGTAGGCAAAGGCAACTTTTGAAACCCTATTTTTTTTATATTCTTGCATTAGGGTTTAAATTTGAGTTCTTGTGATTTCTTTATAAGCACTGATCGCTTTATTTCTTACTTCTAGCATAAATTTCATACTGCTTTCAGCTTTAGTGATAGCTATAGCTGCTTGATGTAAATCTTTTACTTGTCCTGTGGCAATGTCTGTCATTGCAGCTTCTCCACTTTCTTGTGCTTTGTTTAAATCATCGATTTCATTTTTAAGCATCTTGGCAAATTCATCACCAATTCCTGTGGAATTTTGACTTTTGTTGGTATTTGAAATATTATTATTTAATCTTAAATCATTAATATTGTTCATTTTTTATTATCCTCTTAATAAATCAATCGCACTTTGAGCTATAGTTTTTGCACTTGTAAAAGCGCTTACATTGGCTTGATAAGCTCTTGTAGCTTCAATCAAATCTGCCATTTCAATGACAGGGTTTACATTTGGATACGCTACATAACCTTCAGCATTTGCATCAGGATGGCTTGGATCATACTTCATACGAAAATCTTTGTCATCTCTGACCACTTTATCCACTACAACACTTTGAATAGCAGGTTTAGCTTCTTCTGGCGAACTTGGATCATTTAAAGGATTTTCATATTTTAAAAAATTATTATCTTTGTTAATTTGCTCATTTAAAAGCTTATCAAAATCTGTTGCTTTAAAGATCACTTCGCGTCTTCTATAAGGCCCACCTTCAGCTGTTCTTGTAGTGTTTGCATTAGCTATATTAGAGCTAATAACATTCATTCTGAAACGTTGAGCACTTAAACCATAACCACTAATATCAAAATCACTTAAGTATGCCATAATTTACCTTTAACTTAATTTAGAGCTTGCATCAAGTATAGAACTAAAGATATTGCTTTGTCTTCTTAAAACTCCATCAAGAGCTGTTATCATAACTGTATTTTTACTCATTTCTGTGGTTTCTACATCTAGATCAACAGTATTTGCATCATTTCTTGCTAAATGACCATCTCTTAAGTAAATAGTAGATTTACTAGGATCAGGGAATTTCCAAGGTTTTTGATGCCCTTCTTCAGTTACGGCTAATTGCAATTCTTTATTATCATTTTTTTTGAAAATTTCATTTGCACGATTTACCAAAGCTGTTTCAAATTCAATATCTCTTGCTTTATAAAAAGGAGTATCAACATTTGCAAGATTGGCATTGATGAGTTGATTTCTTAGATTTCTACCCGCTAAAGCACCAGTGACCAGTTCTTTTGATTTAAATGGGTTAATCATTTTTTATCCTTTTTATAATTTTTAATATTAACAAGCAAATACTGTTCCAATTTAACTATTTTGTATAAAAATATCAAAATTATTTTCCTTTTTGTAAATTTATGGCTTTATTGTGATCATCTATATTTGTGCTAAAAATATGAACTCCAGTATTTTTATCACGCACAAAATATAAATAATCTGTCTTTAAAGGAAAAATAGCTGCACGAATAGCAGCTAAAGAAACATTACAAACCGCTTCTTTAGGCAATCCTGTAAATTTATAGGTATTATAAGAGCTATTATCTTGTCTTATTCTTTGTGGGGTAACTTTTACATGGGAGTAAATTCCATAATTTAAAGTTCCATCCATTTGAAGCTTCATACCTTTTTTAAGTCGATTATAAATTACGCTTGCAACTATAGGCATTTCATTGTCATTAGCAGCTTCTTTTTGTATTACAGAAGCGATGATGATATATTGGTGCCATTTTTTTGGATTATAGTCACCAAAAATTTTCTCAGAAGTTTTTTTATTGGAAATTTCAGCATGGTTTAAAAGCATTTGGATGAGTAGATTTTCTGTAATGCCTTTTGGGATTTTATAAGTTTCTGGTAAAAAAACTCCTTCATCATAAGGAGCTTGAGCTTGAAATTCTTTTAAAAGCATATCTTTATCAAGTTCAAGTTGTTTGGCTGCTTGTTCTAAAAAGATTACGCTTGTTTCTCCTGGGATAAGAGTAATGGTTTGAAGCGCTGCTTTAGCAATAGTGAGTTTATGTAGAAATTCAGCCCTATTTAAATCTTTTGTACCTATGTTGATCCAGCCTGATTGAGGGTGTCCTAAAAAAAATAAAATATATTTATCAATACTACTCATCTGATATTTATTTTGCTTTAAATATGTTATAATTTGAGAAATTGAACCTTGGGGAATAAATACCACAGAATTGCTTTTTAAAGGCTGAGTTAGATAATAAAAAATCCCCAAAATAAATATCAAAAAGAAGTTGCGTATGAAAAAGAAAATTTTATATATTGTTGTATTTTTTGTTGTGCTTATATTAGCTTTGTTTATAGTGCTTAAAAATGGGATTGTCATCTCTAGTATCCAATTTGATTTTTTAAAATTGGAACAATTATATATTAAATTAGATAAAAAATTAATTGTACGAGCAAAAAATATCACTATAAATGAGACTCAAAATTCCGAAATTTCATCACAAACTCACTCTTCTGATAATGCTTCAACAGAGATTTTAAAAATAACAAAAAATTTAAAATATCTATATGCTTTTGTTGAAGAGATTGATATACAAAATTTAAATATAAAAGATAATCATGTGCGTATTTTATTTAAAGATAATGAATTTTTTATAGATAATGATTTATTATTTTTAAAATTAACATTACAGCGTCAAAATAAAGAACTTATAGCTGATATTAAAAAACTTTTATTAAAAGATTATGATTTAAATATTGATGGAAATTTAAGTATCAATACTAAGAGTGAGTTTTATTATTTTCAAGGTAGAGCAAGTGGAGAATTGCTTGACTTTAACGCAAGTATCTCTTACAAAGATAAAAATTTAGCTTATAAAATAGAAGATTTAAACATTAGAAATATTATGGAAATTTTTAAAAGAGTTAATAAAAGAATAGAACTTCCGCAGAGTTTAAATCTTTGGGTAGCATATAGGGCTAAGGGAGAATTTTATCATTTAGATTATTTGCAAGGTTTTATAGATTTTGCTAAAGATAATTATTATTTAGACAATATTAGTGCATCAGGTTATGTTAATAATGTCAAAGTTCGTTTGGATGATAAAATGAATGCTATTGAAATTCCAAAACTCGATTTAAATTTAAACAAACAAAAGCTTGATTTTGTCTTTAATAAAGCTTTCTATAATGGTGCTGATTTAAGTTCTAGTAAGGTTTATCTATATGATTTGTTTGATGAAAAAAAAGCTGGGATTTATTTGCGCATTAAGTCTGATAATCTAAAATTTGACGAAAAACTTGCTAAAGCTTTAGAGGATTATCATTTTTCATTACCTTTTTATCAAAAAAGCGGAAAAATTAAAAGTGATTTAGAGCTTAAAATTGATTTTCATGATAAGGGTGAAATTTCTTATAGTGGTATTTTAGCTTTAGAGAATGCTAGTATTTCTTTGGCTGATTTTAATATTACAAAAGCATTTGTAAAATTAAATCAAAATGATTTAAATATAGAAAATGCTAGTGTTAAAAATAGCTTTTTAGAGGCTGATTTTAATGCTAAATTTGACTTGCAAAAACAACAAGGAAATTTCAATACTCAGATTTCAAGGCTTTATTTTGACAATGGGGAGCTTTTAGATTTAAAAAATCAAAATGTAGAAGTAAAATTAGATTATTCGCAAAATGTTAACATTAGCATTCCTCAGTGGAATTTGATTTTAAATTTTAAAGATGGACTTGAGGCTAATCTTAATAATCCTAAGATTTTATTTTCATTTTCTCCATTACTTAAAAAGTTTGGGTTTATTGATGCTAAAAATGTTTATTATAAAACTTTAAATTTTGAAGATTTCAATGCAAGTGTTAATGATGCTTATTTTAAAAATAATTTACTTATCAACGGTCAAACTCCTTATGAAAATGATAGCTTTGATATTGTAAAAAATAAGGGCATTATGGAAATTCATACTCAAAGTGATACAGCAAGTGCTAAAATAAGTTCTGATAATAAAGAAATTCATTTGAAAAATTTAAGTTATATTTATAAAAAAGATTCCAACTCTTCAAATTCAACATTTGATATTTCTACTAATACCCAAAATATTAGTTTTGGTGGAGCAAATGTAGCTTTAATTTTGCCAGATTCTAATAAAACTTTGGCTTTTGATAGGGTAGAGGCTGATTTAAAAGGTAATGCTTTGGATCTTAAAGGTTCTAGAGGAAATGCAAAATTTGATCTTTATTATTCTTCTAATGATTTAAATTTAAACGTTAGCAATATTGATGATAATTATTTAAATGAGTTTTTACAAAAACAAGCTGTTCAAGATGGAGTGTTTAACTTAAGTATAAAAGGAAGTGGATTAGAGTATTTTGATGGACAGATCGATTTTAAAAATACTTATGTGAAGGATTTAAGAGGTATAAATCAGCTTATTTCCTTTATCGATACTGTACCAAGTTTATTGATGTTTAAATCTCCAACTTTTAATCAAAAAGGTTTAAGCTTACATGATGGAAAGATTATTTTTAATAGAAAAAAAGATCTTTTAAGTGTTTCAGCTATTAATTTAAATGGCGATAGTGTAGATATATATGGTTTAGGATCAGCAAATTTAAGATTAAATACAGTGGATTTTAGTTTAGAGCTTAAAACTTTAAAATCAGCTTCAGAAGCTATATCCAAGGTTCCAATTTTAAATTATGTAATTTTAGGTAAAAATCAAGAAATTAGCACAAACTTAAAAATAGATGGAAGTATAGATGATCCTAAATTTCATACCGAAATTTTAACAGATGCCCTAAAAACCCCTTTTAATCTTATTAAAAATATCATACAACTTCCTGCTAATTTACTTAATTAAAAATATTTAAAGTTTGTTTGAAAACTAAAACAAACTTTAAACTTACTCTTGCATTTTTT
Source organism: Campylobacter sp. 2014D-0259 (assembly GCF_008000505.1). Taxonomy (NCBI): domain Bacteria; kingdom Pseudomonadati; phylum Campylobacterota; class Epsilonproteobacteria; order Campylobacterales; family Campylobacteraceae; genus Campylobacter; species Campylobacter sp. 2014D-0259. The sequence continues at coordinate 27,485 of NZ_VOAQ01000007.1, forward strand.
TTTATTTGTAATATACTTAAAAATGAAAATAAAAATAAGTATTTTAAAGGACTAAAAATGCAAATTACTTATACCTTAACAGATGAGTCTCCAGCTCTTGCGACTTATTCGTTTTTGCCTATAGTGAAAGCTTTTTTAAGTAGGGCACATATAGGAGTAAAAACCTCGGATATTTCTTTGTCTGGAAGGATTTTAGCTACTTTTAGTGAGTATTTAAAAGAGGAACAAAGATGTGAAGATGCTTTAGAGCTTTTAGGCGAGCTTGTCAAAAGATCGGATGCAAATCTTATTAAAACCCCAAATATTTCAGCTTCTATTCCTCAGCTTAAGGCGGCGATTAAAGAATTGCAAGATAAGGGTTATATGTTACCAAATTACCCAGATGAGCCAAAAAATGATGAAGAATTGCAAATTAAAACAAAATATCAAAAAGTTTTAGGTTCAGCGGTTAATCCTGTATTAAGACAAGGAAATTCAGATCGTCGTTCAACAAAAGCGGTAAAAGACTATGCAAAAAACAATCCTTATCGTGTGGTTGAGTTTAATCCAAACTCAAAAACTCGTGTTTCTTACATGAAAGAAGGGGATTTTTTCTCTAATGAAAAAGCGGTTTTAATCGATCAAGATTGTGTGGCTAATATAGAATTTGCAAGCGTTGATGGTAAAAAAGAAATTTTAAAAGAGGGCTTAAAACTTGAAAAAAATGAAATTTTAGACGCTACTTTTATGGATGTGCAAAAACTTCAGGAATTTTATGCAAAAGAAATTAAAGCAAGCAAAGATGATGATGTGCTTTTTTCTTTGCATTTAAAAGCTACAATGATGAAAATAAGTGATCCTATACTTTTTGGTTATGCGGTAAAAGTATTTTTTAAAGAATTATTTATCGAATTTCAAGATGAATTTGAAAAATTAGGTATTAATCCAAATAATGGTTTAAGTGAGCTTTTAAGTAAGATCGAAAATTCAAGCAAAAAAGATGAAATTTTAAAAAAATACAATGAAATTTTAGCTAAATCTGCAGATATTTCTATGGTAAATTCAGATAAAGGCATCACAAATCTTCATGTTCCAAGCGATGTTATCGTTGATGCTTCTATGCCTGCAATGCTTAAAAATGGCGCAAGATTGTGGGATAAGGAAGGTAAGGAAAAGGACACAAATGCCGTAATTCCTGATCAAACTTACGCAACTATTTATGAGGCGGTTATTGAAGATTTGCATAAAAATGGCACTTTAAATCCTTCAAAACTTGGCAGTGTATCTAATGTAGGTTTAATGGCTAAAAAGGCTCAAGAATATGGCTCGCACGATAAAACCTTTGTGGCTAAAGAAGAAGGAACTTTTAAAATAGTTTCTGAGGGTAAAGTTTTATTAGAACATAAGGTTAGAAAAGGTGATATTTATAGAGCTAATCAGGCTAAATTTGATGCGGTGTTAAATTGGATTGATTTAGGTATAGAAAGATCAGAACTTAGTGGAGCCGAAGCTATTTTTTGGTTAGATAGCAAAAGAGCTAGTAATAAAATCATGATAACTTTGGTACAAAATCGTTTAAAAGAAAAGGGTAAAAATATAGCCATTTTAACTCCAAAAGAAGCTTGTTTAAGAAGTTTAGAGTTAATCCGAGAAGGCAAAGATGTTATTTCTATCACGGGTAATGTTTTAAGGGATTATTTAACCGATCTTTTTCCTATTTTAGAGCTTGGAACAAGTGCAAAAATGCTTTCTGTTGTGCCTATGTTAAATGGTGGAGCTATGTTTGAAACAGGAGCAGGGGGTTCAGCACCTAAACAAGTAGAACAATTAGTTGAAGAAAATCATCTGCGTTGGGATAGTTTGGGTGAATTTTTGGCTTTGCAAGCAAGTTTGGAATTTTATGCAAATAAGTGTAGCAATCATAAAGCTAAGATTTTAGCAGAATGTCTTGATGAGGCTATAGGCGAATGGCTTGAAAATAATAAAGCTCCATCAAGAAAAGTTAAAGAAGATGACAATAGAACAAGTCATTTTTACTTAGCAATGTATTTTGCAAATTATTTAGCAAGACAGGCAAGTGATATGGAGCTTCAAAGCTTTTTTAAAGATATTGCCCTAGAGCTTTCTTCTAATGAAGAAAAAATCAGAGCCGAATTTAACAATGCACAAGGTGTGAAAGTGGATTTGGGTGGGTATTATAAATTTGATGATGAAAAAGCAAATAAAATCATGCGTCCAAGTGCAACTTTTAACGCTATTTTAGAAAAAATAGGACAAAGATGAAAATCACTGTTATAGGGGCTGGCAATGTGGGCTCAAGCGTAGCTTATGCTTTGATTTTAAGAGAAATAGCAAATAAAATTGTTTTAGTAGATATCAATGAGGATTTGCTTTATGCAAAAGAACTAGAACTTACTCAAAGCATAGCTGCTTTAAATTTAAATATAGATTTACTTTGCACTAAAGATTATACTCATACCAAAAATTCAGATATAGTGCTTTTTAGTGCAGGTTTTGCTAGAAAAGATGGGCAAAGTAGAGAAGAATTGCTTCAGTTGAATACAAGCATTATGCTTGATTGCGCTAAAAAAATTAAAGATTTTACAGAAGATCCGCTTTTTATTATTTTAACTAATCCTGTGGATTTTCTACTTAATACTCTTTATGAAAGCGGGATTTTTTCATCAAAGAAAATTATAGCCATGGCGGGAGTTTTAGACAATGCAAGATTTAAGTATGAACTTGCCAAAAAACTTAATGTCAAAATGTCAAGTGTGGATACAAGACTTATTGGTTTTCATAATGATGATATGGTTTTGGTAAAATCTTATGCGAGTGTTAAAAATAAAAATATAAGCGAATTTTTAAATGAAGAAGAATTTGATGATTTAGAAAATGAAGTTAAAACAGGTGGAGCTAAAGTAATCAAACATCTTAAAACTTCAGCTTATTTAGCCCCTGCTAGTGCTTGTATAAGAATGCTTGAGTCTATAAGAAGTGGCGAGTTTTTACCTATGAGTGTGATTTTACATGGAGAATTTGGAGTGCAAAACAAAGCCTTGGGAGTTATGGCAAGATTAGGACTTGAAGGTGTGATTGAAATCATGAAAATGGATCTTAGTTTGCAAGAAAAAGACAAATTAGAAAAATCTTTAATCAAATATCAATATAAAGGAGAATAAATGAACATACATGAGTATCAAGCAAAAGCAATTTTTGCAGACAATGGCATCCCTACCTTAAAGGGAAAAGTTGCATTTAGCGTAGATGAAGCTGTATCTAATGCTAAAGAATTAGGCGGTAGTGTTTGGGCAGTTAAAGCTCAAATTCACGCAGGAGGCCGTGGTCTTGGTGGTGGTGTTAAAATCGCTAAGAATTTAGATGAGGTAAAAGATTACGCAAGTAAAATTTTAGGAATGAATTTAGCAACTCATCAAACAGGACCTGAAGGTAAGCTCGTGCAAAAACTTTATATAGAAAGTGGCGCTAATATAGTAAAAGAGTATTATTTGGCTATTTTATTTAATAGAATGGCAGAGCAAATTACCATTATCGCTTCAAGTGAAGGAGGGATGGATATAGAAAAAGTAGCCAAAGAAAGCCCTGAAAAAATTGCAAAAGTAGGTATTGATCCACAAATTGGATTTAAAATGTTTCATGGACTTGAAGTAGCGAGAGTTTTAGGACTTGATAAAGATGAAGGCAAAAAACTCATTTCTATGATAGCTAAACTTTATAAGCTTTACATGGATAAAGATATGAATATGCTTGAAATCAATCCTTTAATTAAAACTGCAGAAGGGGATTTTTATGCCCTTGATGCAAAATGCAGTTTTGATGATAGTGCGCTTTATCGTCATCCTGAGATTGCTGAACTTAGAGATATTACTGAAGAAAATCCTGCTGAAAGAGAAGCGGCTGAATTTGGCTTAAGCTATGTGAAATTAGATGGAGATGTAGCTTGTATGGTAAATGGTGCGGGTCTAGCAATGGCAACTATGGATATTATTAATTATAGTGGTGCAAAACCTGCAAATTTCTTAGATGTAGGTGGGGGAGCTTCTCCTGAAACTGTTGCAAAGGCTTTTGAAATCATTTTAAGAGATAAGAATGTAAAAGTTATATTTATCAATATCTTTGGTGGTATTGTTCGTTGTGATAGGATAGCAAATGGAATTTTAGAAGCTACTAAGAATGTTGAGGTAAATATTCCAATTGTAGTGCGTCTTGATGGTACTAACGCAGCAGAAGCAAAGACAATTTTAGATAATTCAAATCTTAAAAATATCAAAGCAGCAACCAATCTTAAAAACGGTGCAGAGCTTGTAAAAAGTTTAGTAGGATAAGGATGGAAAATGAGTATATTGGTTAATAAAAATACAAAAGTAATAGTTCAAGGTTTTACGGGTAAAGAAGCAACTTTTCACGCTGAGCAATGCATGGCTTATGGTACAAATATAGTTGGAGGTGTCACCCCTCATAAAGGTGGACAAACTCATTTAGGTAAACCAGTTTTTGATACCGTTGCAGATGCGGTTAAAGCAACAAAGGCTGATGTGAGCTTGATCTTTGTACCTGCTTTTGCTGTGGGTGATAGCGTGATTGAAGCAGCTGATGCGGGTATTAAGCTTGCAGTTGTAATCACAGAACATACGCCTGTAAAGGATATGATGTTTGCTAAGCAATATGCCAATAAAAAGGGTATGAAAATCATTGGGCCAAATTGTCCAGGTATTATCACTTCTGAAGAATGTAAGTTAGGTATTATGCCAGGTTTTATTTTTAAAAAAGGTTGCGTGGGGCTTATTTCAAAAAGTGGAACTTTAACTTATGAAGCTGCTAATCAGGTAGTTCAAGGTGGTTATGGAATTTCTACTGCAGTAGGAATTGGTGGTGATCCTATCATAGGTCTTGCTTATAAAGAACTTTTAAGTGAATTCCAAAAAGATGATGAAACTAAAGCTATTGTAATGATAGGTGAAATTGGTGGTAGTTTGGAAGTGGAAGCGGCTAAATTTATTAAAGAAAATATTAGCAAACCTGTGGTAGCATTCATTGCAGGTGCAACTGCTCCAAAAGGTAAAAGAATGGGGCATGCAGGTGCCATAGTAGGAAGTGCTGATGAAAGTGCTGCAGCTAAAAAAGAAGCTTTAAAAAGCTATGGAATTCATGTGGTGGATTCTCCGGCTTTAATTGGTGAAGAAATTCAAAAAATATTAGGTTAATAAAGGAAAAAACATGAGTATGACAGCTCCAAAAGATACCCCTGTTTGGGTAGATGAGCATAGATGTAAAGCATGTAATATTTGTGTTAGCTATTGCCCCGCTGGGGTTTTAGCTATGCGTGATGATGTGCATGCGGTTTTAGGACAAATGATAGAGGTGGTACACCCTGAATCCTGTATAGGCTGTACTGAGTGTGAGACACATTGCCCTGATTTTGCTATTATGGTGGCAAAAAGAGATGAATTTAAATTTGCCAAACTTACTGCTGAGGCTAAAGATAGAGCCGTAGCCGTAAAAAATAACAAATACAAAAAATTAGCATAGGAAAAATAATGAGAGAAGTTATAGCAACAGGTAATGTTTTAATCGCCAAAGCTGCGATTGATTGTGGATGTAAATTTTTTGGAGGTTATCCTATTACTCCTAGTAGTGAGATAGCTCATGAATTAAGCCATATGCTTCCCGCAAATGATGGAACTTTTATACAAATGGAAGATGAAATTTCAGGTATTAGCGTGGCTATTGGTGCGGCAATGAGTGGAGTAAAATCCATGACTGCAAGTAGCGGTCCAGGAATTTCTTTAAAAGCAGAGCAAATAGGACTTGCATTTATTGCTGAAATTCCACTTGTGATTGTAAATGTTATGAGAGGTGGTCCTTCAACAGGTCTTCCAACTCGTGTAGCACAAGGAGATTTGTTTCAAGCTAAAGCACCAACTCATGGGGATTTTGCAAGCATTGCTATTGCTCCTGCAAGTCTTGAAGAAGCTTATACAGAAACCATTAGAGCATTTAATTTAGCTGAAAAATATATGACTCCTGTATTTTTACTTATGGATGAAACTGTAGGGCACATGAATGGTAAAGCAGTTTTACCTGATTTAAAAGATATTAAAATTTATAACCGCAAAAAATTTGAAGGAGATAAAAAGGATTACAAGCCTTATGCAGCAGGAGAAAATGAGCCTGCAACTTTAAATCCTTTCTTTACAGGTTATCGTTATCATGTTACGGGACTTCATCATGGAGACATAGGTTTTCCAACTGAAGATGGAGTCATAGTGAAAAAAAATATGGAAAGACTCATAGGTAAAATTAAAAACAATCAAGAAGATATTTGCACTTATGAAGAATATATGCTTGATGATGCTGAATTTTTAATCATTGCTTATGGAAGCGTAAGTCGTTCAGCAAAAGAAGCTATACAAAGATTAAGAGAGCAAGGGATTAAAGTGGGACTTTTCCGTCCAATTACTCTTTATCCAGTGGCTGAGAAAAAAATTGCTGAAGTTGTAAGCAAATTTAAAAAAGTAATGGTAAGCGAGCTTAATATGGGACAATATCTTGAAGAGATTGAAAGAGTAACTTCGCGTCGCGATTTTATTAGCTTGCACCGTGCAAATGGTCGTCCTATCACTCCAAGTGAAATTATTGCTAAGGTAAAGGAGAATATATAAATGGCTTTTAATTATGATGAATATCTAAGAGTAGATAAAATGCCTACTCAGTGGTGCTGGGGATGTGGCGATGGCGTTGTTTTAAAATGTATTATCCGTGCGATAGAAAAACTTGGTTGGAATATGGATGATGTTTGTCTTGTTTCGGGTATAGGTTGTAGTGGTAGAATGAGTTCTTATGTAAATTGTAATACAGTTCATACAACTCATGGTAGAGCAATAGCTTATGCAACAGGTATTAAATTAGCCAATCCTAGTAAACATGTTATTGTAGTAAGCGGAGATGGGGATACTTTGGCAATTGGTGGAAATCATACTATACATGGTTGTCGCAGAAATATTGATTTAACCCACGTTGTGATCAATAACTTTATCTATGGACTTACGAATTCACAAACAAGCCCAACCACTCCAAAAGGTTTTTATACAGTAACAGCTCAATTTGGAAATATTGACCCTAATTTTGATGCGTGTGAATTAACTAAAGCTGCAGGAGCTTCTTTTGTGGCAAGGGGTAATGTGATCGAAGCTAATAAGCTTGAAAATTTAATTTATAAGGCTTTAGCGCATAAGGGTTATAGTTTTGTAGATGTTTTTTCAAATTGTCATATCAATCTAGGTAGAAAAAACAAAATGGGTGAAGCTGTAGCTATGCTTGATTGGATTAAAAGTCGCGTTGTGGATAAAGCTAAATTTGAAAGCATGGATTTTGAAGAAAGAAAAGATAAATTTCCAACAGGAATTTTGCATGAGGATAATTCTCAGCCAGAATACTGCCACGCTTATGAAGAAGTACGTCGTGCAGCCAAAGAAAAAAGAATGGTGGATTTAGGAGCTTTAAAATGAAATATCAATTAAGATTTGGCGGTGAAGGTGGACAAGGTGTTATCACCGCAGGAGAAATTTTAGCAGAAGCAGCCATTAAAGAAGGTCGTCAAGCTTTTAAGGCTTCTACTTACACTTCACAAGTGCGTGGTGGCCCTACTAAGGTGGATATTATCATCGATGATAAAGAAATTTTATTTCCTTATGCTGTAGAAGGGGAAGTAGATTTTATGCTTTCGACTGCAGATAAGGGTTATAAAGGTTTTCGTGGGGGTGTAAAAGAAGGAGGTATCATAGTTGTAGAGCCAAATTTAGTACATCCTGAAAGTGAAGATTATAAAAAATGGCAAATTTTTGAAATTCCTATTATTGCCATAGCTAAAGATGAGGTAGGAAATGTGGCTACTCAATCAGTTGTAGCACTTGCAATTGCTGCTTATATGAGTAAATGTATAGATTTAGATGTTTTAAAAGATACTATGCTTCATATGGTTCCTGCAAAAACTCGTGATGCAAATGCTAAAGCTTTTGATCTGGGTATAAAATACGCCACTCAAGCAAAACCACATTCATAATAAATTCCGCACCATGCGGAATTTAACTTCTAAAATTTTACACATTGCAAATAAAATTTAAATTTTAATTATTTTAATTTAGCTACTTTTAACGATTAAAATTTTATAATCAAAAACTTATATTTTCAAGGAAAATTAATGGATTTTTTTGATGAAATGTTTAATAAAACTCCAAAAGAAAAATTTATAGAAATTATACAAAATGGAAATTTAGGAGCCTTAGAAAAAGTTTTTGAGGAATTTTTTGCTGATCATATTGCTATGGTGGAACTTTTGGAAAAACAAGGTCTAACAGAAATGGATGTAAAAAATTTCATATTAGAAAATGGTGATTTCATAGAAGAAAGGCAAAATGATATTTATATAGAATTAGGTGCAAAAATTTTAGGACACGAAGGCTAAAATTGTTTAAAATAAGCCCCTATTTAATTTGTATTTTTTTTATTTTTAGTAATGTTTTAGCATCTGAACCAACTTTTGATTATACTTATAAATTTATACTTAAAAAAGATGAGAGAGCTAGTGTGCAGATTAAAGAAATAGGCTATGAAGATAAGGTGCAAAATTTTGATTTTTATTGGACTTTGTTTGATAATACTAATATCATCGTACATTCGAAATTTCGCAAATATCCGCGTCAATTTGTGATGAGTTTAAGAAGAAATTTAGATTGGGTAACTCAAACTTTAATACCTGATTATACCAATCCACACATTGATAGAGCAAGACTTATTTTAGAATTTAGTGGTTATAATAAAGGTTTGGCAACTTTTACGGTTTATATAGAAGATAAGGAATCTCGCTTAATGGTAGAATTTTTAGATCCGAGAAAAAAAGCTTTACAAAATCCACCGCAAAATAATCAGGTTGTTCCTATGATTAATTTTAACGAACCTCAGGTAAAACCATTAACAAGCAAAGAAAATAATAATAGCAATTAACAAGGAAAAGATAGTGCAAAAAATAGATGAATTAATAAAACAGTTTTTAGAAGAACTTGGCTATGAACCTATTTTAAATATGCTTTCAAATGTAAAATCAGGAAAGAAATTACGCTCTAAATTATTATTAGCTATCGCAGATGAGAGTGAGATTGCTTTTAAAATTTGTGCAGCTATAGAATTGATACATCTTGCTAGTTTATTACATGATGATATTATCGATGAGAGTGAATTAAGGCGTGGGGCAAGATCTGTTAATGCTGAATTTGGTACAAAAAATGCTCTTATGTTGGGCGATATTTTGTATTCAAAAGCCTTTTATGAATTAAGCAAAATGGATGCTAGATTTACAAGTATTATTTCAGATGCTGTTGTAAAGCTTGCTATAGGCGAACTTATGGATGTTGATTTGGGAGAGAAATTTAATATCAATAAAGAAGCTTATTTGAAAATGATCTATAATAAAACAGCTGTTTTGATCGAAGCAAGTGCGAGATGCGGAGCTATTTTGGCTGGATTATATGAAAAAGATTTTGCAGAATATGGAAAAAATTTAGGACTCGCTTTTCAGATGATTGATGATATTTTAGATATTAAGAGTGATGAAAAAATTCTTGGAAAACCTGCTATGAATGATTTTAAAGAGGGTAAGACTACCTTACCTTATATTTATCTTTATGAAAATTTACAAGAACAAGATAGGATATATTTGCAGACTTTATTTAAAAAAGATTTAAATGAAAATGAAAAAGAGTGGTTAAAAACTAAATTTGAAGAACAAAAAGCTTTAGAAAAAGCTATTTTAGAAGCTAAAACTTATGCAAAAAAGGCTAGTAAAGCGATTGAAAAATATGATAATAACAAGCTTAATGATATTATTAAAGCTATGATAGATAGGGAATTTTAATGTATTATTGTATATCTTTTACTCATAAAAATACAGATATTGCCTTAAGGGAAAAGTTAAGCTTTTCCAATGAAGCTAAAAAAAGTGAGTTTTTAAAAATCATTAGCACTCATGAAAATATTGAAGAATGTTTGGTTATAAGTACTTGCAATCGTGTTGAAATTGTTGCTTTTGTAAAAATGGCCTGTGCGGAGTTTATTGTTAAATCTTTGGCTTTGCTTTGTGATGTGGATAAAGATATTTTACTTGAAAAAGCTGATATTTTTGAAGATAGTGGAGCAATCCATCATCTTTTTTCCGTAGCAAGTTCTTTGGATAGTTTGGTGGTTGGAGAAACTCAGATAGCAGGGCAATTAAAAGATGCCTTTGCTTTTGCTGTAAAAAATAATTTTTGCGGAGTACACCTTTCAAGAGCGGTACATAGTGCTTTTAAATGTGCTGCTAAGGTACGCAATGAAACTCAAATTTCTAAAAATCCTATTTCTGTAGCTAGCGTTGCCGTGGCAAAAGCAAAAGAACTTGCAGATTTAGCGCAAAAAAAAGCTGTTGTTATTGGAGCTGGAGAGATGGGAGAGCTTGCGGCAAAACATTTAATTGCTGCGGGTGCTAAAGTGATTATTTTAAATCGTGATTTACAAAAAGCCAAAGATTTGTGCGAGAGACTTGGTGTTTTAAGCGAATATGATAGTTTAGAAAATTTAAAAAAATATTTAAATCAATACGAGTTTTTTTTCTCAGCTACTAATGCACCAAATGCTATTATTACAAATTCTCTAATAGAAGAACTTCCTTATAAAAGGTATTTTTTTGATATTGCAGTTCCAAGGGATATTGATATCAATGAAAATGAAAATATATCTGTTTTTGCCGTAGATGATCTTGAGAATGTGGTTCAAAAAAATTTAGCATTAAGAGAACAAGAAGCTCGTATGGCTTATGGGATAATAGGTCGTGAAACAAGTGAATTTTTTAGATATTTAAACGATTTGGCTTTGATGCCTATTATCAAAGCCATACGCTTGCAAGCTAAAGAATATGCAGATAAACAACTTGAAATTGCGTTAAAAAAAGGATATTTGAAAAAATCTGATAAAGAAGAAGCTAGAAAGTTGATTCATCAAGTTTTTAAGGCTTTTTTACACACGCCTACTGTAAATTTGAAACATTTACAAGGTAAAATGCAAAGTGATACAGTGATTAATGCTATGCGTTATGTTTTTGATTTGCAAAATAATCTTGAAGGTTTAAATCAATATAAATGTGAATTTGATATGGAGAATAATGATGAGATTTACTAAATTTTATGCACCAAGTTTAAAAGAAGCACCAAAAGATGCGAGTTTGCCTAGTCATATTTTTTTAACGCGTGCGGGTTTTATAGAACAAATTGGCAGTGGACTTTATAATTTCTTGCCTTTAGGAAAAAGAGTTTTAGACAAGATTAAAAATATAGTTAAAGAAGAAATGGATAAAGCTGGAGCACAAGAAGTAAATCTTAGTTTTATCACTCCTGCAAGTTTGTGGCAAGAAAGTGGGCGTTATAATGTTTTTGGAAAAGAGCTTTTGCGTTTTAAAGACAGAAAAGAAAATGAATTTGTTTTAGGCCCAACACATGAAGAAGCTATGCTTTCTTTGGTAAAAAATAAAATCACAAGCTATAAACAACTTCCTTTACATTTATATCAAATCGGACTTAAATTTCGTGATGAAGCAAGGCCTAGATTCGGGCTTTTAAGATGTCGTGAATTTTTAATGAAAGATGGATATAGTTTTCATGCTAATGAAGAAGATTTAGGGCGTGAGTTTGAGCTTATGTATAAAACTTATTCTCAAATTTTACAAAGAATGGGGCTTGATTTTAGAGCAGTTGAAGCTGATAGTGGGGCTATTGGTGGAAGTGGTTCTAAGGAATTTATGGTTTTAGCAAAAAATGGGGAAGATGATATTTTAATTTGTGAAAATTGTGATTATGCGGCTAATGTTGAAGCTGCAAAAAGAGCTAAAAAAACTTGTCAAGATGAGCGTCCTGAAGCAAATTATGCAAGCAAATTTCACACTCCAAATATTAAAACTATAGATTCTTTAGCACAATTTTTTAAAATCAATGCTTTTTATACGATTAAAGCAGTGGTAAAAAAAGCTATTTACGAAAATGAAAGCAAATTAGTTGTGTTTTTTATAAGAGGAAGTGATGATTTGCAAGAAATCAAGGCGCAAAATGCTTGTAGTGCTCTTGAACTAGTTGATGCGAGCGAAGAAGAATTAGAAAAAGCTGGTTTGGTAGCCGGTTTTATAGGTTTTGTGGGATTAAAAGATATAGATTTTTATATAGATTTTGAGCTTGAAAACGAAAAACAAATGATTATGGGTGCGAATGAAAAAGATTATCATTTAATCGGTATTGATGTTGTAAATTTAAACAAAGATCGTTTTAAAGATTTGATTGAAGTTAAAGAAGGGGATTGCTGTGCTAAATGTGGAGCAAAATTAAAACAAAGCAAAGGTATAGAAGTAGGGCATATTTTTAAACTCGGACAAAAATATTCTAAAGCGATGAATGCAAATTTCTTAGATGAAAATGGCAAAAGTCAGCCTTTTTACATGGGATGTTATGGCATAGGTGTTTCACGCTTGTTGGCTGTAGCTATTGAAGCAAGTCATGATGAAAAAGGATGTATTTGGAATAAAACTTTAGCTCCTTTTGTGCTTGAAATTATTGTTTCAAATCTCAAAGATGAAAAGGCTTTAGAATTTGCCAATAAGCTTTATGAGGATTTAACTAATCTTGGATTAGAGGTATTGCTTGATGATAGAAATGAGCGTTTCGGGGTTAAAATGAATGATTTTGAACTTATGGGTTTTCCTTATGCGTTAGTTATTGGTAAAGGATTAGAAAATAATGAAATAGAGCTTATCCAAAGAGAAGGTTTGGTAAAAGAACTTATAAAAACTGATGAACTTATGGAAATTCTTAAAAAGAAAGTGTTATGAATTATAAATTAAGTTTAAGTCCTTTATTTGTACTTGAAATTATTGCAAGTATACTTTTTATAGTGTTTTTTGGTTTTGGTAATTTTTTATTTTTCATACTTTTGAGTATGATTTTTGGGGTGATTTTATTGGGAATTTTTTGGAAAAATATGCTTGAATTTCAAATGGGTGGCTTAAAGGATATGTTAACACAATTTTCTTTTGTTATCGCAGGGTTTTTGCTTATTTTTCCAGGGATTATTACAAGTGTTTTTGGAATTTTTGTATTTTTCTTTGGTATTGCTTTGAAATTAATGACTAAATCAAAATATCAATACACTAAACAAGAGTATCAAAATTCTAATGAAGAAATCATTGATGTTGAAATTATAGAGGATAGAAAATGAAGCTTATTATCGCAACAAGAAAAAGTCAATTAGCTCTTTGGCAAAGTGAGCATGTAGCCCAAATTTTAAAAAATACACATCAAATTGAAGTGCTTTTAGAAGGTTTTAAAACAAAAGGTGATGTTTTGCTGGATTCTCCTTTGGCAAAAATTGGTGGTAAAGGACTTTTTACAAAAGAACTTGAAGAAAGTATGTTAAGAAAAGAAGCGCATTTAGCGGTGCATAGTTTAAAAGATGTGCCTAGTTTTTTTCCTCGAGGTTTAGTTTTGGCAGCGGTAAGTAAAAGAGAGCAAAGTAATGATGCTATGCTAAGTCAAAATTATAAAGATTTTCTTTCTTTGCCAAAAGGTGCAAAAATAGGCACCACTAGTCTTAGACGTAAAATGCAGCTTTTATTGTTAAGACCTGATTTAGAGATTATTTCTTTGCGTGGTAATGTTAATTCTCGTATAGAGAAATTAAAAAATAATGATTTTGATGCGATTATTTTAGCTATGGCGGGAATTAAACGCTTAAATTTAGATAAGCAAGTGAATTTTGTTTATGAATTTAGCAAAGATGAGCTTATTCCTGCGGCTTCTCAAGGAGCTTTAGGTATAGAAAGCATAAATGATGAAAAAATTTTAGAACTTTTAAAATGTTTAAATGATGAAAATGCTTTGATTGAAACAAGCATTGAAAGAGAATTTATTGCTACTTTAGAAGGGGGTTGCCAAGTTCCTATAGGTATTAACGCAGAGCTTTTAGGAGATGAAATTTGTGTGCGAGCGGTACTTGGACTACCCGATGGAAGTGAAATTTTAAAAGATAAAAGAATGATTAAAAAGAATGATTTTAAAGGTTTTGGAGAGAGTTTGGCTAAGGAGTTTATTGCTAAAGGTGCTAAAGAACTTTTAAAAAAAGCTGAGAGTATGATATGAAAGAATTTATTCAAATTTTAAAAGAAAATGATCTTTTAAGGGTAATTGAAGAGCCTGTAGATGTAGATCTTGAAATCGCTCATTTAGCCTATATAGAAGCTAAAAAAGGAGAAAAAGGGAAGGCTTTATTATTTAAAAATCCTATAGATAAAAAATTAAATAAACAATATAAATTTCCTGTTTTGATGAATACTTTTTGCAATGAAAAGGCTTTAAATTTAGCTTTTGGACGTGATTATGAAGAGGTGGCTGAAGAAATTTCAAAACTCACCAAGCTTCATATTCCTACGAGTTTTAAAGCAAAAATGGATTTTTTTATGAATTTGTTAAGTTTTAAAAATATTCCTCCTAAAAGACTGAAAAAAAATAAAGCCTTGTATGATTATGAAATTTTAAACTCACTTGAAGAACTTCCCATACTAAAAACTTGGGAAGATGATGCGGGTAAATTTATTACCATGGGGCAAGTTTATATACAAAATTTAGATAAAACTCAAAATAATCTTGGAATGTATCGTTTGCAAATGAGTGATAAAAATGAACTTTTAATACATTGGCAAATTCATAAAGATGGGGCAAATTTTTATCACGAATACAAAAATGTTGGTTTTAAAAAAATGCCTGTAAGTATAGCCATAGGTGGAGATCCGCTTTATATTTGGTGTTCTCAAGCACCTTTACCTAAGGGAATTTTTGAACTTTTACTTTATGGTTTTATTAAAAAAACTCCTGCAAAACTTACTCCTTGTGAAAATGGTATTTTTGTACCTTATGATAGTGATGTGGTTATTGAAGGTTATGTGGATTTAGAAGAGTTTAAAATCGAAGGTCCTTTTGGAGATCATACGGGTTTTTACACTCCTGCTGAACTTTTTCCTGTGATGAAAGTAGAAAAAATTTATGCTAAAAAAGATGCGATCTATCAAGCAACGGTTGTAGGAAAGCCTCCTTTAGAAGATAAGATCATGGGACTTGGTACTGAAAGAATTTTTTTACCTTTGCTTCAAACTTCAGTACCTGATTTAATTGATTATAATATGCCTGAAAATGGGGTCTTTCATAATCTTATCTTAGCAAAAATCGATGCAAAATATCCCGCTCATGCGCAACAAATTATGCATGCATTTTGGGGAGTAGGGCAAATGAGTTTTGTTAAGCATGCAATTTTTGTGGATAAAAATGCACCTTCTTTGAAAGATTATGATGCTTTAATTCCTTATATGTTAGATCGTTTTAATACAAAGAAAATTTTAATTTCAGAAGGAATTTGTGATCAATTAGATCATGCTTCACCTAATTCTTGTTTTGGGGGTAAAGCAGGACTTGATGCTTGCGAAGAAATACAAGTTGAAGAGCTTGAAATTTTAGAAGATGAAAAATTACTAGAACTTTTTAAAACTAAGGTAGAACTTTTAAATTTAAAGCAATTTTATAAAGAAAGTAAAAGTCCTATAGTTTGTATTTTGCTTGATAAAAAAGAAAAAATCGAACAAAGTTTTGACAAACTTTTAGAATTTAAAAAACATTTTAGGATTTTAGTGTTTTTAGATGCTGAAAATAAGCTTGAAAATTCTTATATGCTTGTTTGGCGTGTGGTAAATAATATAGATGCTAAAAGAGATATTTTTATCAAAGAAGAAAGACTTGGAGTAGATGCAAGTGCTAAAGGTGAAGCTGAGGGTTATTTAAGAGCTTGGCCTAAGCAAACAGATTGCACTAAAAGCGTGATAGAAGATTTGATCTTGCGTAATATTTTAGAAAATAATCCAGATCTTTTTAATAAATTTGAAATTTTTTAAGATAATTGAGATTTATTTTAAAATTTTGGCACAGTTTTTGCTTATTATTTTTTTATTATTGAAAAATAAAATTTTCTTTATAGGTGTTCATAAATTTATAAATTTGTCGATATAAGCTTTTAACTAGCAATAGGAAATTTTAAAAAGGATTTTAAAATGGAAATATCGAAGGCAAATGGGCAAATGGATACAGCTTTGGCAAACATTAGCCAAAGAACAAGTGAGACACAGGCTAGTTTAAACATTCAAACCGATAGAAGTCAAGGCCAAGAAGGCGATGATGGACAGCAACGAGGTGTGAGTGAAAAGTTGGCTGATATTACAAAAAAGTTAAATGAGCAAATGGATTCTCTAGATACCAATGTTCGTTTTGGTTATAGTGATAAAATCGGTTCTATGTATATTAGCGTGACTGAAAAAAGCACTGGAAGGGAAATCCGTCAAATTCCTAGTGAAGAAGCTATGAGATTAGCTGAGTATTTTAGGGATGTGATAGGAATGATATTTGATAAGGAGAGTTAAAAATGGCATTTGGTAGTCTATCTAGTTTAGGATTTGGTTCTGGGGTTTTAACTCAAGATACTATAGATAAATTAAAAGAAGCAGAGCAAAAAGCTCGTATTGATCCTTATACTAAAAAAATTGAAGAAAATACAACCAAACAAAAAGATTTAACAGAAATCAAAACTAAATTACTAAGTTTTCAGACGGCTGTTTCATCATTAGCCGATGCTACGGTTTTTGCGAAAAGAAAAGTTGTAGGAAGTATTAGCGATAATCCTCCAGCAAGTCTTACAGTTAATTCGGGTGTTGCTTTACAAAGCATGAATATTAATGTTACTCAACTTGCACAAAAAGATGTATATCAAAGCAAAGGATTAGCAAATGACAGCGGTTTTGTTAATGCAAATTTAACTGGAACCACCGATCTTACTTTTTTTTCAAATGGCAAAGAATATACTGTTACGGTAGATAAAAACACAACCTATAGAGATTTAGCTGATAAAATTAATGAAGCTAGTGGAGGAGAGATTGTCGCTAAGATTGTAAACACAGGAGAGAAAGGCACTCCTTACCGCTTAACTTTAACCAGTAAAGAAACAGGCGAAGACAGTGCGATAAGTTTCTATGCTGGAAAAAAAGATGCGCAGGGTCAGTATCAAAGTGATCCAGAGGCAGAAAACATATTTTCAAATCTTGGATGGGAATTAGATAAAACGACTCAGACTATTGATCCAGCTAAGGATAAAAAAGGTTATGGCATTAAGGATGCTTCTTTGCATATCCAAACTGCGCAAAATGCAGAATTCACACTTGATGGTATTAAGATGTTTAGATCAAGTAATACTGTTACCGATCTTGGTGTAGGAATGACTTTAACTTTAAATAAAACAGGTGAAATTAATTTTGATGTACAGCAAGATTTTGAAGGTGTGACAAAAGCCATGCAAGATTTGGTGGATGCTTATAATGATTTAGTAACCAATCTTAATGCTGCAACTGACTATAATAGTGAAACTGGAACAAAAGGAACTTTACAAGGCATCAGTGAAGTAAATTCAATACGCTCAAGCATTCTTGCTGATTTGTTTGATTCTCAAGTTGTTGATGGAACTACTGAAGATGCAAATGGTAATAAAGTGAACACTAAGGTTATGCTTTCTATGCAGGATTTTGGCTTAAGTTTAAATGATGCAGGCACTTTGAGTTTTGATTCTTCTAAATTTGAACAAAAAGTTAAAGAAGATCCAGACTCTACTGAAAGTTTTTTTTCAAATATTACTAAATACGAAGACATTAATCACACAGGAGAAGTAATTAAGCAGGGAAGTTTGAATCAATATCTTGATTCTAGTGGCACTGGCAATAAAGGTTTAGATTTTAAACCAGGAGATTTTACTATAGTTTTTAATAATCAAACATATGATTTATCTAAAAATTCTGATGGTACTAATTTTAAATTAACAGGAAAAACAGAGGAAGAATTGCTTCAAAATTTAGCTAATCATATAAACAGCAAAGGTATTGAAGGTTTAAAAGTTAAGGTTGAATCCTATGATCAAAACGGTGTTAAAGGGTTTAAGTTGAATTTTAGTGGAGATGGTAGTTCGGATTTTTCCATCAAAGGAAATGCTACCATTCTTCAGGAATTAGGTTTGTCTGATGTAAATATAACCTCTAAACCTATAGAAGGTAAAGGTATTTTTTCAAAATTAAAAGCCACGTTGCAAGAGATGACTGGAAAAGATGGTTCAATTACAAAATATGATGAGAGTTTGACAAATGATATTAAATCATTAAATACCTCTAAAGACTCAACTCAGGCTATGATTGATACAAGATATGATACAATGGCGAATCAATGGTTGCAATATGAGAGTATTTTAAATAAACTCAATCAACAGCTAAATACTGTAACTAATATGATTAATGCGGCAAACAATTCTAATAATTAAGGATAAAAAAGATGCAAAATAATTTAGCTTATAATGCTTATTCTCAAAATCAAGCGGGGATAGAGTCTCCGCAAAAACTTATTGAAATGCTTTATGAGGGAATTTTGCGTTTTTGTGCAAGAGCTAAAGTAGCCATAAGAAATGAAGATATAGAACAAAGAGTGTATTTTGTAAAAAGAACCACGGCTATTTTTATAGAGCTTATTAATACTTTAGATTATGAAAAAGGCGGAGAAGTGGCACATTATTTAAGCGGGCTTTATACAAGAGAAATTCAACTTTTATCTTTGGCAAATTTAGAAAATAACGAAGATAGAATCAATGAAGTTATAAATGTAACCAAAGGTTTGCTAGAAGCTTGGAGAGAAGTGCATAACAATGAAACAGTGGCTCAGTGATTTTAAACTTGCATTAATCCAAGAAGATGTCAATAAACTTGAAAATTTACTTGATGAACTTGATATGAAAGCTTTTATTAAAAATTTAACCAAAGAATCGCCTTCAGAAGATTTTTTAAAAGAAAATGCAAATGATCTATTTTATCAAGTTCAAGCTCTTTTGCAAGAAGCTGTTATGCTGATTGAACAAAAGAAAAAAACAAAAGCCGTTGAAATTCAAAAATTTCAAAAAGCGTTGACATATTTTAAATCTTAAAAAAGCATAGCGATAAGCCGAGTTCTGTCTTGAATGCTCATTTATCTAGTTTTGTTTTTGCAAACAAAATCAAGCGAAGGGTTAAAACAAAGACGCTAACCATCCCTTCTTGCTGCACATTGGGTTTACATAGCCGAAATTGTTACCAAAATCGCTGGTGGGCTTTTACCCCGCCGTTTCACCTTTTCCACTTGCGTGGTAGTTTTCTTTCTGTTGCACTATCCCTTAGGTTACCCTAGCCATCTGTTAGATGGAATGTTTGTCTTTAGCAGCCCGGACTTTCCTCTTCTAAAAAGAAGCGAGCATTTACTATGCTTTAAATTTGGATTTTAACGTAATTTTACTTATTTTTTCATCAAATAAAATAATTTTATTGTGATATCAATCAAAATTTGATAAAATTATTTTTTATTTTTTAACAAAGGAAATTTATGGCATCTTATTCAATGGGTGATTTAAAAAAGGGACTTAAAATAGAAATCGATGGAATTCCTTTTAAAATAGTTGAGTATCAGCATGTAAAACCAGGCAAAGGTCCTGCTTTTGTGCGTATTAAAATCAAATCTTTTATTGATGGTAAAGTACTTGAAAAAACTTTCCATGCAGGTGATAAATGTGAAGCTCCAAATTTAGAAGATAAAACTATGCAGTATCTTTATGATGATGGTGAAAATTGCCAATTTATGGATACACAAACATATGAACAAGTAGCTATCAGTGATGATGATGTAGGTGAGGCAAAAAAATGGATGCTTGATGGTATGATGGTAGATGTGCTTTTCCACAATGGTAAAGCTATCGGCGTAGAAGTTCCACAAGTTGTTGAACTCAAAATCATCGAAACAGCTCCAAATTTTAAGGGTGATACTCAAGGATCAAATAAAAAACCAGCTACATTAGAAACAGGTGCAGTAGTGCAAATTCCTTTTCACGTGCTAGAAGGTGAAGTTATACGCGTTGATACTGTGCGTGGTGAGTATATAGAAAGAGCGAACAAGTAATACAAAAAAGCTTTTGGACTATTCCAAGGCTTTTTTAAATTTATATAAAATTTATTTTGTTACTTAATTTCTCATTCCATTCTTAAAAATATTTTTTTAAACTTTTCTTTAATTTAAAATTTCTATAATATTTCTAATTTATATTGTGGAGATGGTTGATGGAATGGTTACTTCTTGCTTCTATACCTTTGATTGTTTTAGGTTTTGCTTTAAAGATTAACCCCTTTTTAGTGGTAACTTCAGTTGGAATTTATGCTGGACTTGTTTCAGGTTTTGATTTTGTTAAGGTTGTTAGTGATATAGGAAAATCTTTTGTAGATAATCGCTATGTTGCTATAATTTGGCTTATTTTACCTTTACTTGCTGTTTTGGAACGCAAAGGCTTAAGAGAGCAGGCTAAAAATTTAATATCCAAAATAAAAGTTGCCAGTACAGGACGAATTTTAATGTGTTATTTTGTTTTTAGACAAGTTACTGCAGCTTTAGGGCTTTTATCTTTAGGCGGACATGCACAGATGATAAGACCTTTAATAGCCCCTATGGCAGAAGCTGCAGCTAAGCTTAAATTTAAAAACTTAACACATAAAGATAGTCAAAAAATCAAAGCTTTTTCTGCGGGAACGGATAATGTTGCTGTATTTTTTGGAGAGGATATTTTTATAGCCGTGCATTCTATTTTATTTATTAAAGCTTTTTATGAGAGCAATGGTATTATTGTTGAGCCATTGCATTTATCAGTTTGGGCTATACCAACTGGAATTTTGGCTTTAATTATCCATTGTTCTAGACTTTATTTATTTGATAAAAGATTAGAAAAAACTTATAAAGGGTTGAGTGATGATAAGTCTTGATTTGCTTTATTATATTGTAGGAATTTTATTTTTAGTTTTTGGAATTTTAAGTTTTTCTAATCAAGCTAAAGATATAAAATCAAGAATAAGCGGCGGGGTATTCTGGATAAGTTATAGTTTTACTTTTTTACTAGCAGGAGTTTTGCCTCATTTTGTGATGGGTTGTATAGTGATTTTACTAGCACTTATAGCAGGATTTAATTTATTAAAAC
This sequence comes from Campylobacter sp. 2014D-0259, assembly GCF_008000505.1. Classification (NCBI taxonomy): domain Bacteria; kingdom Pseudomonadati; phylum Campylobacterota; class Epsilonproteobacteria; order Campylobacterales; family Campylobacteraceae; genus Campylobacter; species Campylobacter sp. 2014D-0259. The sequence goes on from NZ_VOAQ01000007.1 coordinate 48,665, forward strand.
CAGCAAAGATTGAAGTTAGTAAAGAAGAAAAAGAATACGAGATAAAACATGCAAATATTTATAAAAATAAACTTTTTATTCCTGCTTTAATGGTTCCTTTGATTACACTTATTGGGACTTTTTTATTTCCCTATTTGAGTTTTTTTGAAAATAAAAATGCTACATTGATGGCTTTGATTATAGGTATAATTATTTCTTCAGTGGTTGCTTGTTTTATGTTTAAGGCTTCTCCTAAAAGAGCCGTTAAGGATGCAGCACATACTATGGATCACATTAGTTGGGCGGCGCTTTTACCGCAAATTTTGGCTACACTTGGAGTAGTTTTTGTTTCTACGGGAATGGGCGATCAAGTATCTAAACTTTTATCTAGTTATATTAGTTTAGATAATGCTTTTATTGCAGTAGCTGTGTATTGTATTGCTATGGCGCTTTTTACTATAGTAATGGGTAATGCTTTTGCAGCTTTTCCTGTGATTACTGCTGCTATTGCTTTGCCGATTTTAATCATACAAATGCATGCAAATCCTGCTATTATAGGAGCGATTGGAATGCTTAGTGGATTTTGCGGAACTTTAATGACGCCTATGGCTGCAAATTTTAATATAGTTCCTGCGGCACTTTTAAATTTAGATGATAAAAATGGCGTAATTAAAGCCCAGTTTATGTCAGGACTTGTTTTGCTTGTAGCTAATATCTTTTTAATGTATTTTTTAGCTTTTAGATTTTAAGGAGAAACAATGGAAAAATTTATAAAACAATTTAGCTTTATTGCACTAGAAAATATTTTTAGAGAATTGCCAAATAAAATCACACATTCTTTTAATGATATCAATGATATTAAACCGCCAAAACTTATGTATCCTATATTTTATGGTTCTTATGATTGGCATTCTAGCGTGCATTCTCACTGGCTTTTGGTGAAAATTTTAAAAGATTTTTCTCATTTTGCCCCAAAGGATGAAATCATCAAAGCCTTAGATTCTCAATTTAGCAAAGAAAAAGCAGAAGGAGAGCTTAAGTATCTTCAAAACCCTGCGCACAAAGGTTTTGAAAGACCTTATGGATGGGGATGGTTTTTAAAACTGGCTTTGGAGATAAATTTACTTGCTAAAGAAAATGACAAAGCTAAAATTTGGGCTAAAAATTTAGAAGGCATAGCTGATTTTTTTGTTAAAGAATTTAAGGAGTTTTTGCCTAAGATGGATTATCCTATACGAGTTGGAACCCATTTTAATAGCTCTTTTGCTTTGTATTTTGCTTTAGAGTATGCAAGATTTAAAAAAGATCAAGAATTAGAGTATTGCATCATCCAAAGTGCTAAAAAGTGGTTTTTAAATGATAAAAATATGCAAGCTTTAGAGCCTTGTGGAGATGAGTTTTTATCTCCTGTTTTGATGGAAGCGGTGCTTTTAAGTGCTGTTTTACCTAAAAATGATTTTGTAAAATTTTTTAAAGTATATTTGCCAAATTTAGAAGCAAAAGAGCCTGTAACTTTATTTACCCCTGTGAGTGTGAGTGATAGGAGCGATGGTAAAATAGCACATCTAGATGGGCTAAATTTAAGTCGTGCTTGGTGTTTTAAAATACTTTCAAATTTTTGCGATGAAAATTTAAAAATTCTTTTAAGAAATAATGCTATAGAGCATTTTGATAAAGCCATAGCTCATATAGAAGATGATTATCTTGGGTCGCATTGGTTAGGAAGCTTTGCTTTGCTTGCTATGGATGTGGATATTTTATAAAAAATTTCATAAGATGAGTAGATTTGTTACTAAATAGATATTTTTTAAATTTAGATTTTGTTTTTATGCTTTGAAAAATATATTTTTTGATATTATAAGCCCTATAATATTTTAAAGGATGATAATGGTTTTTTTAATCATCTCTAGTATTATAGTGGCTATTATTTTGGGCTATATTACTAGACATAATGTTGGAATTTTTGCTATGATTTTTGCTTATATTATAGGAGCTTTTTTTATGGATTTAGCTCCTAAAAAAATCATAGCTTTTTGGCCTATTTCTATATTTTTTGTTATTTTTGCTGTTTCATTGTTTTATAATTTTGCAACCGTAAATGGAACTCTTGAAAAATTAGCTGGACATTTGATGTATCGTTTTGCTAATCATCCTTATTTGCTTCCTTTTGTTATTTTTGTGGTTAGTGCTATTATAGCTGCTTTAGGAGCAGGTTTTTATACGGTTTTAGCTTTTATGGCACCACTTACTTTTTTACTTTGCGATAAAATCGGTTTAAGCAAAATTGCTGGAGCTATGGCTATAAACTATGGTGCTTTGGGAGGAGCAAATTTTATGACTTCTCAAAGTGGGATTATTTTTCGAGGATTGATGGAAAATTCAGGCATTGAAGCAAATGAAGCTTTTGTAAATTCTAGTATTATTTTTGCTTTTACTATAATTTTGCCTATTGTGGTATTATCTTTTTTTGTGTTTAATGCTTTTAAAAATAATATAAAAATCAGTGTTATTTCAAAACCTGATTCATTTGATTATAAACAAAAAACTACTTTAATTCTTATGTTTATGATGATTGTTGTTGTTTTAATCTTTCCTGTGCTAAATATTATTTTTCCACATAATGAGACAATTAGTTATTTTAATAAAAAAATAGATATAGCTATGATAGCCATGATTTTTGTTGCCATTGCTTTATTTTTAAAATTGGCCGATGAGAAACAAGTTGTTGCTTTAATTCCTTGGGGAACCTTGATAATGATTTGTGGAGTAGGGATGTTAATTAGCATAGCGGTTGAAGCAGGGGTTATAAAATTATTTTCAGATCTTGTAGAAAATGAGATCAATGTGATTTTTATTCCGTTAATAATGTGTGCTATTGCAGCTTTTATGTCGCTTTTTTCAAGCACTTTGGGCGTGGTTACTCCAGCGCTTTTTCCTATAGTTCCAAGCATTGCTGCAAGTAGTGGATTAAGCGAGGCATTGCTTTTTTCTTGTATTGTTGTAGGGGCTCAAGCTTCTGCTATTTCTCCTTTTTCTTCTGGAGGAAGTTTAATTTTAGGATCTTGTCCTGACAAATATAAGGAAAAATTATTTAAAGATTTACTTATTAAAGCTGTGCCTATAGGATTTATAGCGGCGATTTTAGCTACTATTATAATGAGTTTTATTTTATAAGGATAATTTAATGAAGATTGATACTCATGCACATATATTTTTGAAAAAGTTAAATACGGTTGCAAATGCAAGATATAAGCCTGATTATGATGCTAGTTTTAAAGATTATAAAGCAAATTTAGATCATTATGGTTTTGATAAAGGGGTTTTAGTTCAGCCAAGTTTTTTAGGTGTTGACAATGAATTTTTGCTTCAGAGTATCGAAAAAGATGAAAATATAAAAGCTATAGTTGTGGTTGATGAAGGTATTAAATTTGATGAGCTTAAAAAACTAAAAGAAAGAAAAGCTTGTGGAGTTAGATTAAATTTAATTGGCAAAGAATTGCCAAATTTTAAAACTATGGTTTGGACTCAATTTTTTGAAAATTTAAGTAAGCTTAAAATGCAAATAGAAATTCAAAGAGATTTAGATAATAATCTTGTTGATATTGTTAAAAATTTAATTCCTTATGGTTGTAATATTGTTATCGATCATTTAGCAAGAGCTAATGCAAACTTAACAAATTTAGAGGATCTAATTTGTTTAAAAAATTCTAGAATATTTTTTAAAATTAGCGGTTTTTATAGAGCAAAAATAGACTATGTCAATAATGAACAAGCTGTAAAATTTGCAAAGAAAATATATGAAATTTTAAAAGAATATTTTCCACTTAGCAATTTTGTTTTTGGAAGCGATTGGCCACATACAAATTTTGAAGCAAATGTTAATTTTTCATCGGCTCTAGCAGCTTTTAATGAAGTTGTTGTATCTAAAAAAGAACAAGAGCAAATTTTAGGGGATAATGCTTGTGCTTTATTTGACTTTTAAGCTTTTCGTTTTATCCTAAAGATGTATTTTGCAATGCGTTCAAAATGTACTCTTAGATAAGGTTTATAAATTACAAAACCACCCAAAAGTCCTAAAATGCTTCCTATTACGACATCAATTAAACGAGCGAGTATCAATGTATCTGCATTTTCACTCATAAAATTAGCTGCTTTTGAAAGATAAGTAGCATAAGGAGTAAAGAAAATCATAGCTAAAGCATAGTTTCGATTGACTAAAAATTGTCCTATAAAAAACAAAGACATCATAAGTAAAACAAGCTCTATATCGTGAAATTGTTTAGATAAAAGCCACCATGCAAAACATACTCCTAAGGCCGTTCCTATAATGCGTTGAATTTGTTTAATCCATATAGAATTTAAAGTTACACCTTGCATAATAGCTGTGCAAGAAATGGCTATCCAATAACTTCTTTCAAGTTCTAAAAAAGTTCCTATAAATATAGAAAAAGCCACAAAAGAACCCATGATCAAAGAATCCACAAAAACTGCATCAAAACATATGTATTCTCTAGGTGGAATTTCGCTAGGTAAAGCATTTTTAAATCCGTAAATCACAACGATAGAATATAACAAAGCCATTAAATTAGCTACCATTGCCCCAAGAAAAACAAGACCCACTAAAAAGATAAAATCCTTAGCTTCAAAAGGAGAATAAGCTCCTAAAACACAAGAAAATACAAAGAAAAAATATCCAGGTGCACCAATGTTATAATATCTAATTAAAATAGAACTTCCCATGGCCACAAGTCCTATAGGGATGAAGGCAAAAATTGCAGGCAAAAAATGGGTTAAAATTCCTAAGAAAAAACTAGAAACTATGCCAAAAGAACAGCACATCACAACAGCCATTCTATGATATAAAGGAGTGTTTGGAACATATAAAAAAGACAAAGCTCCTATCATGGCAATGAGTCCATAGTTTAATTTTCCAAAAAATACACTAAGCCCTAAAACTATACCCACGCCTAAAGCCGCAAAAAAAGGCATTTGCCAAACTTGTTCGCTTGAATTTAATTTAGCAATTTCTTTAAAGTGTTGCTTTAGCATTTCTATTTTATTCACTCTCGAATTTGTCCTTCCCCACTGATTATATATTTATAAGTGCAAATATCTTCAACTCCCATAGGACCTCTTGCATGCAATTTGCTGGTTGAAATTCCAACTTCTCCACCAAAGCCAAATTCTCCTCCATCGCTAAAACGCGTTGAAGCATTAGCATAAATACAAGATGAGTTTATAAGGCGTTGAAATTTAGCGATATTTGAAGCATCATTTGAGATAATGGTTTCAGAATGCAAGGAGCTGTGTTTATTGATATGCTCTATAGCTTCATCGCAATCTTTTACTAATTTTACACTTAAAGCAAAATCAAGCCATTCTGTATCAAAGGTATTTTCATCTGCTTTAAAAACTTCTAAATTTGAGTTGTTAAAATAAGCCAAAGCGTTTTCATGGGCGTGAATTTTTACCTTAAATTTTTCAAATTCAGGGATTAAAAGACTTATAAAATTTTTAGCAATTTTTTCATGGATTAAAAGCGTTTCTAAAGCGTTACAAACACTTACTCTTTGACACTTTGCATTAAGGATTATTTTTAAAGCCATATCTAAGTTAGCACTTTGATCTACAAAAGCATGGCACAAGCCTTTATCTTGCCTTATGAGAGGAATTTTAGTATTGTTTGCAATTTCTTGTATCATGTTTGAACTTCCGCGAGGTATGATCACATCGATTAAATCATCAAAAGCTAGAATTTGCAAGATCTCATCTCTTTGAGTAAACATAGCAAAACAATCTTGCAAATCAAATTCCTTAAGTACTTTATTAACAAGAGTAAATATAGCCTCATTTGTAAATTTTGCTTCACTTCCACCTTTAAATACACAAGCATTGGAACTTTTTATCATTAAAGCTGCGATTTCAGCGCTAAGACTAGGCCTTGCTTCGTAAATAACACAAATGAGTCCTAAAGGAATGCTTATTTTTTGTATGTTTAAACCCGCATAATTTTTCCAGCCTTTAGAAATTTTGCCTATAGGATCTTCGATGTGAGCGATTTTTTCTAGGCCTTCACAAAGAGCTAAAATACGTTTTTCATCTAATAAAAGCCTATCTTTCATTGCTCCGCTTTTTGTGAAATTTGCCATATCTTTTTTATTTGCTTCTAGGATAATTTTGAAATTTTCTCTTAAAATTTGAGCTAATTTTAGAATAATTTTTTCTTTATCTTTGGGTGTTAAGTTAAGTAGTTTTTGAGAATTTTTCTTAATATTTTCAAGCAAATTTCGCATTTTTAATCCTTTATTTACAAAAAACTTGATAAATTATACAAAAAAATTTAGAATTGAAAGGTAAATATAAATGAAAAAAATAGATTTAATCGTAGTAGGTGCAGGTCCAACGGGCATAGGCTGTGCGGTTGAAGCCAAGCTTAAAAACAAAGAAGTTTTGATACTAGAAAAATCAAATAACATTTGTCAAACTTTAATGCAATTTTATAAGGATGGCAAAAGAGTAGATAAAGCTTATAAGGGATGTGAAGGAACCAATCACGGACATGTTCCTTTTGAAGATGGCACCAAAGAAAGCACTATAGAAACTTTTCAAAACGCTTTAAAAGAGCACAATATAGAAGTTGAATTTGGTTCTGAAGTTGAGAGTGTTAAAAATGAAAATGGAGTTTTTTTAGTAAGCACAGCTAAAGGTGTTTATGAGTGTAAAAACATTATTGTTGCTATAGGTAGAATGGGTAAACCTAATAAACCTGATTACAAACTTCCTATGACTTTAACAAAAATCATTAATTTTAATGCCAATTCAGTTTTAGCAAATGAAAAAATTCTTGTTGTAGGTGGTGGAAATTCAGCAGCAGAATACGCTGTGGATTTGGCTAATTCAAATCAAGTTAGCCTTTGTTATCGTAAAAAAGAATTCACAAGATTAAATGATATAAATCTTAAAGATATTCATGAAGCTGGAAATTCGGGTAAGGTAGAGTTAAAACTAGGAATTGACATTAATGAAGTAGAGGATGATAATGGCAAGGCTAAGGTAAATTTTACCGATGGTACAAGCGATATTTATGATAGAATCATTTATGCTATTGGTGGTTCTACTCCACTTGATTTTTTACAAAAATGTGGGATTAATGTTGATGATAAAGGCGTGCCTTTAATGGATGAAAATAAACAAAGCAATGTTAAAGGCATCTTTGTAGCAGGAGATATTGCTACTAAAAATGGAGCAAGTATAGTTACAGGGTTAAATGACGCTGTGAAAATTCTTTCTGTGCTTTAAAATTTAGCCTTTGGGCTAAATTTTTATTTTAGTTTAATCTAGAAAATTCATATGCAAAATAAAATAAATATTAATAAACTTATTGCGAAATTACTTTATTTAAATTCTTACATACTAGGACTTTTGGCATTTTATTAGCGGTTTAAAATATTTTTAATTTTAAATATTTTAAGGATTATTATGTCAAGTATTTTTAGCACCTTAAGCCCTTTTAGGCTTTTTGTAAAATGTGCCGTGCCAAATGTTATAAGCATGGCTTTTATTTCTTTTTATTATATAGTTGATGGAATTTTTGTTGGAAAATATCTAGGAAGTGATGCTTTAGCGGCACTAGCCTTGATTATTCCCTTTATCATGATGTCTTTTGCTTTGGCTGATATGATAGCTATAGGATCAGCAGTGCAAATTTCGATGTATTTAGGTTTAGGCAAGAAGAATTTAGCTAGAAAGATATTTAGCTCAAGTATGTTGATTATTTTTATAATCTCTTGTTTTATTGGAATTTTAGAGTATTTTTTAGGTCCTGTTTTGATTGATTGTTTAAATGTTAGCGATGAGATTAAAACGATGGCTAAAGAATGTATGTTTGTTTTTGCTTTGTTTGCACCCTTTACTATGCTTTCTTTTGCTTTGGATAATTATTTAAGAATTTGCGGAAAAACTGCTTATAGTATGGTAATGAATGTGATTATAGCATTGAGCAATATAGTGCTTGATTTTATTTTTATAGTCGAGTTGGGTTGGGGCTTATTTTCAGCTGCTCTTGCAACTTGTTTGGGACTTGTTTTAGGTGGTATTTTTGGAATTTTTCCTTTCTTGTTTCAAAATTTAGAGCTTAAAATTTCGAGCCTATATATGAATTTAAAAATTTTTAAAAATATTCTTTATAACGGAAGCAGTGAGTTTTTTGGCAATATTTCAGGATCTTTATATAGTATTTTTGCGAATTTTGTTTTATTAAAAATTTCTGATACTCAAGCCGTGGCAGCCTTTTCTATAGTTTTATATATTGATAGTTTTATTATAATGCTTATTATTGCTATGGGTGATGCAATGCAGCCTGCGCTTAGTTACAACTATGCTAAAAAAGATTTTTCAAGAATCAAAGCTATTATAAAAGTGGTATTTTTTGCAGGGGGATTTTTATCTTTATTCTCTATAGTGCTTATATTGATATTTGGAGAAAATTTAATCACGCTTTTTACAAAAGAAAACAATCAAGAATTTAAAACTTTTGCTTATACAGCTTTGATGCTTTTTGCTTTTAATTATTTTTTTGCATGGTTTAATGTTTTAAGTGGTTCTTTTTTGACAGCTTTTAATAAGGCAAGCTTTTCTTTGGTTTTAAGTTTGGCGCAAAATTTATTTATACCTTTGTTCTTTCTTTTGTTTTTATCTTATTTTATAGGTTTAAATGGAGTATGGCTAAGTCCATTTTTTGCTGAATTTTGTGTTTTGATTTTAGCTTGGATTTTTCTTAAAAGAATTTTTAAAGATCTATCTTTATAGGAGATAGATCTTTTTTAAATTTTATCAAAGGAGCTTTTTTATAATTTTTAGAATTTATATCCTATACCAGTTAGGACAATTTGATAGGTTTCATCATAAAATCCTATATCACTATTTCTTTTTTCTATACCATAATTTGCAAAACCATAAAGTCCGTTATAACCCAAAAATTGATTTTTAACAACTTTTAGATTAAGCTTAACTATATTACCATCTTGTTTTTTATGGAAGATAGGATCAGTTCCTACTGCTTCATATTTGCTAAGATTTAAATTTGGAGTGAAGATGTAATCATTAGCAAAAGCCAAATTTGTTCCTATGCTAAAACCATATCTTGAATAGCTTTGAGCTTTTCCGTCTGCATCATTGTAATCATAATTTAACCCTAGGTTTAATAAGCTATAATTATAGTTTAATTCAAATTCGTGATAATACCCCTCCCTTTTTAAAGAACTTTGTGCGATAGTGTCTTTATCATATTTGTTTTTGCTAAATAAATATGAAGTGGTAAATTTCCCAAAATCACTTTCATAAAGTTGAGAGATTTTAAAACCATATCTATCAACATCAGTTTCTTCTCTATTTCCTGTTGCATAAGGATTTGCATAAGCTTTTTCTCTTAAAGAGGAAATCACAGAAAAAGAAGTGCTAAAACGCTCTAAATAAGCTCTTTCGTAGCCTAAAGCTATACCGCTGATATCTCTTCCATTGTAGTTTTTAATAAAAATTCTATCATTATCTATAAGGTTGCCATAGTAAAGTTCTACACCGATAAAAGGAATGAAAGAGGAGTCTGAATTATCAGCATTGTAACTGCTTAGATAATCACTGTTTGCCAAGGTTGAAATATTACTTTTAATATCCCTTGCACCCACACCTATGCTTAAATTTCCACTAAAACCTTCTTGAAATTCTACAGCCGTAGCTGATTGGGTTAAAATGGAGGCTAAAACACAGGAAAATAAATATTTTTTCAAATGTTCTCCTTGAAATGTTTGTTGTTTGTAATTAAATTACATTTATAATTGTAACTAATATTACATTAAATATTTATAAAAAAATTAAGTTTTATAATTTAAGTTTTTTTAGATAGAATTTTTAGAATTAATTTATATTTATAAGGAAATTTAGTGCAGCAAGAGTATTATGACTTGGATTTAGAACGAGCTATTTTAAGCAGTTGTATCATGAGTGAAGAAGCTTATGCTAGTATAGCAGGTGATATTAGCCCAAAAGATTTTAGTCTTAAAGCTCACCAAGATATTTTTAAAGCGGTTATAGCTTGTAGTAATAACAAAGAGCCTATTTCTGTAAGTTTTTTAAGAAAACATAAAAAAATAGATGAGCAAATTTTAGCAGAAATTCTTGCTACTCCTTCTATGATAGATTTGCCTGCTTATGTAAATGAACTTCGCGAAAAGTCTGTAAAAAGACAGCTCTTGAGTTTTGCGCATCTTTTGCCAACTCGTATCAATGAAGATCGTGCTGTAAGTGAAATCGCAGATGAAATTGGTAAAGAAATTTTTAGCATTACAAATCGTGTGAATTCTAGAGATATTAAAGATGTTGATATGGTAATATCAGAACTTTTTGAAGAATTTAAAAAGCAAAAAACTTTAGAAAATAAAGGTATTATAGGGCTTGATACAGGTTTTGAAGGTCTAAATAAAATGACAAAAGGTTTTAAAGGGGGTGAACTTATAATAATCGCTGCGCGCCCAGGTATGGGAAAGACAACTCTTTGTTTAAATTTCATTGACAAGATTTTAAGACAAAAAAAAGGCGTGGCTTTGTTTTCTCTTGAAATGCCTGCAACTCAAATCATGCAAAGAATGCTATCTTCCAAAACTTCCATTCCTTTGCAAAAAATTTTAACTGCAGATTTAAACGATGATGAATGGGAGCGTTTAGGAGATGCTTGTAATGATTATAGTCAAAAGAAATTATATATTTACGATAGTGGTTATGCAACTATCGCTGATGTAAGGGCTATTTTAAGGCGTTTAAAATCTCAAGATGAAAGTATAGGACTTTGTGTGATTGACTATATAGGACTTATGATGAGTAATTCAAATTTTAATGATAGACATTTGCAAGTTAGTGAAATTTCAAGAGGACTTAAGCTTTTGGCTAGGGAGCTTGATATGCCTATTATCGCACTTTCACAACTTAATCGTGGCTTAGAGCAAAGGGCAAATAAGCGTCCTTTGATGAGTGATTTGCGAGAAAGTGGAGCTATAGAGCAAGATGCGGATGCTATTTTGTTTGTATATCGCGATGAGGTTTATAGAGAACAAGAAGAAAAAGAAAGAGAGAATAAAGCTAAAGCTGAAGGTAAAGCTTATCAAAGGCTTTTTATACCAAATCCTATGCAAGAAAATGCTGAAATTATTGTTGGAAAAAATAGAAATGGGCCTGTTGGAACTATAGAAGTTGTATTTTTAAAAGAAAAATCTTGTTTTGTAGATAAACCTATAGGCTATGAAACTACTGAATTTACAGGCTAGCTTTAATCAAATAATTTAATATTTTAAAGTTATTTTTTACGACACAACCTGTCGCAAGGGTGTTTTATACTTTCTTTGTTATTTTAAAACAAGGAGAGAAAATGTTAAAACAAATCGCATTTGGTGGTATAGCTCTTACAGCTACAGGATATGGCATAAAAAAATTATACGAAAAATTATCCAAGCCAGAAAGAAAATTTGATACACATGCTATTGTTCCAAGCTGTAAGGATATGATCAATACCGAAGAATACAAACTTAAAAGAGAGCTTGAAGTCGAACAAAAGAAAAATCAAATTCAAGAATTTCTTTGCGAATGCATGGAGTGTTATAGCGGCTTTTCAAAATATTTTAATTCTAAGGAATTTTTAGAATTTGAGCAAAATTTTACCTCTAAAAATAATCATAAAACAGAATTTCTTTTGTCATCTTATAAAGATCAAATGATAAAAGTGATCGACTATGCTAAAAAATTTGAATGCTTAAGTGCTTTTTTGGAAACACAAAGCGAAAAAAATGACTTAGCGGTTGTAAAAATGATAAGCGAAAGTATGGAGAGAAAAACACAGAGATTTTATCTGCAAACAAAATTTCAAACTTTTCCTCAGTATATTTTTCCTTCTGTGTGGAGTTCTCCTATGTGGAATAAACAATGGGAATAATACTTGGAATTTTAAGTCTTATAGCCGGCTTTGTTGCTATAGTGTTGATGTGTAGTTTATATTTTATAGTGTTTATGGTTTTTGTTGGTATGGCGATACTTATTTTTCTTTCTATGCAACCTTATCCTTACAATATAATATTTTGTGCTATATATTTAATCACAATTTTAGCGCTAGTGCTATGGCGTAAAACTTAAAAATTTCACTTCCCCCTTGACTGGGGGGGGGGATTTGATAAAATATAAAAATTAAAAACAAGGAATTATTAAAATATGAATAATTATATACATTTAGAAGAATTGGATTTAAAAGCCAATTATGCGGATTTAGAAAAAGAGTTGGAAAATTTATCTAAAAAAGAATGTCTAAGAATAGAAATTGATAAAGGTTTGGAAAATTCACTTAAAGAACTTGAAGATTTAATGGAAAAATTACCCGAACAGCAAACCCAAACACTTTTTGAACAATGCACTAAAAATGCTATGGATGCTGTGACAGGGCATTTTGGACTCGCTTCAACAATATTAAATGCAAAAGATGGTGGGAATGTAACAACACTACATAACTTTGAAAAAGGTATTGTAGCAACAGAAGAAGATTTACAAAAGCTTACAAAATATCAACAAGGCTATAAACGAGATTCAAACTATGATAAAATAAAAGATAATATAAGAGATAATTCTCCAAAAATTGTACGTAGTGAATACACAGGTGAAGAAATGGAAAGGGGTGCTGGAAAGAATAAAGCGCAACTAGATCATGTTATTTCTTTAAAGGAAATTGATAGAGATCCTAATATGCATTTATTTTTAGATGATGCAATTAGGGCAGAAATAGCAAATCACCCTGACAATCTTAAGTGGCTTGATGCAAGTGCTAATGCTTCTAAAGGTGATAGAGATCTTATGGAGTGGGGTAAAGAAATTGATCCAAAAACAGGAAAAACCAATTTTGAAAAATATGGAATCGATGAAAAAAAGCTGAAAAAATTTACAATACAGCCAAATCAAACCTAAAAAAGAAAGTTATAAAAGAAAAAATTGTCAAATATTCTAATGAAGTTTTAAGTACAGGTGCTAAAGATTCAATGAAAATCTTTGTTTATTCTGCCTTTGGAGTTGTCTTAAAAGATTTTATTGAAGCTGTTGTTATTGAATTAAAAACCACCTTTAGAGAGTTTGGAAAAGAAAATATTAAAGAAATTTTTAAACGATTTGCACGCAGAATGGAAAAAGTTTGGGAAAAGATAAAGGCAAAATGGAAGGATATATTCAAAGGTTCTTTAGAAGCAGGAATTCAAGCATTTTTTTCTAATTTGTTGGTTTTTATTATTAACACTATTTTTACAACTTTAAAAAAAATAGTGCAAATCATACGTGCAGGCTTTACTTCTCTATATCAAGCTGTAAAAATCATTATTAATCCACCTAAAAATATACCAAAAGATGAAATTTACTTTGAAGCATCGAAAATTTTTGTTAGCGGGATGATTTCTGCAATTTCAATGTTAGGAAGTGAAATGATCCACAAGTTTCTGCTGTCAATACCTGGATTTAATGTATTTTTGTCACTACCTATCCCTTTTACCGATGAAACAATAGGGGATGCCCTTTCTTTATGTATTTCAGCGGCTGGTGGTGCTGTATTGAGCACTATAGCTATTTTTTATATGGATAAGTGGAGAAGCAATTCCAAAATTGGCAATTTACAAATACAAATTGTAACTCAAAAAAAATTGATAGTACAATACAAAATTGCCAAAACTTGGTTTGCATTGAATGATGCTTATCATATTGTAAAAAACGAAACTTTAGCAACTATACAACAAATCAAAAAAGATAACCAAATAAGAGAGCAAAGTTCTCAAGAAGTAGAAACAGCAATTGAAGAATTTGAAAATTGTAATATCACTAAAAAATTATACAAAAAACTTAATCAAACTAAGGAGAACTGATGCTAGAACTTATCACACAAAAAGATCAAGATTTTTTGCAAAATATTGAAAACCTTGATGAAGAATATATTCAAAAATTTATTAATAAAAAAATCAGTGAAATAGCTATAGCTATTGAAACAGCAGCAGAGAATGCTGATAAAGCAAAAGATAGAACACAAAAAGCCAAAAATCTTAATACAGATAGTGATTGGCAAACTTATATACCAATTTTTGGACGTTGGCTTGGAGAAACATCAGAAGAAAAAAAAGAAATTAAATCCAATATGATCCTTGAAGTAGCAGAGTTACAGAATGAATCAATGAATCAAATGACAACAATTCTAAAAGAAGTTGTAATATTTTTTACTTCCAGTTTTTGTATTGCTACGCGTATGAATCAAGCTTTATCTCTTATTATTGCGCAAGGTTTTGTAAAGAGCGATGGCAAGGTAATTCGTTTATCTAAAGCCGCTAAAGAACAATTTCAACAAATACAAAAGTTCACACTGAGTTTTATAGAAGATCATGAAAAACACAAAGATACGATAAATAATATCCAAGTAGAATTAGATAAAAAAAATCAAATTGATGATGAACAATATAAACTCATAGAAAAACATTATCAAGAATTTATACAATATAAAAATTATAATGACAAAATTGTTCAAGAGCAAGAATGTAAAATCAATGAACTGAAAGATATTTTAAATAAAAGAAAAAATGTTTTTACAAATAGCATTTCAATTTTAGCTTTGATAGTTTCTGTTGCGTCGATTGTATTATATTTTATAGGGCGTTAATTTATGAATTTTTTAAGTTCTTTAAAAGATAAGGCGGTAAATGCTTCAGAAGCAATTAAAGACAAAACTATTAAGACTGCTGAAGTTGTTAAAGATATTGGAATGGAAGTAAAATGTGGGATTGGTTGGCACGCGGGTGAATATCAAAATGAAAAAGATAAACCAAAATGTTTTTTTTCCAAAATTTGCCCTGATTGTGGAAAATATCTTACAAAAAATCAACATGATTTTGAAGCTCCTGAAATATTAAATCCTGATAATTGTTATGGATATAGACGATGTACTCTTTGTTCTATTCAAGTGTTTGATAATTTTCATAATTATTATGAAATCAAAAAAGATTCAAAATGCAGAATGCACGAAAAATGTAATTTATGCGGACATGAAAGATTAGGACAAACAAGACACAATTGGAAATACGACGAAAGCGGGCAAAAAATTTGTCTAGATTGCAAAGAAACAGTATAAAGACAGATGTTTTCTAAAATTTTCTCATCTCTTAGCCTTGCAAATGCGTTTAAAGGATTTTTATTTAAACGCATTTCAAGCCCTATGCAAAGTGCTCGTATTATTAGTATGGTTTTGGATATAAAAAATGCTTTTAATGACAGCAAAGATCAAGCAAGTAGTATTTGCAAAACTTTGGATTTGATAGTAAATTTTAAAAAAGAACATCCGCAGGATTTTAACGAGTTGTTTGAAATTTTAAAAGATCTCATACAAGAATACGAGCAAAATCCTAATGAAATCAAGCAAAATCTCAAAGAAATCCTAAAATAAGGCAAAGCATGAACCACCTTTTAATCCTTTATAATCCCTATTATCAAGAAGATGTCATCAAGCAACATTTAAGCATTTTACAAGAAAAATCCCAAGTTGCCTTTGGCAAAATCAAATCAAAACTCAACGATCAAGAAAAGCAAAATTTCTTAGAAGAAATTTACCAAAGTACAAATGAAGAAAATTTCTTACAACTTTTTTTAAGCGATTATGCTAATTTATTTGTCGCTAAGGTGGTAAAAATTTCTAAAAATGTTGATGAAAGTTTGATTCCTAGTTATTATAAAGAAAAAAATTTAGAAGTGGAAGACTTTTTTATTATCAGTGATTTAAGAGAATTGGTCAGGGAAGATTTTAGTCTTTTAAGAGATAAATTTTTAGCCAATTTCATCACCCCAAACGATCACACCTATGCTATCTATGGCAATAATTACACCTATCCTTTACCTGTGAGATTAAAAGAAGAGTGTTCTTATTTTTTAGGAGATGAAAAGCATTATCTAAGTGTGTATAAAAGCAAAGAATACCTAGTCATGCAAGAAAATTTCATACGCTTTGTTTTTGGCAAAAGGATTTTTTATCTCTTGCACCCTGATAGCATAAGCAATATCATTCATGCAGAATTAGAGCTTTTACAAAGCGAAAACGATCTTTTAAATGATTTTACAAGCATTGTAGTCAAATACTCCAAAACCTTAGAATATGAAATTTACGCTTTTGCCAAAAAAGTTCTTTTAAAAGCTTGTATGAAAGATCCTAGCCTTTATGATTTAGCTTATAATGTCCAAGGTAAATCTTTTATACTTAAAGATTTTTTTACCCAAAAACCCAATCTTGGAAGTATTAAATTTCTACTCAGACATGAAAATATCCAATGTCATTTAGGAAAAAGTTTAACTCAATTTATCAATTATCCTTTTTCAAAAAGTCTTACTCTCATTCAAGAAATCCGCAATGAAGCCGTTCATGCAAAAGCTCCAAGTTTAAATGAAGTCAAAAAACTTAGAAATGAAATTTTAGGTATAGAAGGCGTAAGTTTGTTAAAAAGCATTTTAACCCACAAGGAAATTTCATGAAAGAATACGACAAATTAAGCATACGCTTGGTGCAGATTTTATCAAAATTTAACAATGGGGAAAGTCTAAGCGCCCAAGAGCTTGCACAAGAGTTTAATGTCGATACAAGAACCATACAAAGAGATCTTAACGAAAGACTTACTTTTATGCCTATTAAAAAAGAAAATGGAAGATATGTTTTAGAAAGCTTTGCTTTGGGAAAATTAAGCTTTAAAGATATACAAAATTTCGCCACCTTAAGTGGTATTGCTAAGCTTTATCCAAAACTCGATCAAGGCTTTATAGTTGATCTTTTAAGCCATAGGGTAAATAAAGTTTTGATGGTAAAAAACGAAGGTTTTCAAAAGGTGGATTATGAGCTTTTTAAAGATCTTAGTGTAGCTATACTCAAACACAATGTATTGATTTTTTTCTACAAGGAAAAAGAACGCCAAATCAAACCTTACAAACTCGTAAATTACAAAGGAATTTGGTATCTTTTAGGGGATGAAAATGATAAATTAAAACATTTTAATTTGGATAAAATTTCAAAATTTCGCACTAAAAATGAAAATTTTATTCCCAATGAAAAACTTGAGGAACAAATCCAAAATGATCCTAATATCTGGCTTGGAGAAAGTAAAGAAGTGATTTTAAAACTTGATAAAAATGCTAAGGAATATTTTTTTAGAAAAGAAATACTAAGTAATTATCAAATCATTGATGAAGATGAAACAAGCTATACTTTAAGCACTCAAGTTTCCTATGAAGATGAAATTTTGCATTTGGTTAAGCAGTGGATTCCTTATATAAAAATTCTAGCCCCTATAGAACTGAAAACACGGCTGGAAAATATTTTAAAAAGTTATTTAAACAATCTATCTAAATAAAATTTATTTTAAATCCATAACTGGTTGCGAAGGGGAGATTTGAACTCCCGACCTTCGGGTTATGAGCCCGACGAGCTAACCACTGCTCTACTTCGCGGCATATAAGATACTTTGAAATATAAAATAAGAAGTGGATGGGGTAAAGGGATTCGAACCCCTGAATGACAGGACCAAAACCTGTTGCCTTACCGCTTGGCGATACCCCAATAAATATTTTTTAAAAGTGTGATTATAATGAATTTTAATTTATTTGTCAAGCAATTTAAGTTATAATTTTAAAAATTTTAAGGAAATAAAAATGAAATTTGTTAGCGTAGAACAAGCGATTAAGGATTTACAAGCAGGAAAAATGCTTGTTATGGTAGATGCAGAAGATAGAGAAAATGAAGGCGATTTAATCTTTCCTGCGCAATTTAGCACTCAAGAAAAAGTAAATTTCATGATAAAAGAAGCTCGTGGTGTGGTTTGTGTAGCCTTAGATGAAACTTTGGCAAAAAAATTTGAACTTCCTTTAATGGTGCCTAAAAATACTTCAAACCACGAAACTGCTTTTACCATAACCGTAGATGCAAAAGATGCTACAACAGGAGTTAGTGCTTATGAAAGAAATATGACTATACAAATTTTTGCTGACGATAATGCTAAAGCGAGTGATTTTGTAAGACCAGGGCATATCAATCCTTTAATCGCAAAAAAAGGTGGGGTTTTAGAACGCACAGGTCATACAGAAGGCACGGTTGATCTTTGTAAATTAGCAGGATTAAAAGGTGCATGTGTGATTTGTGAAATCGTAAAAGATAATGGAGATATGGCAAGAAGAGAAGATCTAGAAATTTTTTGCCAAAAACATGATCTAAACATGATAGCCGTAAGCGATCTTATAGAATATCGCCTAAAACATGAAAGCCTTATTAAGCTTGAAGAAAAAAGTCAAAGTGTTTTAGCAGGCTTTAAAGCAGAAAAATTTATCTTTAGCGATCATAATCAAACCCAACACATAGCTTTTTGCTTTAAAGATATTAAAAAATGTGAAAATGTTAAATTTCATATCAGTGGTAGTGATTTTGAGCTTTTAACTTCAGATAAATTTTCAAAACTTTTAGAGCAAATCAAATTTCTTAGTGAAAATGGTGGCGTTATAGTTTTCATGCAAGGAGAAAAATCCAGTACCACTCAATACAAAAACTATGGTATAGGAGCACAGATTTTAAGATATTTTGGTATAGAAGAAATTAAACTTTTATCTCAAAGTTGTGATAAAGACTATATAGGCTTAGAAGGTTTTGGTTTAAACCTTAAAGCTTGTAATTTTAACTAAAAAGGAAAAAAATGACTTTAAAAGAACAAATTTTAAACGATATCAAAGAGGCAATGAAACAAAAAGATGATTTTAAAAGAGATAGTTTAAGAACTCTAAATGCAGCTTTTAAGCAAATAGAAGTGGATGAAAGAATAGAATTAGATAATGAAAGAATTTATAAAATCATTGCAAGTGAAATCAAAAAACGCAAAGACGCAATCGAACTTTATCTTAAGGCAAATCGTGAAGATTTAGCACAAAAAGAACAAAATGAAATAAGTCTTTTTGAAATTTATTTGCCTAAACAACTAAGTGATGAGGAGTTAACTTTAGCCTTAAAACAACTTATAGAAGAATTGGGTGTAAGTTCACTAAAAGAACAAGGTTTGGTAATGAAAGAAGCTAAAATAAAATTAGGTGCGAGTGTTGATGGCAAAAGACTTAATTTAGCACTTAAAGAGCTTTTACAATAATTTTTTGGAGTGTTATTATGAAAGAGTTAAGCGGTTCAGCAATGATTTGCGAGGCTTTAAAAGAAGAAAATGTTAAAATTGTTTTTGGTTATCCTGGAGGCGCTGCGCTTAATATTTATGATGAAATTTACAATCAAAAGTACTTTAAACATATTTTAGTGCGTCATGAACAAGCAGCTTTGCATGCTGCTGATGCTTATGCAAGAATGAGTGGAGAAGTGGGCGTAGCTATAGTTACAAGCGGACCAGGTTTTACAAATACTATTACAGGTCTAGCTACGGCTTATAGTGATTCTATCCCTTTGGTGTTGATTTCAGGGCAGGTGGCAAATTCTCTTATTGGTACAGATGCTTTTCAAGAAATTGATGCAGTAGGCATTTCAAGACCTTGCGTGAAGCATAATTATTTAGTTACTTGCATAGAAGAGTTTCCACGCATTTTAAAAGAGGCTTTTTATATAGCAAGAAGTGGTAGACCTGGGCCTGTGCATATAGATGTGCCAAAAGATGTAAGTGCAACTTTGGGACTTTGGGAATATCCTAAAGAAATTTCTATGAAAACTTATAAGCCCGTTTATAAGGGTAACTCAAAGCAAATTAAAAAATTTGCAGAGCTTTTAAAAGAAGCAAAAAGACCTTTGTTTTACTTGGGTGGAGGATGTATCAGTTCTAATGCAAGTGAGCAAATCAGAGAGCTTGTAAAATTTACAAAAATTCCAGCAGTTGAAACCTTGATGGCGCTTGGAACTTTAAGAAGTGATGATGTTTTTAATCTTAAAATGGCAGGCATGCATGGAAGCTATGCTGCTAATATGGCTTTAAGTGAGTGTGATTTGCTTGTGAGTGTAGGAGCGAGATTTGATGATAGGATTACAGGAAAAACAAGTGAATTTGCTAAACATGCGACTATAGTTCATGTTGATATTGATCCTAGTTCTATTTCAAAGATTATCAATGCGCATTATCCTATAGTAGGAGATATTAAAGAAGTTCTTAAAGAGCTTTTAGAAGAGCTTAAAAAGGAAAATTTCAACACAACTTTTAAAGAATGGCACGAAACTTTAAAGCGTTATAATGAACTTTATCCGCTTTCTTATGAAGATAGCAATGAGATTTTAAAACCGCAATGGGTGATTGAAGAATGTGCGAAAATGGCTCCAGATGCAAGGATTATTACTGATGTGGGTCAGCATCAAATGTGGGTGGCGCAGTTTTATCCTTTTAATTATCCAAGACAACTTGCAACAAGTGGAGGGCAAGGAACTATGGGATATTCTTTACCTGCGGCTTTGGGTGCAAAACTTGCTGTGGGTGAAGAAGTGGTGATTAATTTCGTAGGTGATGGATCGGTTTTGATGAATATCCAAGAGCTTATGACTGCCTATGAGTATGGTATAAAAACT
The DNA here is from genome assembly GCF_008000505.1 of Campylobacter sp. 2014D-0259. Lineage (NCBI taxonomy): Bacteria > Pseudomonadati > Campylobacterota > Epsilonproteobacteria > Campylobacterales > Campylobacteraceae > Campylobacter > Campylobacter sp. 2014D-0259. The sequence goes on from NZ_VOAQ01000007.1 coordinate 69,258, forward strand.
ATAAATATTATTTTAAATAATGCCTTTTTAGGTATGGTAAGACAATGGCAAAGTATGTTTTATAAAGAGCATTTTTCACAAACTGATTTAAGCACTCAGCCTGATTTTATCAAAATAGCTCAAGGTTTTGGTTGTGAAGGTTATGAAATTTCAAACAAAGAAGAATTCATTCAAGCTTTTAGCCAAGCTTTAAAAAGTGATAAAACCTCTCTTTTAAATGTAAAAATTGATCGCTTTGAAGATGTTTTACCTATGGTGCCTGCAGGAGGTGCGATTTATAATATGATTTTACCAAAGGCAAAGGATAGACAATGAGAAGGGTTTTATCGGTAATTGTTTTAAATGAGCATGGGGTTTTATCTCGTATAGTAGGACTTTTTTCAGGAAGAGGTTATAATATTGACTCGCTTACAGTAGCACCTTTGGAAAATAAAGAATTTTCTCGTATTAATATAGTCACTTCAGGAAATGAAAGAACTTTTGAGCAGATAGTCAAACAACTTCATAAGCTTATTCCTACTTATAAAGTGATAGAAAGCGAAGAATTTATTGACAAAGAAATGGCTTTGGTGAAAATTCCTTTAAATGAAAATTTAGGTGGACTTGATGCCGTTTTGAAAGCTTATAATGGTACTATTGCAAATAGCAATGAGAATTTTTTGTTTTTAATGGTTGCTGATGATGCAAATCGAATTGATAATTTTTTAAAAACAATTAAAAAATACAATCCTAGTGATATAGTTCGCAGTGGATCTGTTTTGATGGAGATTAAATGAAATTAAGTGAAATAGCAGAATTTTTAAGCTTGGAATATAAAGGCGAGGATATAGAAATCAGTGCTTTAAATTCTTTATTGAAAGCAAATTTTACAGAGCTTACTTATTGTGATGGTGAGAAAAATACCAAAGATATACCTCACACAGGAGCTGCTGCTATTTTAGTATCTAAAGAATATGAAAATTTAGTACCTAAAGATACTAAAGCTTTGATTACTCAAAGTCCACATTTGAGTTTTGCTTTTTTAAGCAAGCTTTTTGCTAAACCTTTGATAAGCACAGCTAAAGAAAAAGTACAAAATATCGCAAAAAGCGCAAGAATCATGCCTAATGTTTATATAGGCGATAATGTAAATATCGGTGAAAATGTAATTATTATGGCAGGAGCTTATATAGGCGATAATGTCAGCATTGGTGATGAGAGTATTATCCATCCTAATGTAGTGATTTATAATGACACTAAAATCGGTAAAAAATGTCATTTGCTTGCCAATTGTGTAATAGGAAGTGACGGTTTTGGTTATGCGCACAATAAAAACGGCGAACATTATAAAATTTATCATAATGGTAATGTGGTTTTAGAAGATTTTGTAGAAGTGGGGGCTTGTACAACTATAGATAGAGCAGTTTTTGATAGTACTATTATCAAAGCAGGTACTAAGGTAGACAATCTAGTTCAAATCGGACATAATTGCAATATAGGTCAAAATTGCATCATTGTGGCGCAAACTGGAATTTCAGGTTCAAGTGAGTTAGGACGCAATGTTATTATGGGTGGTCAAAGTGCAACGAGTGGACATTTAAAAATAGGCGATTTTAGCACTATAGCTGCAAGAGGTGGTGTGAGTAAAAATTTAGAAGGCGGGCGTGTTTATGGAGGTTTTCCTATCATGCTTCAAAAAGATTGGCTAAAACTTCAAGCTAAAATAGCAATAAAATTTAAAGAAAAATCACAAGATTAACATCGCATCGCCATAAGAGTAAAAGCGATATTTTTCTTTTATGGCGAGTTCATAAAGTTTTAAACACTGTTCTCTACCGATAAAAGCTGAAACTAGCATGATAAGAGTAGATTTTGGTAAATGAAAATTGGTTAAAAGATGATTTTGTCTTATAGGTGGATTTTGCGGGTGTAAAAAAAGATCGCAAAAACCGCTTTTTGTTTTAGTTCTTGCATAATATTCTATGGTTCTTGTTACCGTTGTTCCTACGCCTAAAATAGCTTGTTTAGAATCTATAATTTCACATGCTTGCTGCGGAATATTAAAAAATTCACTATGCATTTTATGCTCTTGTATATTTTCGCATTCCACGCTTTTAAAGGTTCCAGCTCCTACATGCAAGGTTAAATGATAAATTTCGTGTTTTTTTCTTAAATTTTCAAGCATAGTCTCACTAAAATGTAAACTTGCAGTCGGAGCAGCCACTGCGCCTAAATTTTTTGCAAAGATACTTTGATAATCTTTTAAATCGCTTTTTTCATCCTCCCTTTTAATATAAGGAGGCAAGGGTATATGTCCTATCTTGTCAAGCAGGTTGTAAAGATTTGAGGTGTCTAAGGTTTTATCATTTTGAAAAAATTGAACTTTTCGAAGACCATCATTTAAAAGTTCTACAACGCGTATTTTTAAATCCTTTTTAAAATATAAGATTTCATCTTTTTTAACACGCCCTTTAATTTGAGCTAGAAAAAGTGGATTGTGAGAATTTAAAAAAGGCTGATGCAAGAAAAGCTCTATTTTTCCTCCGCTTACTTTATTGCCATAAATTCTTGCTTTAATAACTTTGGTATCATTGAAAAAAATCGCGCAGTTGGGTAAAAAGTCTTGTAAATTTTTAAAAGTAGTATGAAAAATTTCTTTGTTTTTGCGATCAAAAACCAAAAGCCTAGCATCTTCTTTTGGATTTGTAGGATAGTTGGCTATGAGTTCATTAGCTAGAGTGTAATCATAGCTTGAAAGAAGTAAGTCTTTATTCATCACTTTCTTTATCTTTTGGAGCAGGATTTACCTTTTGAACAATTAAAATAGAAAGTCCATAAAGTCCGCAAAGTGGTCCTGCCATTAAAAATTGAGATAAAACATCAGGTGGAGTCATAAAGGCTGAAAAAACAAAAATAACTAAAATAGCTATGCGAAAATGGCGTTTTAAAAAACTATCATCTATAAGTCCAATTTTAGCAAAGAAAAAGGCAATTACAGGCATTTCAAAAGCTAAGCCAAAAGCCACAACAACTTTGGTAAAAAAATCTACATAAGTTCCTATGGTAATCACAGGATTAAAATCTTCATTTAAACCAAAATTAATCAAAAATTTAAAAGCCAAAGGCACTACAACAAAATAGCAAAAACAAGCCCCCAAGGCAAACATAATGCTTGCAAAGCTAACAAAAGGCACCACAAGGCGTTTTTCATTATCATAAAGTCCTGGAGCTACAAATTTCCAAAATTGCCAAAAAATTACAGGTAGAGAAAAGATAAAGGCTGCAAAAAAACTAACCTTCATTGCGGTAAATAAGGCTTCTTGTACTTCAATTACATTCACATGTTTGGCTACTTCGGGTAAAACAGCTATAAGTGGAGCTTTTAGAATATCTAAGATATAGCTTCGTAGAGCAAAACATACAATAAACATAACTACAATGCAAGCAACGCTTATAAAAAGGCGTTTTCTAAGTTCTATTAAATGAGGTCTTAATTCTTCAAACATTTATTTTTCCGTTTTATCTTGTGTTTCTAATTTGCTAAGATTTGGTTTTTCTTCTGTATTTAAATTTTGTCCGCTAAGGTTATTTTTTGTGTTATCATCTCTGCTATCAAAGGTTAAATCTACCTTTGTTTTATCTAAAATATCTCTTTTAAGGTCATCAAATTCTTCAAAACTGAGTTTTTTGCGTATATTTTCATTAGTGCTTGAAAATTCATCTTTGTATTTCTTAGCTTCTTCTTTTAAGTCATTGATGCGTATTTCTTTTTCTATGCTTGATTTTGCATCATCTATGTTGCGTTTTACAGCCTTTAGAATTTTTGCTATTTGTACTATAGCTTCTGGAAGTTTATCAGGCCCTAAGACTAAAATCGCTACAACTAAAATAACTATAATTTCACCAAAACTCATTAATCGTTACTCTTTAATTTGATATTTTAAATAAATATTTTACTTAAAAAACTTAAATTTAAGATGAGAGATATAAAGCAAGTTCATCGCTAATGAGAAAATTAGGATTAAAATATCTTTTATTTTTGTAAAAAAGTTTTTTTTCTTTTAATAATATATTTATTTTGTCTTTTTGCCATTGATTGAGTTTTGTTTCATCAATCCCTACTATACTTCTAAGTCCTAAAAATAGGTGTTCTAAATTCAAGTCTTTAGAGCTTAGTTGCTCTATAGATCTAAAAGTAGGATTTTCTATGTAATTTTTTAAATTTTTTGCTGTATAAAAACGCTTATTTTCATAAAATCCTACTGCACTTAATCCACAAGCTAGGTAGTTTTTTCCTTGCCAATAAGCAAGATTATGCTTGCAAATTTGAGATTTAGTTTTTGAAAAATTACTGATTTCATATTGAAAAAAGTCAAGCTCTAGAAGTTGTTTGATAAAAAATTTCATTAAATTAGGAGCATTTTTTTTGAAATGTTCTTTTTTGGCAAAGGCTGTGTTTGATTCTATGGTTAAATTATAAGCACTAAGGTGTGTGATTAAAGCCTTGATTTGTTTTAAGTGTAAGAGTTCAAATTCAAGCATTTTTTTATTGTCTAATTTTGTATCATAAATAAGATCTAAATTGATATTTTTAAAACCTACTTTATTTGCATTTTCTAATGCTTTGATAATCATTTCTTGATTGTGAATTCTTCCAAGAAAGTGAAGTTTTTTAGGATGAAAACTTTGAGCTCCAAAAGAAATGCGATTAACTCCTAGATTTTTCATATTTTTAAGCCAATTTAATGTTGCTGAGTTGGGATTGGCTTCGCATGAAATTTCTACATTTTTATCTAGTAAGGGATATAAAATTTTAAAAATATCTTCATAATTATACGCATCGACACAACTTGGTGTTCCTCCGCCTATAAATAAGGTTTTAATTTGATTTGATTGAATGTTAAATTGTTTTAATTGAAAAACAATATCTTCTTTTAAAGCCTTAAAATAGGCTTTTTCATAATCATTTTTTTTCAAACTTGTAAAAGCGCAATAATTACATTTGCTTTCACAAAATGGAATATGAATATAAAAATGCATAAAAACCCTAAAATATTTTATTAAATTTTTAATGTATTTTAATAAAAATTTGATTTGATTTAGGTTAAAATTATATCCTTGAAATTAAGGAAAAATATTGTGGAAAACGAGAAAAATTATAGACCAAATGTTGCAGCTATTGTTTTATCAAGTTCTTATCCTTTTGAGTGTAAGATTTTTATAGCTAAAAGAAGTGATATGGATAATATTTGGCAATTTCCACAAGGAGGTATTGATAAAGGTGAAAGTGTCAAAAACGCTTTATTTAGAGAACTAAAAGAAGAAATAGGTACTGATGAGGTTGAAATCATTGCTGAGTATCCAGAATGGTTGAGTTATGATTTTCCGAGTAAAATTGTTAAAAAAATGTATCCTTATGATGGGCAGATTCAAAAATATTTTTTAGTGCGTTTAAAGCACGGTGCTACAATCAATATCAATACCAAACATCCTGAATTTGATGATTATCAATTTGTGAGTGTTAAACAAATTTTTGAAATGATTAATCATTTCAAAAAAAATATTTATGTTAAAGTGATCAAATATTTTGAAGAGAAAGGTTATATCTAAAATGCTTATAGTTCAAAAATATGGTGGAACAAGCGTTGGAACACTTGAGCGTATTGAAGCAGTAGCCAATAGGGTTATCCAAAGTGCGCAACAGGGTAATCAACTTGTTGTTGTAGTATCTGCAATGAGTGGGGTGACAAATACTCTTATTGAGCAAGCTGAATATTTTAGTAAAACTCCTAATGGTAAAGATATGGATATGCTTTTAAGCAGTGGAGAGCGTGTAACAAGTGCTTTACTTTCTATTGCTTTAAATGAAAAGGGTTATCCTGCTATATCATTTTCTGGGAGAAAAGCGGGAATTATTACAGATAGTGTTTTTACAAAGGCAAGAATTCATCATATTGATACAAAAGCGATAAAATCAGAACTTCAAAATGGTAAAATAGTCGTTATAGCAGGTTTTCAAGGTGTAGATGAGGAAGGTAATGTAACTACCTTAGGGCGTGGTGGAAGCGACTTAAGTGCTGTGGCGGTAGCAGGTGCCTTAAATGCGGATTTGTGTGAAATTTATACCGATGTTGATGGGGTTTATACAACAGATCCAAGAATTGAACCAAAGGCAAAGAAATTGGATAAAATTTCTTATGAAGAAATGCTTGAACTTGCAAGTTTGGGTGCAAAAGTTTTGCAAAATCGCTCTGTAGAGCTTGCAAAAAAATTAAATGTTAACTTAGTAACTAGAAGTAGTTTTAACAATAACGAAGGAACAATGATAACAAAGGAAGATGGAATGGAACAAGCTTTAGTAAGTGGTATTGCTTTGGATAAAAATCAAGCAAGAGTAACTTTAAGAAATGTAGAAGATAAGCCTGGAATCGCAGCTGAAATTTTTTCTGTTTTAGCAAATGAAAATATTAATGTAGATATGATTATACAAAATGTTGGAGTTGATGGCGCTACAAATTTGGGTTTTACGGTTCCTCAAAATGAACTTGAATTAGCTAAAAATGCTATGCAAAAAATTTTAAGCTCAAAAACAACTATAGAAAGTGATAGTGCTGTAGTAAAAGTTTCTATAGTCGGCGTAGGCATGAAATCACATTCAGGAGTGGCAAGTAAAGCTTTTAAAGCTTTAGCTGATGAGGGGATTAATATCGGTATGATTTCTACTAGTGAAATAAAAATTTCAATGATAGTTCATGAAAAATACGGAGAACTTGCAGTTAGAGCACTACATGAGTGCTACGGACTTGATAAATAAATGAGTGATTTTTTAAGTTTTACTCTTGAAAATATTCGCAATGGCGGAGCTTTTATGGCATGGTTGGAGTCGCGTCGTTTAGAATGGGCTCCTTTGATGGCTGCAAGACTTAAATATCTTTTAGAGGGACGCACTTTTGTCTTAATGTGCGATGAACAAAGATCTTGGTATGAAGAGTATTTTTTAAAAAATATAAATTCAAAAGCCGCTCGTCCCATGCTTCCTTTTGTGTCGTTAAATTCTTTATGCAAGAAGAAAGTACAAAGTTCAGAAGATATAGCTTTACTTAATGACTTGCTTGACATTTCTTTTCCTAATGGTTATGTGTATTTTTATATAGGAAGTGCTTTTGATAATAAATCTTTAATCGCTAAATCAAGAGATGATAGTTTATTGTGGCTTTTTGATGAGCAGTTACAAGATAGTTTTTATTTAAATTCTAAAGATAAAGACTTGGATATCAAGCTTATTAGTTTATATCAACTTTTTGATGTAAGTTTGGATGCAATATTATTTTCCAGGGTGCAATTAGGATAAATATTTTGTTTATTAGTAAGATTATTATCAGTGAAGATTTTTTAGGTATTAAAGAAGAAATGATTAATAATTTTGGTATTAAAAAATTAAGATTTTTTATGCCACAAAATGAATTTTTACTTGATGATGCAAGAGCAGTTGAAAAAGAAAGCTATATCGCAGAAACCGAAGAAAAAATTATTGTTTTAATGGCGGATTCTTATAGGATAGAAGCACAAAATTTTTTACTTAAACTTCTTGAAGAACCTCCAAAAAATATTAAATTTCTTATTGTGATACCTTCTAAAAATTTACTTTTACCTACTATAAAATCACGTCTTATTTGTGAAAAAAGAAAAGTTGAAAAGGAAGTTAAAAAACTTGATTTAGATCTTAAAAGAATGGATTTAAGAATGCTTTTTGATTTTTTGCAAAAAAATGAAAATTTGGATAAAAATGAACTTATGGATCAAATCGCATTGCTTGCTAAAGAATGTGTGAAATATAAAGATTTTAATGCTGAAGAATTAGAGTTTTTTTATGAAAGTTATGAGCTTGCAAAATTAAATTCTAAAAGCGGGGTGCTTTTAGCTACTCTTTTGCTAAATTACTATACAAAGAAATAAAATGAAATTTTTTAAAATCAATCCAAACACCGATTTTAATTTGCTTTGTTCTTTCATAAACCCTCATAAAATGGGACAAAAGATTATGAGTGAAAAAACAAAAATTCATTTTATTTTTATCAAAGATATTTCTACTCCTGCGGCAAATATTTTAAAACAAGATGCTTTAAGAGTAGGAGCTGAACTTATTACTCATAAAGAAGTAATTACTGCAAAAATCACTCATTCAAATGTGCTTTTAATGGCAAGTAAAGAGCAAATTCAAAAGCTTATTGTCAAAGAAAAACTTCAAGATTTTGGACTTAAAAATTTGGCTCTTTTTTTGCAAAAAGATTTTTTAAAACCGAAAAAAGCCGAGCTTATGGCAGTGATTAATGTTAATGAAGACAGTTTTAATGCAAAAAGTCGTGTGAGTGAAGAAGACTTTGAAAAAAGACTTAATGACTTTCTTGCTTTAAAGCCTGAATATATCGATATAGGTGCGGTTAGTTCAAGACCTGGGAGTGAGTATTGTGGTAAGGAAGAGGAATTTAAAAGACTGAAAAAAGTACTTGACTTAATTTATGAGAAAAATTATTACGAACAAGCAATTTTTAGTTTAGATAGTTTTGATGAATATTGTCTAGAATATGCTTTAAATAAGGGTTTTAAACTCATTAATGATATTACAAGTTTAAGAAATCTTAATCTAGCCAAACTTGCAAGTAAGTATGAGGCAAAATATTGCTTAATGCACATGCAAAACAATCCAAATAACATGCAAGATAATCCTTTTTATGAAGATTTGCTTGATGAGATGACTTTGTTTTTTAAAGAAAAACTTGAGCTTTTAGAAAGTTTTGGAGTAAAAGAAAGTATTTTAGATGTAGGTATTGGTTTTGGAAAGAGTGCGGGCCATAATATGATTTTAATCAAACACTTAGAACATTTTTTACAATTTAATAAGCCTTTGCTTATAGGTGCGAGTCGCAAAAGTGTGATTAATGCGTATTTTCAAAGCGAGATTAAAGATCGTTTAGCAGGAACTTTGTATTTGCATTTAAAGGCTTTTGAAAATGGTGCTAGTGTTATAAGAGTGCATGATTTATATGAGCACAAACAACTTTTTGCTTTAGCACAGGCAATGGATAATATAGGAGTTTAGATGAAAAAAGAAGAGTATTTAGAAAAAGTTGCTTTAGCAAATTTGTGGATGAGGGCATATTATGAAAAAGATGAACCCTTGGCTAGCGATGAAGAATACGATGCTTTAATCAGAGAATTAAGAGCTTTTGAAGAACAAAATAAAGATGAAATTTCAAAAGACTCTCCAACGCAAAAAATAGCTCCTACTATACAAAGCGAGTTTAAAAAAATAGCTCATTTAAAGCGTATGTGGTCGATGGAAGATGTGTTTGATGAGAGTGAGTTTAGGGCTTGGGCAAAACGCGCAAAATGTGAAAAAAACTTTTTTATAGAGCCTAAATTTGATGGAGCGAGTTTAAATTTGCTTTATGAAAATGGTAAATTAGTAAGCGGTGCCACTAGGGGCGATGGCGAAGTGGGTGAGGATATAACGCTTAATGTTTTTGAGATAGAAAATATACCTAAAAATATAGCCTATAAAGAAAGGATAGAAATTCGTGGAGAAGTGGTGATTTTAAAAGATGATTTTGAGAAAATCAACGAAAAAAGAGCCCTTTTAAATCAAAGTTTATTTGCCAATCCACGCAATGCTGCAAGTGGGAGTTTAAGGCAGCTTGATACAAGCATCACCAAAGAAAGGAATTTGAAATTTTATCCTTGGGGACTAGGGGAAAATACCTTAAATTTTACTAAACACAGTGAGGTGATGCAATTTATCAGAGAGCTCGGTTTTTTAAAAGATGATTTTGTAAGACTTTGTGTTAATTTAGACGAGGTTTTAAAAGCTTATGATGAGCTTTTAGCTTTAAGAGAAAAAAAGCCTATGATGATGGATGGTATGGTGGTAAGAATTGATGATCTTGCACTTTGTGAAGAATTAGGCTATACGGTAAAATTTCCAAAATTTATGGCAGCTTTTAAATTTCCTGCACTTGAAAAAACCACGCGTTTAATAGGCGTAAATTTACAAGTGGGAAGAAGTGGAGTGATCACTCCTGTGGCGGTTTTAGAACCTGTAAATTTAGATGGGGTTGTAGTAAAATCAGCCACACTCCATAATTTTGATGAGATTGCAAGACTTGATGTTAAAATCAATGATTTTGTAAGCGTGATAAGAAGTGGCGATGTTATCCCTAAAATCACTAAGGTTTTTAAAGATCGTAGAGAAGGTTTAGAGATGGAAATTTCACGCCCTAAGCTTTGTCCTACTTGCCAAAGTGAGCTTTTAGATGAAGGAACTTTAATAAAATGTCAAAATATAGATTGTGAGGATAGACTTGTAAATTCTATCATTCATTTTGTTTCTAAAAAATGTCTTAATATCGACGGGCTTGGAGAAAATATAGTAGAGCTTTTATACAAACACAAAAAAATCACTACGCTTGAGAGCATTTTTCATTTAAAATTTAGTGATTTTGAAGGTTTGGAAGGCTTTAAGGAAAAGAAAATTAACAATCTTTTAAATGCTATAGAACAAGCAAGAGAATGTGAGCTTTTTCGTTTTATCACAGCTTTAGGGATAGAGCATATTGGCGAGGTTGCGGCTAAAAAATTAAGTTTAAGTTTTGGTAAAGAGTGGCACAAGCAAAGCTTTGAAGCTTATGCCAATTTAGAAGGTTTTGGAGAGCAAATGGCTTTAAGTCTTTGCGAATTTACGCGTGTTAATCGTACAAGAATTGATGAGTTTTACAAGCTTTTAAATTTGAAAATAGAAAAACTTGAAATCAAAAGCGATGGTGTGATTTTTGGTAAAACTTTTGTAATTACAGGTACTCTTTCACGCTCAAGAGATGAGTTTAAGGCTTTGATAGAAAAGCTTGGGGGTAAGGTAAGTGGCTCAGTTTCTAAAAAGACTGACTATGTGCTTTTTGGAGAAGAGGCAGGTTCTAAGCTGATTAAGGCTAAAGAGCTTGAAATAAAATGTATAGATGAAAGTGCTTTTAATGAGCTTGTTAAAGAATAGTTCTTATATTTTAACGCTTTTAAGCCTTTTTGGCTTTTTACTAACTTGGCAAAGGACTGTTTTTTCTTTATTTTTTTTAATTCCTATTTTTTTAACACTTTTTTGGGAATTCTTTTTATTTTTAAAGCTTAGAAAAAATATTATAAAAGAAGCTACTTTGATTAAGGGAAGTTTGTTTTATCGTATTAGTATGGGGGATTTTTATCTTTATATTTTTAGTTTTTTCTTGGCGATTTTTGGACTTATTTCTTTATTTTTAAATTTTTTAAATCTTGAAAAAATTGATTTTGTTTTTATATTTATAATTTTGCCTTTATTGATGATATTTTTAAAAAAAGAATTACATTTGCAATTTGTAGATAATGCTTATAATGATTTTAGAATAGTTGTTATCGCTAGTTTTTTTACTGCTTTATTTTATGCATTTTATGGGCTTTTTTTTACTTACAATGAAATTTTAAATTTAGAACTTTTTTCTAGGAAAATCATTGCTTATAAGAGCGCTTCTTTTGTTTATTTTGATTTTTTGTCTGAATTTTTACATTTTATTTCAAATTTAAAATTTTTTATTTTTTCTTATTTTGGATATTTGGGATTTAGGGTTTTAAATTTTATTTTTGATTTTTTTAATTTTTTTATGTTTTGTTCTCTTTTGGCTTTTGTTTTTAATTTTGTTTTGAAAATAAAGATAAAAATAATTGTTTTATTTTTGTGTTTTATCATGGTTTTAGGAAGTTATTTTTTAAAAGAGCAAAGAAATAATGCCTTAAAATCCGAACAAGAACAAATACTTTTATGGATGAATAATTTTGATTTTTTAAAAGATAATAACTTAAGTTTAATTCAAAAAGAAAAAGATCTTTTTGAAAAAGATCTTAAAGATCTTAGAGAAATTTTTAAAAAAAATGCTTTTGAAATAGGCATTTGGTGGTTTTCTAAAGAAAAAGAAGACTTGGAAAAAAGAATAAATGAGAGTTTAAAATGAGATTTGATTTTTTTGTTTCAAAGCGTTTAAATATCAGTAGAAATAAAGCTTTAGAGCTTATAGAAAATGAAGAGGTTTTGCTTAATGGTAAAAGTTTTAAAGCTTCTTTTGATGTGAAAAATTTTTTAGAAAATTTAAAAAAAACGCAAGATTTAAATCCTGAAGATATACTTTTAACTGATGGGTTAAAATTGGATCTTTTAAGTGAAATTTATGTTTCAAGGGCGGCTTTAAAATTAAAAAATTTTTTAGAAGAAAATGATATTGAAATAAAACATAAAAATTGTCTTGATATAGGATCTAGCACGGGTGGTTTTGTGCAAATTTTACTTGAAAATCAGGCTTTAAAAATCACTGCTCTTGATGTAGGTAACAATCAACTCCATCTAAGTTTAAGAACAAATGAAAAAATTATCTTGCATGAAAATACAGATCTCAGAGCCTTTAAAAGTGAAGAAAAATTTGAACTTATTACTTGTGATGTGAGTTTTATTTCTCTTATTAATTTACTTTATTATATCGATAATTTAGCTTTAAAGGAAATTATCTTACTTTTTAAGCCTCAGTTTGAAGTAGGGAAAAATATCAAAAGAGATAAAAAGGGTGTTTTAAAAGATGATAAGGCAATCTTAAAGGCAAGAATGGATTTTGAAAAAGAATGTGCTAAATTGGGTTGGCTTTTAAAAAATACGCAAAAATCAAGCATTAAAGGAAAGGAAGGTAATGTTGAATATTTTTACTACTATATCAAAAATTAATATTACTTCTTTAGCCATAGGTTGTTTTGATGGTATGCATTTAGGACATCTAAAGCTTGTAAAATGTTTAGATGAGAATGGGGCTTTGTTAGTTATTAATAAATTTAAGGGTCAATTTCTTTGTTCAAATCGTCAAAAAGAAGAAATTTCAGGAAAAAAAGTTATAGAAGTGGATTTTGAAAGTATAAAATCTTTAGATGGTAAAGATTTTTTAAGCTTTTTGAAAAAAGAATTTGTCAATTTGAAATTTATAGTAGTGGGATATGATTTTTCTTTCGGGAAAAATAGGGCTTATAATGCTAAAGATATTGAGTTTTTAAGTGGGATAAAAACTATAATAGTTGATGAATTTAGCATAGGCGGAATAGGTGTTCATGCAAGTTTAATTAAGGATTTTTTATCAAAAGCAAATTTGCAAAAAGCAAAAGAATTTTTAGGAAGAGATTATAGTATCAAAGGGAAGATGATTAAAGGACAAGGTTTGGGCTCTAAAGAACTTTTTGCGACTATAAATTTAGATTGTAAAGGTTATTTTTTACCTCAAAATGGTGTTTATGCTACTTTGTTAAAAAGTCAAAGAAAAATTTATAAAAGTGTGAGTTTTTTAGGTATAAGGTCAAGCGATGAAAATTTTGCTATAGAAAGTCATATTTTAGAAGAATTGGGTGAAAAATTCACACAAGGGGAGTTTTTCGAACTCGAGTTTATATCTTTTCTAAGAGAGAATCAAAAATTTCAAGATCTAAAAAAACTTAAAAATCAAATTGCCAAAGACATAGAGCAAGCTAAAGAATTATTAAGGAAAAATGATGAAAGATGAACTTTTTAAACAAAGCCCTAAAAAACAATTTGAATTTGATAAAAGCGTGGCTAGTGTTTTTGATGATATGATCAATCGTTCTGTGCCATTTTATAGAGAAAATTTAGAACTTTGTGGCAATTTATTGGCTAAAATTTTACCTATAAACGCAAGTATTTGTGATTTGGGCTGCTCAAGTGCTAATTTTTTGATTTTTTTGGCAAATCTAAGAAAGGATTTTAAACTTTTTGGCGTGGATAATTCTGCTTCTATGGTTGAAGTTGCAAAGTCAAAAGCTAAAGCTTATGGGCTTGATATAAGTTTTTTTGAAACTAATTTATGTGAATTTGATTTTTTTGTTTGCGATGTTTTTGTGGCAAATTATACCATGCAGTTTATTCGCCCTCCTAAAAGACAAGAATTACTTGATAAAATTTATAAAAATTTAAACTCTAAAGGCATTTTGATTATGAGTGAAAAAATCCTTTATGAAGATGCTTTTTTGTCTAAAAATATCATAGAACTTTATGCAGATTATAAAGAAAAACAAGGTTATTCTAAATTTGAAATTGCAGCCAAAAGAGAAGCTTTAGAAAATGTTTTAATTCCTTATAGTCAAAAAGAAAATTTAAACATGCTAGAAAAGGCAGGTTTTAAGAAAATAGAAAGTATTTTTAAATGGGCAAATTTTGAAACTTTCATAGCTTTTAAGGATTAGAAATATTTTCATCTTCCCATTCATCTTTTGGAAAACCTACCCTATACGCATTAACACAATCTTGACTGATGATAGCTTTGTGTCTGCATTCTAAACTTCTTTTTTTTGCTTCTTCGGGGTGATTTTGATAATATTCTACACTTTTGGTTTGTTCGCATGCTGCAAAAAATATACCAATAAGGCTTAAAAAAAGAGTTATTTTCATGGTAATTTTTCCTGTGTTATATTAACATCATCGCTAAAGATAGAACTTTGATTGTTTTCTGTTGTTTTGGAAGGATAAATTTCAGAAGGTGTTTCTGTTATAGGTGGTATTATAATACTTTCATTATTTTCTGAACTTTGGTTAATATCTTTTGTGGTTTTTTCTTTTTTTAAATCATTTTGTTTTAAAGCTTCTAATATCTGATTATCAGATTTTTTTGGTGTGTTTGGACTGTATTTACTCTCTTCATTTGTTGGCTTAACACCAACTTTTAATGCATTAATACAATCTTCGCTAAGAGTTCCGCTTTCTTTGCATTCTTTCGCTTTTTCTTTTGCTTCACTAGGATGATTTTTGTAGTAATTTTCTGTTTTGCTATCGCAAGCTGTTATATTAATAACTATTAAAATCGTAAGTAAAATACTTAGTCTTCGCATTTATCAATCTCCTAAAATTTTTTAATATCTTAGCAAACTTGTATAAAGCAACGATAAATTATTTTTCTTCATTGTAAGAAAAAATAGGTAAAGACCATTGATATTTGATAGCTAAAAGCCTTGCAAAAACTCCTATAAAAAGAGTTAAAAGTGTGCAAACTAGAGCATTAAGCTCAAGCCAAATTATTAGAGAATAATAGATTGCTCCTGCAATTATGGCAATTCCTGCATAAATTTCTTTTTGAAACACCAAGGGGATTCTCATACATAAAATATCTCTTAAAATTCCACCAAAAACACCGGTGATTACAGCAGCAGCAACGGCTATGATAAAGCCATGGTTTTGATCTATGGCTATTTGAGCTCCAAGTATGCTAAAAACAACAAGTCCTATAGCATCAAGAGTTAGAAATAAAGTTTCAAGTTTGGTTACTACGCGCGGAATTTTTGTGGCTACAAGGGCGCAAAAACAGATTAAAATAATATATTCAGGATGTTTAACCCAAGTTAAAGGATAATGTCCTAAAAGCACATCTCTTATGCTTCCGCCTCCAATTGCTGTTACGAGAGCAATAAAAATAACTCCAAAAAGATCCATTTTATGGCGTCCTGCAGCTAAAGCCCCTGTCATTCCTTCTGCGGAAATACCTATGATATAAAGAGTGGTTATCGTAAGAGCATTTATCTCCATAATTTATACCTTAAAATTTATCACAATTTATTTGATACTGTTTAATATTTTCATCATTTACTTCATGGTTTGGTACTTGATAGCATTCTTTAAATTTCGGAGTTTTAATAATTTTTACATAAAAACTTGGTATAGCAATACGGTTTTTAATGTATAGTGGTTCTTTATCGTAAAGTACTAAATTTAAAACTTCGATACTTTGAAATTTGAAAGCCAAATTTCTTTCTCTTTGCTCGATTTCATTCCAAATTTTATTATTTATTTGTGCAATTTGTGGGGTAATATTGCTCATTAAAAATACTGAATTTTGAGCAGCTTTACTAAAGCTAAAAGAAGCATTAGGCGCAGTGTGTCCTCGTGTGTAACCACTGTTTTTATAATCACTCCAAGTAGTGCGGTATTTTTTAGGAATATTTGTATCATCTTCAAAGCGAGGGCGTTTTTTGATTTGTTTATCTTTTAAATTTGAAGCTTCTACTTTATAAGCAACGGCTTTTGTGCCTTTGAGTTTATAATCATAGCAATTTAGATAAAAAAACTTATCTAAGATTTGCGAGCAATTTATATTGTTAAAATAAGAAGAAAAATCAGCACTAGGTTTGTAAGATTCTAAGGCAAAAATATTAAGAGATATAGCGAGTAAAAAGATGAAAATTTTCATTTAAGTTCCTTATCTTTACTTTTGCAAAGATGATTTAAAAAACATTCTTTACATAAAGGTTTTTTAGCTTTACAGGTGTAGCGTCCAAAAAGAACCATGGCTTGATGAAGATAGTTAAGATTGTCTTTAAATATGCCTGTTAAATCTTCTTCTGTAGCTTCTGGAGTTTTTGCTTTGCTAAGTCCTAAGCGGTGAGAAACTCTAAAAACATGAGTATCTACAGCCATGAAATTTGCTCCGCACCATTCTATTAAAACTACATGAGCGGTTTTTTGTCCTACGCCTGCCAAGGATTTTAATTTCTCTTCTTCAAGGGGAATTTCTCCGTCAAAATTTTCACAAACTGCTTTTGCCATTTTTATAAGATTTTGTGCTTTATTATTAAAAAATGAACAAGTTTGTATATAGGTTTTAAGACTTGATAAATTTGCATTTGCAAGGGATTTGATATCAGGATAAGCTTTAAAAAGATCAGGAGTGATGAGGTTAACTCTTTTATCAGTGCATTGGGCTGAAAGCATCACGCAGACTAAAAGCTCATATAAATTTGAAAATTTAAGCTCTGTTACAGGCTTGTCAAAATGTTTTAAAAAAAGTTCTTTGATTTCTAAATTTCTTTTCATTTTTTAATTTTAGTTAATTAGCTTTAAACCAAGTTTAGATATAATTGATTTTATATACATTTTATTAAAAAGGAAACCTAATGAAAAAATTTTCTTTAGTCGCAGCAGCTTTGATTGCAGGTGTAGCTTTAAATGTAAATGCAGCTACAGTAGCCACTGTTAATGGCAAGAGCATTAGTGATACAGAAGTAAGTGAATTTTTTGCCCCTATGCTTAGAGGACAGGATTTTAAAACTTTGCCGGATAATCAAAAAAAAGCTCTTATTCAGCAATATATTATGCAAGATTTAATTTTGCAAGATGCTAAAAAACAAAATTTAGAAAAAGATCCTTTATATACAAAAGAACTTGATCGTGCAAAAGATGCAATACTTGTTAATGTTTATCAAGAGAAAATTTTAAATACTATTAAAATTGATGCGGCTAAAGTTAAAGCTTTTTATGATCAAAATAAAGACAAATATGTAAAACCTGCAAGAGTGCAAGCAAAACATATCTTAGTAGCGACAGAAAAAGAAGCTAAGGATATTATTAACGAACTTAAAGGTTCAAAAGGTAAAGAACTAGATGCTAAATTTAGCGAGCTTGCTAAAGAGAAATCAATTGATCCAGGTTCAAAAAACCAAGGTGGTGAGCTTGGTTGGTTTGATCAATCAACTATGGTAAAGCCTTTTACAGATGCTGCTTTCGCACTTAAAAATGGTACTATTACTACAACTCCAGTAAAAACGAATTTTGGTTATCATGTAATCTTAAAAGAAAATTCGCAGGCTAAAGGTCAAATCAAATTTGATGAAGTAAAACAAGGTATTGAAAACGGACTTAAATTTGAAGAATTTAAAAAAGTTATCAATCAAAAAGGCCAAGATCTTTTAAATAGTGCTAAAGTGGAATATAAATAATGGGTGTTTTAGACATTGTAAAAGCAGGGGTGATTAGCGGAGATGAGCTTAATAAAGTTTATGACTATGCTAAAGCAGAGGGTTTTGCTATCCCTGCTGTTAATGTTGTAGGAACTGATTCTATTAATGCAGTTTTAGAAGCTGCAAAAAAAGTTAACTCTCCAGTTATTATCCAGTTTTCAAATGGTGGGGCAAAATTTTATGCAGGGAAAAATTGTCCTAATGGAGAAGTTTTAGGTGCAATTAGTGGGGCTAAACATGTGCATTTACTTGCTAAAGCTTATGGTGTACCTGTGATTTTACACACTGATCATGCTGCAAGAAAACTTTTGCCTTGGATTGATGGGCTTATTGAGGCAAATGCACAATATAAAAAAACCCATGGACAAGCTTTATTTAGTTCTCATATGCTTGATCTTAGCGAAGAAAGTTTAGAAGAAAATCTTAGCACTTGTGAAGTTTATCTTCAAAAATTTGATGCTTTAGGTGTCGCGCTTGAAATAGAACTAGGTTGTACAGGTGGCGAAGAAGATGGAGTGGATAATACAGGTATTGATAATTCCAAGCTTTATACCCAACCAGAAGATGTAGCACTTGCATATGAAAGACTTGGAAAAATTAGTGATAAATTTTCAATTGCAGCAAGTTTTGGAAATGTACATGGAGTTTACAAGCCAGGAAATGTTAGTTTACAACCTGAAATTTTAAAAAATTCGCAAAAATTTGTAAAAGATAAATTTGCTTTAAATAGCGATAAGCCTATAAATTTTGTATTTCATGGTGGTAGCGGTAGCGAGCTAAAAGATATTAAAGATGCAGTAAGCTATGGCGTAATTAAGATGAATATTGACACAGATACCCAGTGGGCTTTTTGGGATGGGGTGCGTGAATATGAACTTAAAAATAGGGCTTATTTGCAAGGACAAATTGGAAATCCAGAAGGTGATGACAAGCCAAATAAAAAATACTATGATCCGCGTGTTTGGTTAAGAAGCGGTGAAGAAAGTATGGTAAAGCGTCTTGAAATTGCTTTTGAAGATTTAAACTGTATAAACAAAAACTAAGCATTTTAAAGGCTTAGTTTTATTTTGTTTTAAAAATTTTTATCAAATTGAGTAGCAATCTTTAAAATAAAATTTTTAATGAGGTATTGGTTTCATGGATATTAAATCAGATGAAATTTCAGAACTTGTTTTGCCTGAAGGCAAAGACGCAAGAGGTTCTTTGGTTTATTTTAAAATTATTTTTATTCCAGCTTTTCTTTATATTTTGATTTTATTGGGTTATTTTAATGTAATTGACTTTAAGGTTGAATTGCATACGGTTATTATGACAGGTGTGATTTTTTTTACAGCATTGATTTTTGCTAGACATAGTGCTGAGTATGCGTATAGTATTTTTGAACAACAAAAAGATGAATTTAAACAGGCTTTAAAAAGACATATTATGAGGCATTTTCTTGCCATAGGGAAAGACACGAAATCAAATGCCAATTTTGATGACTTTGCTTATACATATATTAAAGGTGCAAGAAATGAGAATTTTGCTAGTATAGGTTCGGCAATTTTTCCAATGATGGGAATTTTAGGAACTTTTATCAGCATAGCTTTTTCAATGCCAAATTTTAGCTCTAGTGATACAGCCGCTTTAGAACAAGAAATTGCAGATTTGTTAAGCGGAGTAGGAACTGCTTTTTATGTTTCAATTTATGGAATTTTTCTTGCATTATGGTGGATGTTTTTTGAAAAATATGGTAAAAGTAAAATAGATCGTTTGTTAAATCGTCAAAAAAACGCTACAAGTGGATTTTTTTGGACAAAAGAAGAGCTTGATCAAAGATATTTAACCGAGAGTTTGCAACATTTTGAAAAAATTGGAGCAATTTTTAAACAAGTTAGTAATGATGATTTTTTTGCAGAGCTTGATCATGCTATTGATAGAAAATTTGGTATTTTCCAAGATATGCTAAATGTAGAAGAAAAGGCTATTAGATTAAGTAGTGAACACATCAAACAAACCATGGGTGAGCTTAGTAAAGCACAAAGAGATCAACGCGATCTTGGAAAGCTTTATAGTGAAATGTTAAATGGTATAGGTTTACTCAATCAAAATTTAAAAGAAATCAATACAAGAATGTCAGAACAATATAATCGCTTGCTCGATATCAGTAGTGATAAAATTCATCATCTTGATAAGACGCTAGGTGCATTCGATGAAAAAGTAGAGCGTTTTGGTAAAAATTTTGAACTTTATGAAAAAGCAATGTTGGAAAGTCAAGAAAAGGTTTTTGAAGGATTTAAAGCAAGCTTGTTTGAAGGTATGCATAAATTTAAAGAAGTATATGAAGAAGAAAAAAGTATCGATGCTAAAATCAAAATGATGGATGAGCTTAAAAAAGAAATGAAAGCACTTGATGAAGAAACAAGTCAAATGATGAGCAAGCTTTCTGGAGATGAAAATCAGAATAAAGAAAATGAAACCAAACAAATAGAAGATTTTTCAGAGTCTAAGACTGAAGAAAATCAAGATGAAATTCAAGCAGAAATATCTAAGCAAGAAAGCAATGATGAGCTAAAAAATGAAGATAAAGAAAATAAATGAAAAATGAGTCAAAAGAAGATAGCAATTTTTGGATAGCTTATGCTGATTTAATGGCAGGATTGCTGTTTGTTTTTATTTTGCTAATAGGTGCTATTGTTGTAAAATATGTTTTAACTCAAAGTGATTTAAAAGAAATCAAAGATAATCTCAATAAACAAGAGGCACGCTTAGAGGAGAGCAAAGAAGAGCTTAGAAATAAAGAAGCCATAGTGTTTAAACTAAGTTCTGATTTAAACAATGCTTCTAGTGCTTTAAATCTTGCTAATTCTCAAAAAGCAGAATTAGAGGCTAATATTACAAATTACAAGCAGTTAAGCAAAGATTTAAACTTAACTTTAGATAATAAAGATAAGCAAATTTTGATTTTACTAGGTCAACTAGAGAAAAAAGATGAAGAGCTTAAAAATTTACAAGAAGATTTTCAAAAAGCTAAAGAAAAGGTGCAAAATCTTGGTTTGATTCGTGAAAATTTAAGCAAGGAATTACAAAGTAAGCTTGATAATAATATCACTATAGATGAAAAGACAGGATCTATTTCTTTGCCTGCTGAAGTACTTTTTGATAAAGATTCTTATGTGTTAAAAAATGAGGCAAAGGCAAGTTTGAGAAAAATCTTAAGCGAATATTTTGATGCTATTCTTGAAGATCCAAAAATTTTTTCCAACATTGAAAATATCATTATTGAAGGACATACTGATAGTGATGGATCTTATATTTATAATTTAGATTTGTCGCAAAAAAGAGCTTATGAGGTGATGAATTTTATCTATACTTTTTATAAGAGCGATAAACTTCAAAAGCTTTTAATGGCAAGTGGACGTTCTTTTTCAGATCCTGTGTTTGTCAATGGAGTTGAAGATAAGGATAAGAGTCGTCGCATAGAAATAAAATTTAGCATTAAAAATGATAATGCTTTAAAGGATGTAGAAAAATTCTTTGAATTTCATTAAAACAATTAGTCCTATACAAAAAATCAATTTTAACGGATTTGAATTTTATATTAAAAGAGATGATTTATTAGGAGAAATTAATGGAAATAAAGCTAGGAAACTTGCTTTTTATATCCATCAAAGATATCCTAAAAATCAATCTTTTATAAGTTATGGAGGAAGCCAAAGTAATGCTTTGGCGGCATTAAGTATTTTTGCTAAACAAAGATCATATAAACTTGTTTTTGCTTGTGAAAAAATTTCTACTTTTCTTAAGAATAATCCTTGTGGAAACTATGCTTTAGCTTTAGAAAATGGTGTTGATTTTGTAGAAAATATCCATTCTTTATCCTTAAAGCAATTTGCTTTTTCTTTGTGTAAAAAAGATGATATTTTTATAGAACAAGGCATAGCTAATTTAGAAGCTCAATATGGCTATATGGAACTTGCTCAAGAAATTCAAATGCAAAGTCAAAGTTTAAAGCTTGATTTTGATATTTTTTTACCTTCGGGTACAGGCACTTCGGCAGCTTTTTTGGCAAAGTATTCTAAATTTAAAGTATTTACTTGCGCTTGTGTAGGTGATATTAAATATCTTAAAAAACAAATTTTAACATTAGATCCAAGCTATGATTTTTCAAATTTAGAATTTTTAACAAGTGATAAAAAATATCACTTTGCTAAGCCGTATAAAGAATTTTATGAGCTTTATATGGATTTAAAGTTAAAGTGCAATATAGAATTTGACTTGTTGTATGATATTTTAGGATTAAGTATAGCATTAAAACAAGAGTGGAAAAAACCATTGCTTTATATACATCAAGGTGGAATTTTAGGAAATTCCACTATGTTAGAGAGATATAAATTTAAAAAATTAGTTTAAAATTCCATAGATAAAAATGATTAAAATAATCAAAGGTACTATATATTTTACATAATAAAACCAAATTCCAAACCATGAACTTTTAAGTGTATTGTTATTGCTAAGTTCTTTTAGACTTTCTTGTTTGCCTAAGATCCAACCTACGTAAATGCAGCAAAAAAATGCAGTTAAAACAAACAAAATATTTCCACTAATGAAATCAAAACTATCAAAAATGTTTTTTCCTTTGATGATAACAATATCACGCCAAGGCCCATAAGTTAGAATACAAGGAAGATTACCAAGTATGAAGATAAATCCTAGAGTTAGGTTAATAGAAAGATTTTTAGAATATTTAAATTTTTCTTCTAATACACTAATAATAACTTGATAAATTGGTAAGCTTGTGGTTAAAGCTGCAATCAAGAGTAAGACAAAAAATAAAATACACACAATGGTGCCAAAATGGATATGAGAAAATGCTATAGGTAAAGTTTCAAAAACCAAAGAAGGCCCGCTATCTGGAGCAAGTCCCGCTGAGAAAAGTGCTGGAAAAATCATAAAACCAGCCAAAACAGCTATGATAGTATTTAAAACCCCTGTATAAATAGCGGTTTTTGCCATATTTTCATTTTTATTAAGATGAGATGAAAGTGTTATCATTACCCCAAAACCTAGGGATAAAGCAAAAAAGACTTGTCCTAAAACATCGATTAAAAGTTTTGGTGATAAAATTTTACTAAAATCAGGTTCAAGATAAAATTTAACTCCAGCCATAGCTCCATCAAGGGTTAAATTGCGTCCTACAACAATAATAAGACAGATAAATAACAAAGGCATTAAAAATTTTACGGATTTTTCTATACCATCTATAATGCCTCTTTTTAAAATAATATAATTAATAATTACAAAAACAGTGGTAAAAATACCAACTCCTAAAGGATTGAAGGCTATTTTGTCGTTAAAAAACTGATGAGTAAATTCTTTGCTTACTACATTAGCAAGACTAAAATTCCCTAGGGTTAATTCCCAAATATAAACTAAAACCCATCCTCCAAGTACCATGTAGTAAGCCATTATGCCAAAGCTTCCTAAAAGTCCCATATATCCAATACTTTGCCATTTTTGTTTGAAAGCATCTACGCTATTTGTCATCGCTTTTCTGCCTATGACATTTTCAACTAAAATAACAGGAATGCCTATGATAATCATAGCTATACAAAAAACTAATACATAAGCACCGCCACCATTTTCTCCTACAAGATAGGGAAAACGCCAAGTTGCTCCAAATCCTATGGTTGCTCCAGCAACTGTTAGAATATAAGTTAGTGTGCTACTCCATGTTTGTCTTTGCATGATTATCCTTTCGAAAAAGAATTATTTTACCTAAAAATAACTTTAAAAACTTATAAGCTATCCATATAGCTTATATCGTAAGTATTTTTTAAGCGTTTGTGTATCGTTTCGTGCCAATTTTGAGATATGAGAGAGTTTAATTTTTCTAATTTATCTAATAAAATCGGATTTTGTCTAAGAGCTTGATGTGGGGAGTAAAAAAGTTGATTGAGTTCAAATACACTAAGTGAAGTAGAATTTTTTTCTAAAATTTTAATATTTTCATACTTTCGTATTTGTCCAACTTGTAAAACTTTATAATACCATCCACTCAAGCCCGTTTTAAAAATTTCATGTGTAAAATTTGAATTATTGTGAATTTTAGAAATTTTTACACAAGGTTTTCTAGGTTCGCTTACTTGCAGTATTGCATTTGAAATTTGATGTATATCACCTATGCAAACATTTTGTTCACAAAGCCCATCGATGCTCAAATTTTCACCCATTGAGCCAAAATTTAGCTTTTTATTAAGAAATCTTTCCCATATAGGATAGTTTTGACAAGAGTTGGCAAAAATAGCCTTATGGTAGCCTCCATGATGAATTTTATCAGCTATTTGATCATCTAAAATACCTAGAAAATCAATTTGTGTTTCTTCTAGGTAAGTATCTTTAATAAATGCGCTTTGGAAATTTTTATAGTTTTTAATTTTCCCTATTTGCAAACTTTGAATTTTCATGGTTCTAGTTTTTTTAATAAATCATCAGCACTGATAAAACCCGTGATTTTTAATTTTTCTTTTCCATTTTCAAAGAAAATTAAAACAGGTGGGCCAAAAACATTAAATTCTTTCATGGTTTTAATTTGTTCATTATTATTTTCGCTTACATCAACTTTGATAAGTTTGTAATTTTGCATTTTTTGTATGATTCTTTCATCGCTAAAGGTTAATTCATCTAAAAGTTTGCAATTTTCACACCAAGATGCAGTAAAATCAAGCATTATGGGCTTTGTATTTGTTTGTATTTCTTGCTTTAATTGTTCAAAATTGTTAATATAATCATAGCTTAAAGCAGATTTTGAGGCAGATATAGTATTGAAATTTAAAGGATTTAAGAAATTTTTAGCCCCAAAAAGTCCCCCTAGGAAAATACTTAGAGAATAAGCTAAAATAAGAATTAAAATACTTTTTTTAATTTTAGAAATTATTGTAAAACTTTTTTCAAAAATTCCCATAAAAACACTAAAAAATACACCTAAAATTCCATAGGCAATTAAAATGTAATTTTCTTCAATAATTCTAGAAAGTATCCAAATAGCCATAGCCAACATAACAAAACCAAAGAAAATTTTTACTTTTTCCATCCAAAAACCAGGTTTAATAAAACCTAATCCTAAGCCTATGAAAAGCAAAGGTATACCCATGCCAAAACTCATGATAAAAAGCGCACTACCGCCTAATAAAGCATTGCCTGTATTGGCTATATAAATTAAAGCACCTGCTAAAGGAGCTGCTACGCAAGGACCTACTATTAAAGCAGATAAAAATCCCATGATGGCTATACCTAAAACTCCTTTCCCTTTTTCGCTTTTTTTATGTATAAAGGTTTGAAATCTTAATGGCAATTCAAAACGAAAAGCTCCAAACATAGCAAAAGCAAAAGCTATGAAAATTAGAGCAAAAAGAATTAAAATAATAGGTTTTTGTAAAATTCCTTGAATACTTGCTCCTAGAAAACTTGCTATAACTCCAGCAATAGCATAGGCTAAAGACATGAAAAAAACATAGATAAAAGAGAGAAAAAAACTATATTTTTTTGAAAATTTAGCATTACTTTTTGCTACGATAAGAGAAGATAAAATCGGAATCATAGGTAAAATACAAGGTGTTAAGGAGAGTAAAAGTCCATAGCCAAAAAAACTTAGCAAAATCCAAAAAAAGTTATCTGTTGCTAAAAAATTTGCTATAGAGCTTTCTTCAGATTCAATTTTAGTTTTTTTATCTGTTTTTTGAGTTTTGTAAGGTTTTGAAATTTCAAAAGCATCTTTTTTAGAAATGAGATCAAAGTACCAAGTTTGAGGATTATAACACAAGCCTTGTTCAGAACAACCTTGAAATTCGAGTTTGATTAAATTTGTGGTATTTTTTGCAAAGTGCTCTAGTAATAAATTTGGCAAAGCTAAATTTAATTTTTGATAATAAACATTTTCATTACCTCTTGTAGAACTTTGAGGTAGATTAATCAAAGAACTTATATCTTTTTCGTTTATATATAATTTAAGTTTATTAGAATAAAGATAAATATCTTTTCCAAGTTCAATATCAATTGAGATAGAGTTATTATAAGAGTTTGATTTTACATTAAAAGCTTCATTTAAAGACAATATAGAAGCAAAACATAAACAAAAACTTAATAAAATAATACCAAAAATACGCATAAATTTCCTAAAAACTTATTTTTTCCTTTATTTTTAGCTTCAATTATAATTTATTATGGTAAATTTGCTTTAAATACTTTATAAAGGTTTGAAAATGCAAGAAAATAATTCTCCAAAAACGCAAGCGGTTGTTAAAAAGAATGAAATTTATGTTTCTGTTAAAAGAAAGAAAAGTACAATAGAATATGAAAAAGATTTAAAGAATTTGCAAATTGAGCTTTTGAAATTTCAAAATCATGTTAAAGCCAAGGGTTTAAAGGTTCTTATACTTATAGAAGGGCGTGATGCGGCTGGAAAAGGTGGGGCGATTAAACGTTTGATTGAGCATTTAAATCCGCGTGGTTGCCGCGTTGTGGCTCTTGAAAAACCTAGTGATGTGGAAAAAACACAGTGGTATTTTCAGCGTTATATAGCACATTTGCCCTCGGCCGGTGAGATTGTGATTTTTGACAGATCTTGGTATAATCGTGCAGGAGTAGAACCGGTTATGGGTTTTTGTACACCGCAACAACATAAAGATTTTTTAAGAGAAGTGCCTTTGTTTGAAAATATGATTTCAAATAGTGATATTATTTTTTTTAAATTTTATTTTTCAGTATCAAAAGATGAGCAAAAAAAACGTTTTGAAAAACGCCGAAGCGATCCGCTTAAACAATATAAATTATCTCCTGTGGATCAAAAATCGCAAGAATTATGGGATAAATATACTTTAGCTAAATACTCTATGCTTTTAGCATCTAATACTCCAACTTGTCCTTGGACTATTATTTCTTCTGATGATAAGAAAAAAGCAAGATTAAATTTATTGCGTTTTATACTTTCTAAGGTAGAATATCCAAATAAAAAAACTGGAGATTTTTCCAAAATTGATGCAAAATTAGTGCGTAGTGGAGAAGAAGAAATACGAAAAATGGAGGCGAATTTGGAAAAACTTGACAGTAAAAAAGCAGATGAGAAAATAAAAGATTTAGATTAAGGAAAAGAATGCAAAAGCTGGTTGAAAATTTAGCACTAAAGTACTATGATAAAGTAGTTGATTTAAGACATCAAATTCATATGCATCCTGAGCTTGAATTTGAAGAAGAAAATACAGCTCATTTAGTGTGTAAAATTTTAGATGAGTTTGGCATTAAATATCAAAAAAATATTGCAAAAACAGGAATTTTAGCTACTATAGAAGGAAAAAAGAAGAGTCAGAAAAAACCAAAATGCGTTCTTTTAAGAGCGGATATGGATGCTTTGCCTGTACAAGAAAAAACTAATCTAAGTTATGCTTCAAAAATTGATGGTAAGATGCACGCATGTGGACATGATGGACATACAGCAGGACTTTTGGGAGCTGCTTTGATATTAAATGAGCTCAAAGATGAATTTTGTGGCACGATTAAATTTATGTTTCAGCCCGCAGAAGAGGGAAGCGGTGGAGCTAAACCTATGATAGAATCAGGTGTATTGGAAAATCCTTATGTTGATGCGGTTTTTGGTTGTCATTTATGGGGGTCTTTGCTTGAAAATACTGCTCAAATTGTAAGTGGCGAAATGATGGCTGGAACGGATATTTTTGATTTGGAATTTATTGGCAGAGGAGGACATGGAGCTCATCCGCACACTTGTATAGATCCTATAATTATGGCAACGCAATTTGTAAATAATATACAAAGTGTTGTTTCTAGGCGTTTAGCCCCTTATGAAGCAGGGGTGATTACTGTAGGTCAAATTTGTGCAGGAACTACTTATAATGTTATTCCTACAAATGCTTATTTAAAAGGAACCGTGCGTTTTTTAAATGATAAAACACAAGATATTTTAAAAAGTTCTCTAGAAGAAGTGGCTGCTGCTACAGCAAAATCTAATGGTGGAGATTATAAGCTTAAATATACTAAAGAATTTCCTCCATTGATTAATGATGAAAAAGCTGCTTTAATAGCAAGAAAAGCTTTTGCAAAGGTCTTAGGAGAAGAAAATATCATTGTTTCTTCTAAACCTGACATGGGGGCTGAAGATTTTGCTTTTTTAACACGAGAAAGAATGGGAGCTTATGTGTTTGTTGGAATTTCAAAGGATTTAAATCATCCAGCTTTGCATCATAGTTCTACTTTTTGTTGGGATGATGAAAATTTAAAAGTCTTAATGCAAGGTGATGTGATGATGGCTTTAGAATTTTTAAATTTATAAAATAGAATTAAAAATTCACAAAAAATTCACAAAAAATGAGTAAAATTTAATCTTGATTTTTCTTTAGGATTTGTTATTATGAAAAAGAAGATTGTTTTAATCATTTTAATTGCAATACTTGGAAGTGTTGGGGCTTATTTTATTTTTTTTAATAATGATGAAAAAATCAGCTATTTAACTCAAAAAATACAAAAAAAAGATATATCTCAAACCATAGAGGCAGTAGGAAAGGTATATGCCAAAGATCAAGTCGATGTAGGTGCTCAAGTTAGCGGACAAATTATAAAACTTTATGTGGATGTGGGAACTCATGTAAAGCAAGGTGATTTGATCGCTCAAATTGACAAAGATAAACAACAAAACGATTTAGATATTACAAAAGCTCAGCTTGAAAGTGCTAAGGCTAATTTAGAGAGTAAAAAAGTTGCTCTTGAGATTGCAAGTAAGCAGTATCAAAGAGAGCAAAAACTTTATGCAGCTAAAGCAAGTTCTCTTGAAAATTTAGAAACTCAAAAAAATAATTATTATACTTTAAAAGCTAATGTTGCAGAGCTTAATGCTCAAGTAGTTCAGCTTGAAATCACTCTTAAAAATGCACAAAAAGATTTAGGTTATACAACCATTACTGCTCCTATGGATGGTGTTGTGATTAATGTAGCTGTAGATGAAGGACAAACAGTTAATGCTAATCAAAACACTCCTACTATAGTCCGTATAGCTAATTTAGACGAAATGGAAGTAAGAATGGAAATAGCAGAGGCTGATGTGAGTAAGATAAAAGTAGGAACAGAGCTTGATTTTTCTTTACTTAATGATCCTCAAAAAACTTATCATGCTAAGATTGCAAGTATAGATCCAGCTGATACTGAAGTGAGTGATTCTAGTACAAGCTCAAGCTCATCAAGTTCAAGTTCTTCAAGCTCAAGCTCATCAAATGCTATTTATTATTACGCAAAATTTTATGTACCTAATAAAGATGATTTTTTGCGTATTGGTATGAGCATACAAAATGAAATTGTTGTAGCAAGTGCAAAGGCTGTTTTAGCAGTGCCAACTTATGCAATTAAAAGCGATCCAAAAGGCTATTATGTTGAAATTTTAGAAAATCAAAAAGCTGTTAAAAAATATGTCAAACTTGGCATTAAAGATTCTATCAATACTCAAATTTTAGAAGGCGTAAATGAAAATGAAGAATTGATAGTAAGCTCAAGTGCTGATGGTTTAGCTCCTAAAGTGAAGTTGAGATTTTAATGATTTTTCTTAAAAATATTTGCAAAAATATAGGCGAAAATGCCATTTTAAAAAATGTAAGTTTAAGTATAGAAAAAGGTGAATTTGTTGCCATTATAGGACAAAGTGGAAGTGGTAAAACTTCACTTTTAAATATCATAGGAACATTAGATACACCAAGTAGTGGAACTTATATTTTTGATGAATATGAAGTCACTAAACTTAATAATGATGAAAAAGCAAGATTAAGGCGTGAAAAAATAGGCTTTATATTTCAAAGATATAATCTTTTAAGCTTGCTTAGCGCTAAAGAAAATGTTTCTTTACCTGCAGTTTATGCGGGAAAAAAATTACAAGAAAGAAGTCAAAACGCTAAAAAACTTTTAAATGATTTAGAACTAGCTCATAAGTTAGATTCTAAACCAAATGAATTAAGCGGAGGACAGCAACAACGCGTTTCTATAGCAAG
This sequence comes from Campylobacter sp. 2014D-0259, assembly GCF_008000505.1. NCBI lineage: Bacteria > Pseudomonadati > Campylobacterota > Epsilonproteobacteria > Campylobacterales > Campylobacteraceae > Campylobacter > Campylobacter sp. 2014D-0259. The sequence goes on from NZ_VOAQ01000007.1 coordinate 99,101, forward strand.
AGCTTTGATGAATGGTGGAGAGCTTATTTTAGCTGATGAGCCAACGGGGGCTTTGGATAGTAAAAGCGGCATTATGGTGCTTGAAATTTTACAAAAACTTAACGCACAAGGCCATACTATAGTCTTAGTAACTCACGATCCAAAAATTGCAGCACAAGCTAAAAGGGTTATAGAGATTAAAGATGGAGAAATTTTAAGCGATACTAAAAAGGAAAAAGCTCAAGAAAAACTCACTTTAAAAACAATGTCTAAAGAGAAAAAAACACTTACTTTGCTTAAAAATCAAGCCTTTGAGTGTTTTAAGATAGCTTATTCTTCCATACTTGCACACAAACTTCGTTCTGTTTTAACTATGCTTGGAATCATCATAGGTATTGCTTCTGTAGTTTGTGTTGTGGCTTTAGGATTGGGTTCTCAAGCTAAGGTGCTTGAGTCCATTGCAAGACTTGGAACAAATACTATTGAAATTCGTCCTGGAAGGGGTTTTGGAGATTTGCGTTCGGGTAAAACAAGGCTTAATTTTAGTGATTTAGAAACGCTAAGATCCCTAGAATATTTAGAAGCAGTTGATGCTCATTCAAATACTTCAGGTGTGGCAACTTATACCAATATTTCTTTAAGTGCAAGAGCTGAAGGAGTGGGGGTAAATAATTTTGCCATAGAAGGTTTAAGGATAGATGCGGGAAGAATTTTAAATAATGATGATGTAAAAAATAGTACCAATGTTGCTGTGCTAGATTTTAATGCTAAAAAAAATCTTTTTCCTGATGAAAAAAGTGAAAATATTTTAGGTCGTGTGGTACTTTTTAATTCTCAACCTTTTAAGATCATAGGAGTTTTACAAAAAGATACAGACAAACCTATAGAAGATAATGTAGTGCGTCTTTATATACCCTATACAACACTGATGAATAAGCTTACAGGAGATAGAAATTTGCGTGAAATCATAGTTAAGGTTAAAGATGATGTGAGTTCAACTTTGGCTGAAAATGCTATCATAAGAATTTTAGAAATTAAACGCGGGCAAAAGGATTTTTTTACTTTTAATTCTGATACTTTTAAACAAGCTATTACAGCAAATAAACGCACTACAACCATACTTACTGCTTGTGTGGCTGTGATTGCTTTGATTGTTGGGGGTATAGGAGTGATGAATATCATGCTTGTTTCTGTAAGTGAAAGAACAAGAGAAATAGGCATACGCATGGCTATAGGGGCTAGAAGAGAAGATATTATGATGCAGTTTTTAATCGAAGCGGTTGTGATTTGTACTATAGGGGCGATTTTAGGTGTGATTTTATCGATTTTTGTTATTTTTGCTTTTAATACTTTAAGTACTGATTTTCCTATGATTTTAAATGCCTATTCTGTGCTTTTGGGACTTTTAAGTTCTATGTTTATCGGTGTGGTTTTTGGTTTTTTCCCTGCAAGAAATGCAGCAAATTTAAATCCTATTAGTGCATTATCAAAGGAATGATATGAGAGTAATATTTAGCATTTTTTTAGCATTTTTCTTGAGCGCTTGTGGTGCAAAACTTAGCTTGCCTAAAGAAGTTGATTTAACCCAAGAACAAATGAAAGATTTAAATCTTACTTATGATTGGTATAGATCTTATGATAATGCAAAATTAAATGAATTTCTAAATTTTGTTTTATTGAATAATAGCGATATTAATATTGCTAGAAAAACTTTGCTTTCAGCTTTGGCTAGAGCCGATTTGATTAATTATGATTTATATCCGACTTTAAGTGGAAATTTGGGTTTTGGTGGAGATAAAGATTTAAATTCAGGCAAACAAAGTAAAAATTTCAATAATTCTTTAAATTTAAGCTATGAGCTTGATATTTATGGCAAATTAAGAGATAGTGCAAGTGCGAGTGAATTTAGTGCAAAAGCAAGTGCTTATGATCTTGAAAATTTAAAAATAAGCATGATCAATACAGCTTTAAATGATGTTTTTGAGCTGGCTTATTTTAACGATGTAGATAAATTACTTCGAGCTTATCTTTCAAATTTAGAACAAATGAAAGAGCTTTATAGTTATAAATACAAGCTTGGAAAAATAGAAGAATTAGATCTTTTAAACATAGAACAAAGCTTATTAAGAGCTAAACAAAATTTATTAAGCAATGATCAAAATCGTAATTTACTCATAAAAAATTTACAAGATTTATTGGCAAAGCAAGAAGGTTTTGCTTACATAGAGTATTTTAAAACTTTATCTTTAAATGATTTTAAAACCTTAAGTCCTGATTTTAATATACCTTTAAAAGCTTTAGCGTACCGTGCAGATGTGAGATCTAAACTCAATAGCTTAAAATCAGCCTTTAAGGATTATTCTTCCATGCAAAAATCTATTTTGCCTAGCATTTCTTTAGGTGGAGCATTAAGCGGAAGTGATAAAAAAATCGATGATAGTTTTAAATTTGAAATTTTAAGTGGCAATGTTAAGATTTCTTTACCTTTCTTAGATTATGGTAGAGTAAAGCAAAATATCAAAATTTCACAATTTACTTATGAGCAACTTTTAATTTCTTATGAGCAAGCCTTGCAAAGTGCGATGAATGAATTTGCGTTAAATTATAAAGATTATCAAAGTAACACCTTGCTTTTGCAAAATTTGCAAAATATTAACATTAAACAAGAGCTTATCACTAAGGCGTATTATGAAAAATATATTTTAGGAAAAAGTGAATTAAAAGATTATTTGGATGCAAACAATACTTTAAATTCTACCCAGCAAGAATTTTTAAGAGCTAGATTTAATCTTTTAAAAACCATTAATTCTTACTATCAAATCACAGCTTTAAGTTTTAATGATGAAAACTTAGAATTTCCTAAGTATTAAATTTAATAATCGATGATATTTTTTAAATCCTCGAGTAACTTTTTAGCCATCAGCTCATAGCCTTTTATAGTAAGATGTACATCATTGAGCGAAAGCTTTTGTTCTATCCATTTGTTTTTTCCTCCACTATCTTGCATAAACTGATGCATATCAAAAATAAGAGTTTTTTCTTCTTTAGCAACTTCATATAATGCTTTGCGTATGGTAAAAAAATCAGGAGCAAGCTTGTAGTTTTTACCTTGTTTTTGAACTACAGTTGGTGGAGAGATTAGCATGATAACAGCGTTTTTATTGTAAGTTTTTAAAATACTAATCCATTTTTTTAAATTATTTTTGAATTTTTGTTTTTCAAACCCTTTAAAGAGTGCATCATTAGAACCATAGGCAAGAATAATTAAATCATTGTGTAAAAGTCCTAGTTCTTTTTTTACAACTGTTTGATTCCAAGAGAGCCATAAATCACTTTTGGCACCATTGATTGCAATGGTATCTAAGAAAACATTATTATCTTTATTTGTGATGAAATATCCTCCTAGCTCAGCATCTTTTTGTAAGGCTGAAATTTGCAAAGGAAGATCAAGTTCTAGTTCTTTATAAGACCATTTGTTAATTTGTGTAGTTCTTAACTCATAGCTTTGGTTTTTTGCATCTTTGATGCTAAAAGCATTGGTATTTTGTTTGGCTTTAAATAAAAATCCTATCTTGAATTTTTTTTTATCTAAGGTTGTATCAAGGTTGATTTTTGCGCCTTTGATTTTTGCTTTGGCTATTATCCCACCTAGTGGAAAATTATGTCCAGCATTAGCAGGATTTCTTGAGTTTAAAATTTCAAAGTTTTTATAAGAATAAACAAGATTAAGATTTTGTTGATATTTGGGCTGTAAAGGATAGGCAAAACCTATAGAGTTAGAGCGGATTAAATATCCTCTTATGACACGCGGAAAGAAATCAGCCGCCATATGAGAATCTCCATAAATTCTAATTCCTATGTTTTGATTTTTTTCTAATTTTTTTTCTAGATTTTTAAGATCTTTTTTTAATACATAACTTGTTAAAGCAGAGTGATTTTTGTTTTGATTGAGTATGGAATCTATTGTGTCATTTGTATTTAAATTTTGTGCATAAGAGCTAGTAAAAATAATAAAAAACAATAAGATAATTTTAAATTTATTTACTAGCATTTTCTTCCTTAAGTTTTATGTGTTCTAATAAAAGTTTAGACATTTCTCTTGCGCCACTTGGAGTAAAATGAACCCCATCATCTGTTCTTACTTTTATACTTCTATTGTTTTCATCTTTTATATAAGCTGAGTATTCATCATTGACACTAAAAAATAGCTTAGTGTTGATAAAAATTTCTTTATTTTTAAGAATTTCATCGCTGTAAATTTTATTGAGCACTTGTATTTTTTTGTTCAAATCTTCTTTTTTTACAGGAGGGATTTCAAACCAAAAAACTTTGGCTTTATGTTTTTTAGCGATTTTAATGATTTCATCTACACGATTTGTATAAATATCTATCCAAGAAGGGGAGCCAAAACGATGGTAATTTCCTCCTTTTTTAATATCCCAAGGATCATTAGCGCCAAGAAGAACAACAAGATATTTAATATTTGAGTTTTTAACAAAAGCTTCATTGGTGGCTTTTGACCAGTCAAAATAGGATTTATAAGAAAGGCCTGTATTTTGTTTACTAAGATCGGTTACCTTAAGATTTAAATTTCTTAAATCTCTATTTAAGGCTATTGCAACACCTTGCATTAAAGAATCTCCGATAAATAAAAACTCATCTCCATTTTGTAGCTCTAATTTGGTATTGTCGATAAAACTAATATTTGCATCTTGGATTAAGGTTAGATTTGTTTCTTTATGAGAAGTGTTTTCATCATTTTCTAAAGTGTTTAGAACTTTATCTATTTTACTTAAGTTTTCATCTGTTGATTTACTTTCTTGATTTGTAGTTTCTTCATTGGTTTGAGGCAAGGGTTCGTTGCTTAAAATTGCACGAATTTGTTCTAATTTAATTTTGAAGCCATTGGCTTCTTTTAAAAGATCATTATGAGGATAGAATGCAAAATGATATTTTTGTTCTATATAAGAGCTAATACTCTGATTCATAACTACAACAACCAAGCCAAGTACTATAATCAAAATGAAGAAAAATCTAACTACACTCATCTAAAAACTCGAATAAATAAAATCAGGAATTCCATCTGGCATAAAAGCAAAAACCAAAAGTAAAATAAAAGCTATAATAAAAGGTTTTAGCAAAAATGGAGTAAGGTTTAAAATCTTAATGCAATATTCTTTAAAATTAATAAATAAAGGATAGACCATAAAAAGAACCCCAAAAGCAACCAACATATAAATATCATTATAAGATGGAATTTGGAAGAAATTATAATAACAAGCTTTAAAATATTCTATTGCATCTTCTAGATTTTTGCTATAGTAAAAGAAAATCCAAGTAAAACATACAAATTGAAAGGTTAAAAATCTTCCTAAAGCTGGAATTTTTTGTAAACTAAATTTGCTTAAAGCTAGCAAATGTATAAAAACTATGCCAATACCATGCAATAAACCCCAAACAATAAAAGCAAGTGTATTGCCATGCCACATACCTGAAAGTATAAAAGCGATGAGTATGTTAACTATAGTGCGTGGCATTCCTTTTCTATTGCCCCCTAAAGGTATATAGATATAATCTCTTATAAAGGTTGAAAGACTGATATGCCATCTAGCCCAAAAATCTTTTAGGTTTTTTGCAAGATAAGGCATGTTAAAGTTAGGCGGAAGGGTAAAACCTAGCATTAAAGCAAAAGCACAAACTAAGTCAACATATCCGCTAAAATCGCAGTATATTTGAATCGCATAGGCGTAAATTGCACTTAAAAGTTGTATGAAATTATAAGATTGTGGAAAGTCTAAAATACTTTTAGCATAAATTCCAAGGTAATTGGCTATTAAAACTTTTTTAACTATACCAAAAACAAGCAAGATGATGATTAAATTTGCATGTTTAAATTCGCGTTTTTGATAGGCTTGCTCAAAGAAAAAAGAACTTCGCATAATAGGCCCTGAAAGTAGTGTTGGAAAAAATGATAAGAAGGTTGCTAAATTTAAAAAACTTTCTAAACGGCGTTTTTGATAAACTTCTACAAGATAAGTGATAGAAGTAAAGGTATAAAAACTAATTCCTATTGGTAATACTAAATCAATATTTAAAAATTCTAAACCGAAAAAATTTAATATCTCATCAACACTTCCTTTGATGCTAGGAAAGTATTTAAAAAAACATAAATTTAAAATAATAAAAGCCATGCAAGTAGCGAAAATATAACGCTTGCGACGCACAAAAATTAGCAAGGCAAAATAGTGTATAAAAAAGGTATATATAAATAAAACCAAGGCGAAATAAGGATTGATTAAAATATAAATAATATAAGAGAAAATTAAAATTAAAATATTTTGTATTTTGTAATCATTTTTAAAAGTCCAATAAATAGCAAAAAAAGCTATCATTAAAATACTAAATTCTAGAGAAAAATAAGTCATACCTTCAATCCAAAGCGAGATTTGCCCATAGTAGGGCAAAGATTATTTTTTTCTGCTTAATGCAATATTTTTGATGTATTGATCAGCTAAATAAAGTCCATTTCCATGTTCTCCGATTAACTTAATCTTGTCAACTATACCGCGGAAAAGTGCTTCTTCTTCGTGTTGTTCGCTTACATACCATTGTAAGAAATTAAAAGTAGAATAGTCTTTATGTGTTAGCATGTGTTCAACTAAAGTATTGATTGATTTTGTGATAAATTGCTCATGTTCATAGGTTTTTTCAAAAACATCAAGTAAAGATTTGAAATTTTGTTCAGGCTGTTTTACTTCTTGAAGCTCTACATGAGAATCTGTCTCATTAAGATAAGTGATAAGCTTTTTAGCATGATCGCTTTCTTCGCTTGCATGTGCAAACAAGAAGGCTCCAGCTCCATCAAGACTGTTTTCATAGCACCAAGAACTCATACTAAGATATAAGTTTGCTGCATACATTTCTTTGTTTATTTGTTCATTGAGTAATTTTACAACTTCTTTAGAAAGCATTCTTATCTCCTTATTAAAATTTAAAATGTTTTATAATGATATATTATTTTTTTAAAAACAAGCTAAATTTTTGATAGTTAAAAATTATATTTAAGAAAAACACAAAATAAAAAATGTTTCCAAAATGTTTCCAAGTTTTTTTAAACTTCCATTACTTTTTTAAAGTTAAGGAGAAAAAATGAAAAAAATTCTATCTTTAAGTGTGGCAAGTCTTGCACTTTGTGGTGCTTTAAATGCAGCAGATTTAAAAATCGCAGGTTCATCGACTGTGTATCCTTTTACTTCTTTTGTAGCTGAAGAATATGCTTCGATTAAAAATACAAAAACTCCTATAGTAGAGAGCTTGGGAACAGGGGGTGGATTTAAGGTATTTTGCGAAGGAACTACTGATATTTCTAATGCTTCAAGACCTATGAAATTAAGCGAATTTGAAACTTGCAAAAAAGTAGGGGTAACTGATATAGTAGGGATTATGATAGGTTATGATGGTATAGTTTTAGCTCAAAATAAAACCAATGCTCCATTAAATATCACAAAAAAAGAACTTTTCTTAGCATTAGCAAAAGAAATTCCACAAAATGGAAAACTTATACCAAATCCTTATACAAACTGGAATCAAATCAATAAAAATTTACCAAATCGTAAAATTAGTGTTTATGGTCCACCATCAAGTTCAGGAACAAGAGATACTATAGAAGAGCTTGTAATGAGTGATGTGTCTAAAAAAATTCCTGAGTATAAAGGCGAGTATAAAACCATACGCCAAGATGGTGCTTATATCCCAAGTGGCGAAAATGACAATCTAATTGTTTCAAAACTTACTATTGATAAAGATGCTTTTGGAATTTTTGGTTATAGCTTTTTGGTGAGCAATTCAGACAAAATCAATGCTGCTAATATCGATGGTGTTACGCCAAGCGAAGAAAGCATCGCAGATGAAAAATACGAACTTGCAAGAAGTTTGTTTATTTATATCAATGCTAAGAAAAATCCAAAAGAAGCCTTTGAATTTGCAAAAATTTATATGAGTGATGATTTGGCAAAAAGTGGTGGAGAGCTTGAAAAAATAGGACTTGTTCCTTTAAGTGATGATAAATTAAAAGCTTCTCAAAAACATGTAGAAGATAGAAAAATTTTAAATGATGAGCTTGTAAAAGCTGGAAAAGTTTTTTAAGGAAAAACTTTGCTAAAAGAAAAAATAATCAAATTTGCACTTTTTTTATGTGCTTTTGTAAGCGTGATAGTAAGCTTTGCTATCATGCTTACAATTTTAATTGAAGCTTTAAAATTCTTTCAAAAAGAAAGTGTTGTTACCTTTTTATTCTCAAGTCAGTGGGCAGCTGATGCAGCTTTTATGAATGCAGATGGCACGAGCAAACAAGGTGTTTTTGGAGCGCTATCGCTTTTTTGGGGAACTTTTTATATTTCATTGATTGCTATGCTAACGGCTTTACCTTTAGGGGTTATGTGTGCTATATATTTAGGTGTTTTTGCTGGCAAAAAATCTAAAAATTACTTAAAACCTATTTTAGAAATCATTGCAGGGATTCCTACTGTTGTTTTTGGATTTTTTGCGGCTATAGTTGTAGCGCCTTTTATAGTGTGGTTTTTTTCTTTATTTGGCATACAAGCAAGTTTTCAAAGTGCTTTAGGCGCAGGTTTTATCATGGGGATCATGATAGTACCTATAGTGGCTTCGTTATCTCAAGATTGTATTGAAGCAGTAAGCGAGAAAAGGATTAATGGCGCTTATGCTTTAGGTATGACAAAAAAAGAAGTGGTTTTTGCTGTGATTTTACCTGAGGCTATTCCTGGTATAGTTGCAGCTTGTCTTTTAGGACTTTCAAGAGCCTTAGGCGAAACTATGATAGTGGTAATGGCAGCTTCTTTGCGTCCAAATTTAACGATGAATTTTTTAGAAGATATGACAACAGTAACGGTAAAAATCGTAGAAGCTTTAAGTGGAGATCAAGCTTTTGATAGTTCTTTGGCTTTGAGTGCTTTTTCTTTAGGTTTGGTGCTTTTTATCATCACTTTAATCATCAATATGTTTAGCGTTTATCTCATCAATCGCTTTCACAAAAGGAAAAATTTATGAAAAAACTTTTTAAAAAAAGACAAAAAGCTTCAAAGTCTTTTAAAAGACTTTGTAAAATGGGGCTTTATATTAATTTAATTTTTCTTTGTATCTTTTTAGGAAGTGTGGCTTATCTTGGATTTCCTGCTTTTAAGCAAACCTATATTTTTGTAGAGGCTAATAGAAATTCTCCTGCTTATGATCTTTTATCTCGCGCAGAACAAAGAAAAATAAGAACAGGGCAAATCACTGAAAAATCTTGGCTTTTGGCAAATTCAGAAGTAGATCAATATATGAAGCAAAAATATAATCGCCTTAGTGAAAAACAAAGAACTTTAGTAGATGATCTTGTGCAAAAAGGCGAGATAGAGCTTAAATTTAATAGCAATTTCTTTTTAAATGGGGACTCAAAATCTCCTGAAAATTCAGGAATTTTATCTTCAGTTGTAGGGACTTTGCTTGTTATGCTTGTCTGTATGGTTGTGAGTGTTCCTATAGGCGTTGCAGCGGCAATTTACTTAGAAGAATTTGCGCCACAAAATATCCTTACACATTTTATAGAAGTGTGTATTAACAACCTTGCAAGTATTCCAAGTATCTTGTTTGGACTTTTAGGACTTGGAGTGTTTATCAATCTTTTTGGAATGCCTCGCTCAAGTGCTTTAGTGGGTGGGCTTACTTTGGCGATCATGAGTTTACCTATTATCATTGTTTCAACCAAAGCGGCTTTAAAAAGTGTGGACATTAACATGAAAAACGCCGCTTATGCCTTAGGCATGACAAAGGTTCAAATGGTAAAAGGCATTATGTTGCCTTTGGCTATGCCTATGATTTTAACAGGTTCTATTTTGACTTTAGCGCAAGCTATAGGAGAGACTGCACCTTTGATGATTATCGGTATGATAGCCTTTATCCCTGATGTAGCTAGTTCTATTTTTGATCCAACTAGCGTTTTACCTGCTCAAATTTACTCATGGTCGGCTATGCCAGAGCGTGCATTTTTAGAAAGAACAGCAGCGGGTATTATTGTGCTTTTAGGACTTTTAGTCGTGTTAAATCTTAGTGCGATATTATTAAGAAAATATTTTCAAGGAAAATTAAAGTGATAGCAAAAACAACAAATTTAAATTTATTTTATGGAAAAAAACAAGCTTTATTTGATATCAATATGCAAATAGAACAAAACAAAATTACCGCACTCATCGGTGCTTCTGGATGTGGTAAATCCACTTTTTTGCGTTGTTTTAACAGAATGAATGATAAAATCGCAAAAATCGATGGTTTAGTGGAAATTGAAGGAAAAGATGTTAAAAATCAAGATGTAGTAGCCTTGCGTAAAAATGTAGGCATGGTTTTTCAACAACCTAATGTTTTCGTAAAAAGCATTTATGAAAACATCTCTTATGCACCAAAACTTCATGGTATGATTAAAAACAAAGATGAAGAAGAAGCTTTGGTGGTGGATTGTTTGCAAAAAGTAGGGCTTTTTGAAGAGGTTAAAGATAAATTAAAGCAAAATGCCCTAGCTCTTTCAGGCGGACAACAGCAACGCCTTTGTATTGCAAGAGCTTTAGCAATAAAACCTAAGCTCTTGCTTTTAGATGAGCCAACTTCCGCACTTGATCCTATTAGCTCAGGTGTTATAGAAGAGCTTTTAAAAGAATTAAGTCATAATCTTTCTATGATCATGGTTACGCATAATATGCAACAAGGTAAACGCGTGGCTGATTATACTGCATTTTTTCATCTAGGCGAGCTTATAGAATTTGGTGAAAGTAAAGAATTTTTTGAAAATCCAAAACAAGAAAAAACCAAGGCTTACTTAAGCGGTGCTTTTGGATAATAAAACCGCTATTTTTAGCGGTTTTATTTTAAGAAAAATTTGTTAAAATTTGCCTTTTATCTTTTAAGGCATTAATCATGGCAAAAAAACAACTCTCTTTAACAAGACTTAGTTTTCCTATATTTTGGGATTTGCTTTCTAAGTATTTAACTGTGATTATCAATACCGCTATGGTGTCGCATTATTCTAATTTTATTGTCGGTGCTATGGGGGCTGGAAATCAAATTTTAGATCTTTTTATCACTATTTTTTCATTTTTAAGTGTGGGTTGTAGTGTGGTGATCGCACAAGCTATTGGTGCAAAAGATCATGTTTTAGCAAGAAAAGTGATTCATCAAAGTTTGTTCTTAAATGCACTTTTAGGCTTTGTATGCGGTGTGCTTATTTTATGGCATGGGGAGTATTTGCTTTATCTTTTAAAAATTCCACAAGAATTGCTCAAAGATAGCGAAATTTACTTACATATGCTTGCAATTTGTTTGTTTTTTGATGCCATAGGTATTGTTTTAGCTGCTATTGTAAGGGTTTATAATATGGCTTATTGGGTCATGTTTATAGGTTTTTTGATGGATATAGTGGTGATTTGTGGAAATTATTATGTTTTGCATTATACAAAGTCAGAACTTTTTGGAATAGGGCTTAGTAATATTTTTGCTCGCATTGTTGCTATAGTTGCTTTGTTTGCGATACTTTTTTATAAACTTAAAATTCATCTTAAAATCAAAGAAATGATAAAACTTGAAAAAGAAGTTTTAAAAAAGGTTTTAAATATAGGAGGATTTTCAGCAGGGGAAAATCTTTTGTGGATAGTCCAATACACTATAGCTTTTGCTTTTGTAGCAAGCTTAGGTGAGGCGAGTTTGAGTGTGCAAACGATTTATTTTCAAATTTCAATGCTTATCATGCTTATAGGACAAGCTATAAGCATAGCTAATGAAATCATAGTAGGTAAATTAGTCGGTGCTAGATATGAAAATATCGCTTATAAACATGCTTGGCGTGCTTTATATTTTAGTGTAATAGCGAGTGCTTTAGTGGCGTTTTTAAACTATCTTTGTCAAGATTTTACTATGCAAATTTTAGGGCTTAAAGAAGAGCTAAAAAATTTAATGATACCTTTATTTGGTCTTTCAATCTTTCTTGAAATTTCACGAACTTTTAATATAGTTATGGTTAATTCCTTGCGCGCAAGTGGCGATGCTAAGTTTCCATTTTTTAGCGGACTTGTTTTTATGATGGGGGTATCTTTGCCTGTGGGTTATGTGCTTTGTTTTCATTTTAATCTTGGAATTTTAGGGGTTTGGATAGGATTTTGTGCAGATGAGTTTTTGCGTGGAATGGTAAATTCATACAGATGGAAAAGTAAAAAATGGCAAGGCAAAGCTCTAGTTTAAAATCATTTATTTATAAAGATGAGTGCTATTTTTATTCTAAAAAATGCATAAAAACTTTAAGATTAAGGCTAAATGAAAAGGGTGAATTTGTTCTTAGTATTCCTTATTTTTGCACCTTTAAAAGTGTTTATGAGTTTTTAGATAAATCAAGTTCTTGGATGAATGAGGCAAAAATAAGATTTGAAAAAAAAGTTTTAAAAGATGATGAGTTAATCTTTTTAGCTAAAAAATATAAAATTATTTTTGATGAAAATGCCAAAAAAATTTATTTTGATAAAGATAAAATAATTTGTCAAAATAAAGCAAAATTAGATTTATTTTTAAGACAAAATGCTAAAAAGATTTTTACTTTTTATCTTAAAAAATGGAGTAAAAAAACAGGCTTATTTTACACGCATTTAAGCATTAAAAATATGAAAACGCGTTGGGGTTCTTGCAATCACAATAAAGCTTATATTAATTTAAATTTAAAACTCATTCAAAAGAGTTTAAGGGCTATTGAATATGTGATTTTGCATGAAATATGCCATTTAAAATTTCCCAATCATAGCAAAGAATTTTATACTTTTATAGAGCATTTTATGAGTGATTTTAGGCAAAGAGAGAAAGAATTTTTAAGTTAAAAATGTTATATTTATAGTTTATTTTTCAAAAAAGGCATAATATGACTTTGGATTTTGATTTTATTTATAATGCAGATAATGATATTTTTGAATATTTATTGCGTTTTTATGCGAAAAATTACAATTATATCCTTAGTAAAGAAGAAAATACTTATCATTTTTCTATCGATGCAGATGAAGAAAATTTAAAGACTTTTTGCGATTCTTTGAATTTCATGAGTCATAGCGTTTTTTTGAAAAAATTTGATGTAAAAGCGGGGCATGGTTTTAACCCTTGTATGCCAGAGGATAAAGAATTTTCAAGATTTTCTTATATTACTCATTTAAATTCTAATGCGTATCAAGAAAAAAAACTTTTAAACAAAAACGAATGGGGCGTGTTTTGTGAGTGTGAATTTTCAAGCAATTTATCAGAATTTGAAAAAATCAATGAAGAAAATTTCAATACTTTTTTAAATCTTGCTTTTGATTTGTTAAGTCAAGAAAAAAAGATTTATTTAAAAGATAAAAATGGTATTTATGAATTTTCTTTGTTTAAGAACGAATTTATAGGAGATTTTTTGCTTCCTTGTGATATTAAGGCTATAAATTCAGTTTTTGTTTGTTCAAATGAAAATTTAAAATTTCTTGCAAGTTTAGAAAAACCTTTGATGAAACTAAGGCTTAATGCCATGTTTAGAAAAAATCACAATCTTGATTTTAATGATTTTAAAATCAGACTTGCTAGGGATTTGTTTTGTTTTGCTTTAGGTTTAAAACTTTTTGAAAATGAATATAAATTTTTGAGCGTAAAAAAGATAGAAGAATATCAAAAAGATTTTTATATCAGTGCTTTAGATGAGCAAGTGGTGGTTTTGGAAGGCTTTGAATTTATCAATGCTAAGGCAAGAGAGCTTATTTTTTCTAAAGAAGATAAAAATATGGCAAGAATTTCTTATCTTGTAAGCCGTTATAAAGAAAAGGCTTTTATTTTAGAGCTTAGTAAGGATTATGAAGATATTTTGCTTGTCAATAAAGAGCTTAATTTACTTAAACTTTCCTTGCCAAAACACAGCAAAGAACTTTATGAAGAAATTAAAAAAGATGAAATTGGTGCAAGGCTTTTAGAAAATTTTAGCAAGGAATTTCCTCTTTTAGATGAAAATTTTGAGCTTCAAAACAATTTTTATTCTTTGCTTGGGTTAGTAGGTAGAGTGCTAAATTTGGGTAAAAATTTACAAGAGAGTGTTAGCGAGCTTTTAAAAATCGCTGATGAGTCAAAAATGCCTCGTGGAGTAAAGATTGATTATCGTTTGAAAGAAGATAAAAGTTTTGATTATACAAGAACCTTAAGATCTGCTATGAGTTTTATGTTAGCAGGTGTAGATAGTGCTAATATCGCTTATGGAGCGGTTGAGAGTTTGGCTTATTTCTTACGTGATACTTATGATGAATTAAGAGAGAAAAAGCAAAGTGATTTAGCGCTTATAAGTGGATCTTTGTTTGAACATAAATCTTTGCTTAAAAATACTTTAAAACATCTTAAAAATTGTCAGTTAAGCGATGTGCCACTTAGGGTATAAGATCAAAATTTCAGGCTTAGTTCAAGGGGTGGGTTTTCGCCCCTTAGTTTATGAACTAGCTTTGAAATCAAAGCTTTTTGGAGAGGTAAGAAATGATGGTTTTGGGGTAGAAATCATCCTTGCTTGCACTCAAAAAGAATGTGAAAATTTCATAGAAAATTTAAAAAATCATCTTCCACCTTTAGCAAGAATAGATCAGCTTATAATCACGCAAATTTCTATTTCAAACTATGAGAATTTTAGCATTACTCCTTCTTTAGAGAATACAAAAAGCACGCCTATGTTAAGCGATTTTGCGCTTTGTAAGGAGTGTAAAAAAGAATTTTTTGATGAAAAAAATCCACGCTTTTTATATCCTTTTATCACTTGCACACATTGTGGGCCACGCTTTAGTATTATAAAAAGTCTTCCTTATGATAGATTTAATACCTCTATGCAAGAATTATTGATGTGTGAGTTTTGTAAAAGTGAATACGAAGATCCTAAAAATAGGCGTTTTCATGCCCAGCCTATTAGTTGTCCTAAATGCAAAATCAATGTTTTTCTTAAAAATCCAAAGGGTGAAATTTTAGCTAAAGATCAAGAAGCTTTTATGCAAAGTGCGAAGTTTTTAAAGGAAGGTAAAATTTTAGCCATAAAAGGCATAGGTGGTTTTCATCTCATGTGCGATGCTTTTAATGAAGAAGCTTTAAAAACTCTAAGACTTAGAAAAAATCGCCCTAAAAAACCTTTTGCTTTGATGTGTAAAGATTTACAAAGTGCTAAAGAACTTGCCTTTATAGATGAAAAAGAAGAAGCTTTGCTTGGTGGGGTTTTAGCTCCTATTGTGATTTTAAAGGCAAAAAAAGCCTTTTCTTTAATCGCTCCTGATGTTGATAAAATCGGTATTATGTTAGCTTATACACCTTTACATCTTTTGCTTTTTGAGTATTTTAAAGGAAGCCTTGTAGCAACGAGTGCAAATTTAAGCGGAGAAAGTATTATTAAAGATGAGTTTAATTTGTGTAAAAAACTTGATAAAGTTTTTGATTTTTATTTGGATTATGATAGGGAAATTATCAATGCAAGTGATGACAGCATAGCTCAAGTGGTAAATGGTGAAACTATGTTTTTGCGTACTTCAAGGGGTTTAAATCCTTTTTATTTGGAAAGAAATTTTAATAAAAAAGGCACTTTTTTAGCTTTAGGTGCGGAACTTAAAAATGAATTTGTGATTTTTTATGAAAATAAACTTTTAATTTCTCCTTATATAGGGGATTTGAAAAGTCTTGATGCGCATGAGAGATTTTTTAAACTTTTAGAATTTTTTAAACAAAATTATGATTTGAAATTTGATGCGATTTTGTGCGATAAACACCCGCATTTTAGCTATGCAAAAGAATTTGAAGAAAGGATTAAAATTTCTCATCATTATGCGCATTTTTGTGCGGCTTATTTTGAATATGAAGAAAATTTTGCAAAAGATGAAAAGGCTTTAGCTTTTATTTGTGATGGAACAGGTTATGGCGAAGATGGTAAAATTTGGGGTGGAGAAGTTTTTGTAGGAAATTTAAAAGAATATGAAAGAATTGCACATTTTGAAAATTTCACTCTTATAAATAGTGATATTAAAAATATACAAAATTTAGCCTTAAGTCTTATTTTTCATTATGATTTAGAAGATAAGGCTAAGGATTTTTTAGCAAAAATTCCAAAAATTAAACTTAAAAATCTTAAAAAAATTTATTCTCATTCTAACTTACAAACAAGTTCTTTAGGACGCATTATCGATGCTTTTGGAAGTATTGTTTTTAACTTAGAAAAAAGTTCTTATGAAGCTCAAGTTGGCTTAATGTGTGAAGCTTTTTATGATAAAAATCTTGATTTTTCTTATAAGCTTTTTGTAGAAAAAGGGCAGGTTAATTTTAAAAATTTAATCCTAGGGGCTTTGCAAGATGAAAAAACTAAGGCGATTACAGGTATGTTTAATGCCTTGGCAAATTTTATCATAGATTTTAGCAAAGATTATGATTTAAAAGTGCTTTTAAGCGGAGGGGTTTTTCAAAACAAAACCTTGCTTGAAATTTTAAAAGCTAAAAATTTTGATTTTTTTATACCTTTAAAGTACCCTTGTAATGATAGCTCCATAGCCTTAGGACAAATGGTGCATTTTTTAAATTTAGAAAAATAAAGCAAATATTCTAAAAACTCATAATTTTTTAATGCTTTTAAGGTTAAAATGAAACAAAAAATATATAAGGAAAGAAAATGTGTAAAGATTGCGGCTGCTCTATAAATTCAAGCCATACGCATGGTCATCATCACGATCACCATCATGAAAATCCAAGCTTAAAAGAGGGTAAAACCATAGAAGTGATTTCTAAAATTTTAAGCAAAAATGATGAAGAAGCTAAGCATAATAGAGCGCATTTTAATGAAGCTAACACGCTTTGTATCAATTTAATGAGTTCTCCAGGTAGTGGAAAAACCACGCTTTTAGAAAGCACGATTAAGGCTTTGAAAAATGAACTTAAAATTGCTGTGATTGAAGGGGATTTAGAAACCAATAATGACGCTCTAAGGGTAAAAAATGCCGGAGCTTTGGCGTATCAAATCACTACAGGGCAAAGCTGTCATTTGGATGCTTTTATGGTGCATGAGGCTTTGCATCATTTAGCCATTGATGATGTGGATTTGCTTTTTATAGAAAATGTTGGAAATTTGGTTTGTCCTGCAAGTTATGATTTAGGAGAGCATTTAAATGTGGTTTTGCTTTCGGTAACTGAAGGAAGTGATAAACCGCAAAAATACCCTGTGATGTTTAAAAAGGCTGATATAGTTTTAATCACAAAGGTAGATTTGGCTCATCATTTTGATTTTGATCTTAAAGAGGCAACTAAGTTGATTAAAGAATTAAATCCTAGAGCAGATATTATCACTCTTGATGCAAAAAATGGCACTAATATGGAGCTTTGGTATAAGGTGCTTAAACTTAAAAAGGAGCTTTTTTAATGTGTTTATCTATACCTTCTGAAATTTTAGAAATCGATGAGTTAAATAATGCTTTAGTACAAACTTTAGGTGTGAAAAGAAAAGTTAATTTGGATTTGATTGATGAGCCTTTAAAACAAGGCGATTATGTCTTAATCCATGTAGGCGTTGCTATGGAAAAAATCGACAAAGAAGCTGCACTAGAAAGCATTAAAACCTATCAAGAAATAGTAGAAAAAATGAATAGTGGAGAGATAAAAAGTGATGAAGGAGATTTGGGTTTAAATGAATTTCATCGATGAATTTAGAGATAAAGAAAGCATTTTAGCTTTAAAAAAACTCATAGAACAAGAACTTAAAAATCCTATCAATATCATGGAAATTTGCGGTGGGCATACGCATAGTATCATGAAATATGCCCTACCTTCTATTTTGCCAAAGGAAATTAACTTTATCCATGGGCCAGGATGTCCTGTTTGTGTTATGCCAAGAGTTCGCATTGATACAGCTATCAAGTTAGCCTCCATGAAAGATACGATTTTTTGTACTTTAGGAGATCTTTTAAGGGTGCCTGGAAGTGAAATTTCTCTGCTTGATTTAAGAGCTAAAGGGGCTGATGTTAGAGCGCTTTATTCTCCGCTTGAGGTTTTAGAAATCGCTAAGCAAAATTTAAACAAAAATATCATCTTTTTTGCTATAGGTTTTGAAACTACTACGCCTATGAGTGCTTTGCTTCTTCAAAAGGTTATAGAAGAGAAAATAAATAATGTCTTTTTTCATATCAATCATATCACAGTTCCAGCACCTGTGGAAGCGATCATGAATGATGAAAATGTAAAAATCAATGCTTTTTTAGGCCCTTCCCATGTGAGTGTGATAACAGGTTATGGTATTTATGAGCCTTTGGCAGCAAAGTTTAAAACCCCTATAGCGGTGAGTGGTTTTGAACCAGTTGATATTTTAGAAAGTGTGTTAAATATCATAAAACAAAGCAATGAAGGCACTTTTAAAGTGTATAATCAATACAAAAGAGCCGTAAGCAAAGAAGGTAATGTTAAAGCACAAAATTTAGTAAAAAAATACTTTAGGGTGTGTGATTTTGAATTTCGTGGCTTAGGACTTATTAAAGATGGAGGCTTGGAGTTAAAAGAAGAATTTAGCGCTTACGATGCGAGTAAAAAATTTGATTGTACGGTGCAAAGTAAAAATGAAAGCAAAGCCTGTATTTGTGGGCAAATTTTAAGAGGTTTGGCCAAGCCTTATGATTGTAAAGTTTTTGGTAAGGCTTGTACGCCAAGAAGTCCTATAGGAAGTTGTATGGTTTCTGGCGAGGGTGCTTGTGCGGCGTATTATAAATACTCAAAGGTGAATGTATGAAAAATATTTCCTTAGCCCACGGAGGTGGCGGAGAAGAGATGAACGAGCTTTTAACTAAGCTTTTTAAGATCTTTGATAATGAAATTTTAAATGCAAATAATGATGCAGCGATTTTAGGAAATTTGGCTTTAAGCACGGATTCTTTTGTTTTAAGTCCGATTTTTTTAGATGAAGAGGTCAATATAGGCAAACTTTGTGTTTGTGGTTCTATTAACGATGTTTTGATGGTAGGCGCTAAGCCAAAATATCTAAGTTTAGGGCTTATCTTAGAAGAAGGTTTTGAGCTAGAAAAACTAGAACGCATTTTAAAAAGCATTAAAGAAGAATGTGAAAAATGCGGAGTTATGTTAGTTTGTGGCGATACTAAAGTTGTTCCTAAGGGCAAAGCAGATGAAATTTATATCAACACTACGGCCTTAGGTGAAATTATTTCTAAAAAAGAAAGTAAAAATATCAAAGCAGGGCTTAGCATACTTCTTTCAGGTGATATAGGAAGGCATGGAGCTAGTGTTTTAATCAAAAGAAATGAGTTAGAAGCTGATGTTAAAAGTGATTGTAAGGCTTTGGATAAAGAGGTTTTAGAGCTTTTAGAAAAAGATATAAAGGTTGTAGCAATGAGAGATGCTACTCGTGGGGGGCTTAGTGCGGTTTTAAATGAGTGGGCAAAGCAAAGCGGAAATGATCTTTTGATCTTTGAAGAAAAAATCATCGTTCAAGATGAGGTTTTAGGACTTTGCGAGCTTTTTGGTTATGAAGCTTATGAGCTTGCAAATGAAGGCACTTTCATACTTTGCGTGGAAAAAGAAGATGAGTTAAAAGCCTTAGAAATTCTAAAAAAATACAATGTAAATGCGAGTATTATAGGAGAAGTTTTAGAAGAGAAAAAAGCACGTGTGATCTTACAAAACGCTTATGGGGCAAAACGCTTTTTAGAAAGTCCTAAAGGCGAACTTTTACCAAGAATTTGCTAATGCACGAATTAAGTATAGTAGAATCTTTAATCGAACTTTGTGAAGAAAATGCCTTAAACAATAAGGCTTACAATGTGCAAGAAATTTATGTAAAAATCGGGCGTTTGAGTGGTATAGAAGTGGATCTTTTTAAGCGTTGTTTTGAAACTTTTAAAGAAAACTCAAATATTTGTAAAAATGCTAAACTTTTTATAGAACTTGCTCCACTTGAAATTTTATGCTTAAAATGTGATCAAGTAAGCATTTTAGAAGAAAATGTTTTTAAGTGTCCTAAATGTCAAAGTATAGAATATAAAATCACACAAGGTGAGGACTTACACCTTATGCGACTTGTGATGGAGTGAAAGTAAAATCAATAAATGATTTTACTTTCTGCTTTCAAATGCTTTGATAATATCTGCTTTATATTGATAAATATCTTCTAATTTTTCTATATTATAACTTGCTCCATCCGGAAAACTAATAGATTTTTTGCTTGTATTAAAATATAATCTACATATCCACTTAGTAACTTTGCCTTGATATAAAATACTAAAATAGCTTAAAGTATCTTTGTAACTTACATCTTCAAGATTGGCACTGACACTAGCAAGAATTGATTTTACTATATAGAAACCTTGTAATTCTTCTTCTGTTGTGACAATATCTTTACTTTCATCAATTTGCTCATCATTTTCATCATCGTTTATGTTTTGAAGATTGTTTTTAATACTTGTGATTTTTTCATAAGCTAAATCATTAATAATTTCTTTAAAAGATTTTTTAATGTAATTTTTGAATTCTTCTAAAACAGCACTAGTCATTCTTTTTTCTGTCATTTGTTTAGCAAAAAAACTTGTAAATTCATCGCTTGGATTTTCTATTTCGCTTTTAAAAATTTCTTGTATACTTCGGTAATATTTTTTCTCCATAGCAATGCTTAGAATTTCATCTAAGTTTAAGTCAGTGCAAATAAAACGTTTTAGATCTTTAATATCTCTAGGTTTAAGTTTTTCAAGATTAACAACTAAAAATGGTATTTTATCCATAAGATTTTGTTGTTCAATATCTGTAAAAAATCTATATTCAATACCATTGGTAAGAATGGCAAATTTAATACTAGGATTAGTGTTAAAATATCTTACAAGCTGATTGTTATGATTATCTAAATTTTCAGTATGATTTTTAGCTTCAATTAAAATAAAAGGTTTTGAATCTTTGAAAATAGCATAATCCACTTTTTCGCCTTTTTTAGTTCCTATATCTGCTGTATATTCTGGCACAACAATACTAGGATTAAAAACATCATAACCCAATGTTTTTAAAAAGGGCATTATAAAAGTCATTTTTGTAGCTTCTTCAGTATTGACAAGTGTTTTGCGTTCAGCTATTGTTTCAACGATAGCATTTAATTGATTTTCAAAATCTATTTTCATTCCTTTTGTTTTTATTAAAAGTATTATAGCAACATTTTTTAGTTTTATAATAAAAAAAGTGATTTTAATTTTTATAATTTTACTATTTAGCTTTTCAAAATCCTTGCAAGTTTAAGCAAATTTGAAATCAAAAATTCTTTTTTTACGAGCTTAGAATTGGTTTTAAGCTCGTATTCGCTTTTAAGCAAAAGAGTGAAAATTTCTTTATATTGTTCGATTTTTAAACTAAAGGCTTGAGAGCTTAAATTTTGTCCCACTTGAGGAGGTGGAGTATAGCCTAAAAGATCTTTAAAGTCAATTTTACCATTGACTTTAGCATAAAGTGCGATTTTAAACAAACGATAAAAAGAATTATACAAAGAGTTGGTTAAAGCAATTTCATTAAAATTATCTAAAATTTTTTCAAGTTCGCTTTTAAAGTCTTGTTTTTTTAAAATTTTCTCAAAAAAGCTTTCAAAACTTCCTGTATTCAAACTATAGCAGTATTGTTCTATGGTTTTTTCATCTACTCTTAAACCACTAAATTTATTAAGCTCACTCGCAGCAAGATATAAGTTTTCATCAAAACTTGTAAAAAGAGTAAATAAAGCATTTTGAGTGATTTCAACCCCTAGTTGTTTTGCTTTTATGCTTAAAAGTTCCACGCCTTCTTTAGCTCCGTTAGCTTTGAAAAATCTTACAAAATGAGGAGAGAAAATTTTTTCTATATCGCTTTGTTTAGAACTTTCATCATAAAGCTCTAAAAGAAAGAAATTGTCCGCATTGTTTTTACAAAGATCTACTAAAACTTTAAGATCTTTTGTTGGAATTTTTTTAGAAGTTTTGATTTCTAGTAATTTTTTTTCGCTAAAAAGCGATCCTGCGCTTAAAAAATCACTCGCACGAGTGAAGTTGTATTCTTCAAAAAAAAGTTTCAAAGTTTCATCGGGCTTATATTTTTCTTTTATAAATTCAGCATAAAGTTCGCTTTGAAAATTATCTGCTCCATAAAGAAAGAAAAAATTAGGTATTGAATCTTTAGAAAGTAAGATTTGAAGCTCTTTTCTATACATTTTCTTCCTTTATGAGTCTTTGGGTGATTTTAGCATAAATTTTTGCCATAACTATATCCGCTTCCATGATTTGCACTTCAACACTTTCTAGCAAATTTACACGCGTATCATAAAGGATTATATCCGCTCCTTTGATTTCATCATCTAGTTTAGCTATGCAAACTCCATCATTTTGCACAACTAAAGCTTTAAATTTTTTGCCTATATTTTTAGCCGCCCATCTAGCAAATTTTCTATCCATAAAATCAAAAGCAACCTTATCCGCCTCTCTTTCAAGTGTACTAAGATTCTCGCAAGTGCTTTCTATGTTTAAAAGTAGATAATTAAAAAGTTTTTCATCGTTTTTTTGTTTGGCTTTTAAAAGTCTGTGTAAAATAAGATCAGAATACCTTCTTATAGGGCTTGTAAAATGTGAGTATTTATCAAAACCTAAGCCAAAATGTCCCGCATTTACACTAGAATATTCCGCTTTTTTTTGTGCTTTGATGATGAGTTTATCTACTTCTGCTCTTAAATTTAACTCATCGGCTAAAGCTTGTATGTCGCGTATGAGTTCAGGAAGATTGGGTTTAAAATTTACATCGATGCCTAGTTCGCGTAATTCATTTAAAAGCTTATCGATTTTTCTTGCATCAGCACTTAAGTGATTCCTAAAAACACCTATATCTATGAGTTTTGCCGCGGCTTTATTGGCTAAAAGCATACAATCTTCGATTAAATTATGCGAAGGCGTGTCTTTTTCAAAAACTGTGCTTTTTAGACTTAAATTTTCATCTAAATTCATTCTTAATTCTTCAGTGCGAAATTCAAAGGCATTTTTAAGACGCATTTTGCGTAATTTTTTTGTGATTTCAAAAAGCTCATAAAGCCATGAAAGCTCTTTTAAATCAGGTTTTTGTATCAAAATTTCATCAACTTCATCGTAATTAAAACGGCGTTTTGAGTTGATAATACCTTCAAAAAGTTCTTCTTTTATGACCTTATTTTCATGATCGAGTGCGATTTTAAAACAATACGCTAAGCGATCTAAATGAGGTTTTAAAGAACAGATATTTTCACTTAAAGGACGCGGTAGCATAGGTATAGCAATATGTGGAAAATAAATAGAAAATCCACGATTTCTTGCTTCTTTATCTATAGCACTATAAGCATAAACATATTCGCTAACATCAGCAATAGCTACATAAATTTCTCGTTTTTGGATGTCAAAATAAATCGCATCATCAAAATCTTTTGCATGTATAGGATCTATGGTGCAAAAAGGCAAGGCTCTTAAATCCATGCGATTTTCATACATACTCGCATCAACGCTATCACCATTTGCTAGAGCTTCTTTGATACAAGCGTCGCTAAATTCGTTATTTTTATTAAAAAGAGCTAAGGAGATTTTTTCATCTACGCTTTCATCATCGATATGTCCTAAAACTTCTATGATATTGTTATTTTCATTTTCTATTTTTAAAATTGTCCCTAAAGGTAGTGCTTTTAAGGATTTTTGAGAAGCTTTTAAGGTGGTACTTAATCCTGTTTTGATATTCATTCCAAGCACGGCTTCGCCATACCTTTTGGTGATCACTAAAGAGGTTTCATTGGCTCTTTTTAGAACCAAAATCACCTTTGCACTGGGGCGTTTTTTCTTTAAAGGTAGAAGTTTTACTGCAACTATATCTTTATAGTTTGCGCCTTTTAGGTTTTTGTTTTCTATCAAAAGATCTTTTTTGAAACTTTCATCAAAGCATTGTAAAAAACCTGTGCCTTTACTCGAAATATCAAGTACTCCAAAGGCAAAACCATTGTTAAGATAGTATTTGTTTTTATGTTCTTTAATGATATGATTGGTTAAAAGTTCTCTTAAAATTTGTTTAAATTCATTGTTTACTTCGTGAGAGCTAATGCCATAACTAAGACTGTTTAAAAATTCTTTCACTTTTGATACTTTATGATTTTTTGTAAAATTCTTACATAAAGTTTATAAAAAAAATATGAATTTTATACTTTAATTGCTATAATAATACCTTTAATTTTTGAATTTTTAAGGAGTGAATATGGCTATTACAGTATATTATGATAAAGATTGTGATTTAAATTTAATCAAATCAAAAAAAGTAGCAATTATAGGCTTTGGCTCTCAAGGGCACGCTCATGCGATGAATTTAAGAGATAATGGCGTAAATGTAACTATCGGACTTCGTGAAGGTAGTGTAAGTGCTGTTAAAGCAAAAAATGCTGGTTTTGAAGTAATGAGTGTAAGCGAGGCTTCTAAGACAGCAGATGTGGTTATGATTTTAGCTCCTGATGAAATTCAAGCAGATATTTTCAATATCGAAATAAAACCAAATTTAAGTGAAGGCAAGGCTATAGCTTTTGCGCACGGTTTTAATATCCACTATGGTCAAATTGTTGCTCCAAAAGGTATAGATGTTATCATGATAGCACCTAAAGCACCAGGACACACAGTAAGAAATGAATTTACTTTAGGAGGTGGAACTCCTTGTTTAATAGCCATCCATCAAGATGAAAGTAAAAATGCTAAAAATTTAGCCTTAAGTTATGCAAGTGCGATTGGGGGCGGACGCACAGGTATTATAGAAACAACCTTTAAAGCCGAAACAGAAACAGATCTTTTTGGTGAACAAGCCGTGCTTTGTGGTGGGCTTAGTGCTTTGATTCAAGCAGGTTTTGAGACTTTGGTTGAAGCAGGTTATGAACCTGAAATGGCTTATTTTGAGTGTTTGCATGAAATGAAACTCATTGTGGATTTGATTTATCAAGGTGGTATTGCAGATATGCGTTATTCTATCTCAAATACTGCAGAATACGGCGATTATATTACAGGGCCAAAGATTATTACTGAAGAGACTAAAAAAGCGATGAAAGGTGTTTTAAAAGATATACAAAATGGTGTTTTTGCAAAAGATTTTATCTTAGAACGCCGTGCAGGTTTTGCTAGAATGCATGCAGAACGCAAAAATATGAATGATTCTTTGATAGAAAAAACAGGGCGCAATTTGCGTGCGATGATGCCTTGGATCAGTGCTAAAAAATTAGTAGATAAAGATAAGAACTAAACATTGTCAAAGAAAAAATTAGTTCAAATTCAGCGTTATTTAATCATAGCTATACTTTTTTTACTTTGTATAGCTTTAGCTTTGGGAATTTTAGTAAAATATCAAAATTCCCAAGATGTTTCTTCTGTTAAGCCGGATTATTTTATTGATAAACAAGAAGATTTAATTTCATCAAATAAAGATCATTATGAAATTGGTATTTTTCAAGAGAATGAGTTTGATAATAATAAATTTGTAAGTATTTTAGAGCAAAAAATTCAAGAAATCGATGATTTAAATACAAGTTTAAATGAGCAAAATTTAAGCAGTGTGGAGCAGAATTTAAGTTTAGAGCAAAATCAGAGTTTGGAACAAAATTTTATTCCAAAAGATACAAATTTAACCCAAGATCAAAATTTAACTTTTAATGAAGATATTCATTTAAATAAAATTTCTAAAAAACCAAAACTTGCTATTATTATCGATGATATGGCAAATGCAAGTCAGGTTAGAGGTTTAAAAGCTTTAAATTTAAAGTTAAATCCTTCTTTTTTTCCGCCAGATAAAAACCATAGCGAAACGCCAAAACTTGCTTTAAAATTTGATTTTTATATGGTGCATTTACCTTTAGCAGCGATTAATTACAATAAACCTGAGCTTGATACTTTAAATCCAAATGATAGCAAAGAAAGAATTTTTAAAAAAATCAAGCAAATTAAAAAAGATTTTAAGGATTTAAGATACATCAATAATCACACGGGAAGTTTATTTACAAGCAATGAAGAAGCTATGAGAAAGCTTTATGAGGTTTTAAAAAATCAAAATATATTTTTTGTAGATTCTAAAACTATAGGAAATTCTAAAGCAAATAAAATAGCCAAAGAGTTAAATGTTCCTTATATACAAAGAGATGTGTTTTTGGATAATGAAGATGATGTTAATTATGTTAAAAAACAAATTCAAAATGCAGTAAAACTTGCACAAAAAAAAGGTTTTGTTATAGCCATAGGACATCCTAGGAAAAATACTTTTAAAGCTTTAGAGCAAAGTAAAGATTTGTTAAAAAGCGTTGATCTTGTGTATTTGAGTGAAATTTATGGCAAGTGAAATTTTGCCTGATGAATTTTTAGAACTTTTTAAAGATTTAAAAAAGCCTCCTAAAAAATTACACTATAAAGGAAATTTATCTTTATTAAAACAAGATAAAATTGCTATTATAGGTTCAAGGCGTATGAGTGTTTATACGAAAAATTGTGTTTTTTCCTTAGCGAGTATGCTTAAAAATGCTCATCTTTGTGTGGTAAGTGGCGGTGCTTTGGGTGTGGATATCACCGCAAGTATGGCGGCTATGCCAAATACTATAGGTATTTTTGCTAATGGTTTGGATCAAATTTATCCAAGAACTAATGAAAAAATCATTAAACAAATTTATGAAAATGCTTTGGCTTTAAGCGAATACGAAGATGATTATTTGCCAAAAAATTATGACTTTTTACTAAGAAATCGTTTGGTTATTGCTTTAAGTAAGGCCGTTGTAGTTGCACAAGCAGATATAAAAAGTGGTTCTATGCAAAGTGCAAAACTTGCTTTAGAACTCAATAAACCTTTATATGTTTTACCGCAAAGACTAGGAGAAAGTACAGGGACTAATTTGCTTTTAAAGGAAAATAAAGCAAAATTGATTTGTGATTTCAAAGAATTTGTAAGTGAGTTTGCAAGTATAGATATAAATCAAGATGAGTTTTTAGAGTTTTGTAAAAAAGGTGTGAGTGTTGATGAGGCTTTAAAAATTTATGGACAAAAAGTTTATGAATATGAACTTGAGGGAAAAATTTCCATAGAAGGGCTTTTTATAAGGGTTTTAGCATGAGAGCTTTGGCTTTAGATGTAGGTTTAAAACGCATAGGTGTAGCGCTTTGCATAGATAAAAAGATCGCTTTGCCTTTAGATGCAGTTTTAAGAAAAAATCGCAATCAAGCCGCTAATGAAATTAAAAATTTACTTAAAATACATGAGATTTCTTTACTCATTGTTGGCATTCCTAAGGGTGGATCAAGTGAAGAAGAAATGACAAGACGCATTAAGCATTTTGTTTCTTTGCTTGAATTTGATAAAGAAATTTGCTTTGTAGATGAAAGCGGAACAAGCAAAGAAGCTTTAGGATACGGCGTAGCCAATACACGCAAAAAAGATGGTAAATTAGACTCTTTATCCGCTTTTATCATGATAAAGGATTATTTTGCTCTCTAGAATAGAAAAACTTTATACCAAAGATGAAATGCAAAATATTTTATCTTCTTTTACTCAAGAAAAAAATGTTTGTGTATTTGCAAATACTTTAAAAATTAGCATTGAAGAATTAGAAAAAGAATTTTTAAAACAAAAATTAAAATTTAAAAAGATCAATGCTTATTGTTATTTGTTTGATGCCAAAGATAAGGCTATCTTAAGTTCTATGAAAGCTTTTAATGAGGCGCACTTTTATATACAAAATTATTCTTCTTATTTGTGTGCTTTAAATTTAGAAGTCAAAGCAGGGCAAAGGGTTCTTGATATGTGTGCAGCTCCGGGTGGTAAAAGTATCAATCTTGCAAATTTTATGCAAAATACAGGTTATTTAGCTTGCAATGAGATGAGTAGGGATAGATTTTTTATTTTGCAAAAAAATCTTAAAAATTACGGCGTGAATGCTAAAGTTTTTATGAAAGATGGTAAAAATATAGGCAATTTATGTCCTTTAAAATTTGATAAAATCTTACTTGATGCACCTTGTTCGACTTTTGCTAAAATAGGTTTTGATTTGGAAAAAAGTTATAAAGAAATCAAAAATATTGCAAAAACTCAAAAAAAACTTCTACATTCTGCTTTAAAGGCATTAAAAATAGGTGGAGAGCTTGTATATAGTACTTGCACCTTTACCAAAGAAGAAAATGAAGAAGTGATAGAGAATGCTTTAAAAAGTGAGTTTAAATTAGAGCTTTTAGATATTGATTTGGAAAATGTTGAGGCTAAAGCAGGGCAAAGTGAAGAATTTGCTGAAATTTCAAAATGCAGACGGATTTTACCAAGCTTAGACTATGATGGATTTTTCATAGCTAAACTTAGGAAATTATGTTAATTGATAAAATTATTCACATTTAAATACAAATTCATAAAAAAACTTAAAAAACAATAAATAATTTTTTCTTTATTTTAAAGCTTAAAGTTCTATTTTTAAGTACTTTGAAAAGAAAATCACAGCGTGAAAAGGCTGTGAATAAAGTTGAATTTTTTTTAACCTTAAAAAGATGAAATTAGCCTGATTGTATTTTTTGCAGTTTTGGAGCTATTACAGCTTGACAATATCCTTGATTGGGATTATTTATAAAATAATGTTGATGATAGTTTTCAGCTTTGTAGTAAGTTTGCAATCTTGAAATTTTAGTAACTATTTTTTTGCTAAATATTTTTTGCTGTTCTTCGATGAAATTTTGAGCTAAAATTTTATCTTCTTCATTTTCGTAAAAGATTATTGAGCGATATTGTATACCAATATCTCCACCTTGTTTATCTATACTTGTTGGATCATGAATTTTAAAAAAGAGTGTTAAGATTTCAAGAAGAGAGATTTGTTTTTCATCGTAATTTATTTTGACAACTTCTATGTTACCATCACCATTACACACGCTTTCATAGCTAGGATTTGGATTTCCTCCGCTATATCCAACTTCAGTATCGATTACACCTTTTAGGCGTTCAAATACGGCTTCAACACACCAAAAACAACCACCACCTAAAACGATATTTTTCATTGCGAGTTTTCCTTGAGTTTAGCCCTTTGAAGGGCTAAGATTATTTGTAGTTTTTGATTGCTTTTTCTAAAATTTCAATTGCAGCTTTTTCATCTTTAAAATCTTGTACTTTAACCCATTTGTTTGGCTCTAAAATTTTATAAGTTTCAAAGAAATTTTTGATTTTATTTAAAGTTGCTTGTGGTAAATCCGTGTAAGTTTTTATATTGTCATATCTTGCATCTATTTTTGAATTTGGAACTGCAAGAAGTTTTTCATCCATTCCGCTTTCATCTTCCATGATTAAAACACCAATTAAGCGACAAGGAATCACGGCTCCAGCTTGGATAGGATATTCATTAAGCACTAAAATATCCACAGGATCACCATCATCAGCCAAAGTATTGGCAATAAAACCATAGTTTGCTGGGTAAAACATCGCACTAGCCATAACGCGATCTACCATGATAGCACCACTATCTTTATCGATTTCGTATTTGATGCTTGAGCCGTATGGAATTTCGATTACGGCATTGATTTTATTTGGAATATCTCCGATTTTGATTTTGCTTAAATCCATTTTTTCTCCTTATATACTTTGAATTTTTTTAATCAGTTCTTTCATGTCTGCAACGATAGGTTCGATAGTGCGTTCCCCATCGATAATAAAATGAAGTTTTTTCTTTTGATAAAAATCTAAAATTTCATTTAAAGGTTCTGTATAAACTTTCATTCTATTATAAAACACTTCTTCATTATCATCTGCACCACGATTTCTGCCTAAAACTCTTTCTTTGGCAACTTCTTCGCTTACTCTTACTTCTATGACACCTTTAAGACAAATTTCATTTTGCTCACTTAAAACCTTATCAAATTCCATCATTTGCTCTACACTTCTTGGATAACCATCGATGATAATAGTTTTAGTTGGAGCAGCTTTTAGAGCACAAACTATAGTATTTACAACAACATCTAAAGGAACAAGATTGCCTTTGGATATAAAACTATCTATAGTTTTTCCAAGCTCACTCCCGCTTGCTACTTCAGCTCTTAAAAGATCTCCTGTTGAATAGTGTGTGATATTTGTCGCATCTGCTTGTGCGATTAAACTAGCATCGGTAGTTTTTCCACTACCTGGTGCACCTATGATTAAAAACAATTCTTTCATTTTATATTCTCCCTTAATTTGATTCCTAATTCTCTCATTGCTTCATTGCTAGCAGGCGATGGTGCATCTGTCATTAAGCATTGCGCTCTTTGGGTTTTTGGAAAGGCTATAACCTCTCTTATACTGTTTGCTCCTGTAACTAGCATGATGAGTCTATCAAGTCCTATAGCGATACCTCCATGTGGTGGAGCACCAAAACTTAAAGCATCAAGCAAGAAGCCAAATTTTTCTTTTTGTTGTTCTTCATCGATATTTAAAAGTTTAAATACTTTTTGTTGAATATCGTTTTTATGGATTCTTATACTACCTCCACCTAGCTCAACGCCATTTAAAACTACATCATAAGCAATAGATGAAATTTCTTCTAAATCAGTCTCATCGATATTTTTTGGCATGGTAAAAGGATGGTGCATCGCAGAATAACTTCCATCATCATTTTGTTCAAACATAGGAAAATCAACAACCCATAAGAATTCTAAGGCATTTGGATCTATAAGATTTAACTCGTTGGCTAAGAAAATTCTAAATCTTCCCATATAATCAAGCACGGTTTTTTTAGCTCCTGCACCGAAAAATACCACATCTCCTACTTCAAGCTCACAGCGTTTGCTTAGCTCATTTAAATCTTCTTCGCTAAAGAATTTGCAAAGCGGACCTTTAAGCCCATCTTCTTTAACTTGTATAAAAGCTAAGCCTTGGGCACCAAATTTACGCACAAATTCTTCAAATCTTTGCATTTGTCTTTTTGAAAAAATAGTATCGCCTTTTGGAACGCGTATGGCTTTGATGCGATTTTTCTTTGTATCTTTGGCAATATTTGCAAAAATTTCATTATTTGACTTAGCAAAAATATCAATCACATCAATAAATTTAAGATCAAATCTTAAATCCGGCTTATCAGAGCCATAATTCTCCATAGCGTCTTTGTATTGCATTTGTCTAAAAGGGGTTTGAATTTCTTTGCCGCAAGCTTTGAAAATATCTTTTAAAAAAGTTTCAGCTACATTGATTACATCTTTTTGTTCGCAAAAACTCATTTCAACATCAATTTGTGTGAATTCAGGTTGGCGATCAGCTCTTAAATCTTCATCTCTAAAACATTTTGCGATTTGAAAATAACGATCAAAACCGCTACACATTAAAAGTTGTTTGAAAAGCTGAGGGCTTTGTGGAAGAGCATAAAATTCACCCTGATGCACACGAGAAGGCACGAGATAATCTCTTGCACCTTCGGGAGTAGCTTTAGTAAGAATAGGGGTTTCAACTTCTAAAAATCCCATATTTGCCAAAGAATTTCTAGCTGCTATACAAGCTTTAGAACGCAAGGCAAAATTTTCATAAAGTTTAGGATTTCTTAAATCTAAAAAGCGATATTTTAAGCGTAATTCTTCATTTACACTTTCATCAGCGATAGCAAAAGGAGGTACGGCACTTTCATTTTCTATGGTAAGTTTAGAAACAACTACTTCGATTTCTCCTGTTTTTAATTTAGGATTTACAAGTCCTTCGCCACGCGGACGAATAGTACCTTCTGCAATAAGTACAAATTCATTTCTTGCATTGGAAGCGATTTCATGAGCTTCTTTGCTATCATTTGGATCGCAAACAAGTTGGATAATACCACTTCTATCTCTTAAATCTATAAAAATAACTCCACCATGATCGCGGTAGCTATTTACCCAACCGCAAAGTTTAACGCTTTGACCAACATGGGAAATTCCCAAGTCTGTATTATAATGACTTCGCAAATTTATTCCTTGAAAAAGATTTTTTAAGATAATGAGCAAAATTATAGTATTTTTATTCTTTTGCTTTGCTAAGATTTGATATAATTTTTTATGCAAAATAAAATAGATTATAAAAATATTAAAAAAATCGGACTTGTTACACGACCCAATGTGAGTTTAGATAAGGAAATTTTAAAACTTCAATCGATTTTATCTATATATAAAGTTGAGCTTGTATTGTTTAAAGAAAGTTCTGAAATTTTAGATTTGCCAAAGTATGGATTGGATGATTTGTTTAAAATATCTGATTTTGTTATTTCTTTAGGTGGAGATGGAACTTTGATTTCTTTATGTCGTAAAGCTTGTGAATATGATAAAGCAGTTTTAGGAATTCATGCTGGACATTTAGGTTTTTTAACAGATTTTAAAGTTGATGAAGCTGAAAATTTTTTTCAAGCTTTTTTTCAAGGAGAATTTAGAATAGAAAAGCCTTATTTGTTAAGTGTTTTTTTAGAAGATAAGCAAGGAAAAATCTTAGAAAAATTGGCTTTTAATGATGTGGTTATCAGTAAAAACAATCAAGCTTCTATGGCTCATATAGAAGTTTTTAGAAAAGAAAAGAAATTTAATGAATATTTTGGAGATGGGCTTATTGTTGCAACTCCTGCGGGTTCAACAGCTTATAATTTAAGTGCAAATGGGCCCATAGTTTATACTTTAGCTCAAGCTTTTATCTTAACTCCTGTTTGTTCTCATTCTTTAACACAACGCCCTATTGTTTTGCCAAAAGGTTTTGAAATAGAGATTATGGCAAAGGATTGTATACTTTGTATTGATGGGCAAGAAAATTATAAAATGAATGATTTTAAAAGTATAAAAGTGGGTTTAAGTGATAAAAATGTGGCTTTAATTCACCCAAAAAATAGGGATTATTTTCAAATTTTAAAAGAAAAATTACACTGGGGAAATTGATGATAAATAGAATTTTTATGAAAGAAAATCTTGGTTTTAAAAAGGCTGAGCTTGAAATTTCTAAAGGGCTTACCGTTTTTACAGGCCTAAGTGGAGCTGGAAAATCGGTCTTGTTTAAAGGAATTTTATCCGCATTTTCTTTGAGTGAAAGTGAGGCTAAAATTGTCGAAATAGAACTAGATGATAAGTTGGATTTAGAAAGTTTTGGTATAGAAAGTGAAGAGGAGAATGTTTTTAAGCTTTTAAAAGAAAAAAACACAAAATATTTTATTAACAATCAAAGCATAGCGAAAAAAAGTTTGCAAAATTTAAGTAAAACTTTTATTAAGTATTTAAGTGCAAAGGAAAATAACGAATTTGGAAATGAAAAATTTTTAAATCTCTTAGATGCCTTGGAGATGCAAGAAAATACAAATTTTGTTTCCTTTTTAGAAGATTTTAAAAAAGATTTTAATGCTTATAGTCAAATTTCTAATGAGTTTAATGTAATTTTAGAAGAAGAAAAAAAAGTAGAAGAATTAAAAGAATTAGCTAGAGTACAAATTGAAAAAATTTCAAGCATTAATCCTAAAATAGGTGAGTATGAAGAGCTTTTAATACTTAAAAAAAAGCTTTCTAAAAAAGATAAATTAGAAGAAGCTTGGAGTAAGACAGAGCATATTTTTGAGCTTGAAAAAGTTGTTATTGAAGCTTTAAATTTAAGCGAAGTTGATCCGAGTTTTTTTAGTGAATGTTTAAATGAATTGCGTGTGATTTGCGAAAATCAAAAAATGGAAGATTTGGATTTTGATGTGGAGACACTTTTAGATCGCATTGAAAATTTATCCTATCTCATCAAGCGTTATGAAAGCATAGAAAATGCTTTAGAAGTTTTAAAACAAAAAAAACATGAACTAGAACATTATGAAAATTTAAGTTTTGAAAAAAAAGAACTTGAAAAAAAATTTCAAGAATTAAAACAAAAATTAGAAGAAAAAGCACAAATTTTAACTCAAGCAAGAAAGAAAAACCTTAAAAAATTAGAAAAATGTTTAAATAATTATCTTAAAGATCTTTATATGAAAGACGCAAGTTTGACACTTAAAGAAAATGAAAAAATTTCAATTTTAGGTAAAGATGAGATAATACTAGATATTAATTTAGCTCATTTAAAAAATTTAAGTTCGGGTGAATTAAATCGCTTAAGACTTGCTTTTATAGCCACAGAATGTAAAATTTTAAATGCAGGTAAAGGGATATTATTTTTAGATGAAATTGATGCAAATTTAAGCGGAAAAGAGGCTATGAGTATAGCCAAGGTTTTAGAGGAGCTTTCTAAGTTTTATCAAATTTTTGCTATTTCTCATTTGCCTCAACTTTCCTCTAAGGCGCATAATCATTTTTTAGTTGAAAAAAATGGCGAAGAAAGTAAGGTAAAAAAGCTTGATCAAGAAGAAAGAATTAAAGAGCTTGCTAGGATGGTAAGTGGAGAGCTTGTTAGTTATGAAGCAATCGAATTTGCTAAGACCTTGTTTAAGAATTAAGCGGATTTTTTATTTTGCTATGTTAAAATATACAACTATAAAATTTCCTTTCTTTTGAAACAAATATATTAAAAATTTTAGATATAAAGGTATTTTACACACTATGAATAAGAAAATTTTAATTATTGATGACAATAAAATGCTCGGCAAACTTTTAGCTAAAAAAATTCAAATGACTTTAGATTATGAGGTAGATATTGCTTTTGGTTTTGCCGAAGCTAAGGAATTAATGAATAATGATTATTTTTTAGCTTTTGTGGATTTATGTTTGCCAGATGCCCCAAATGGTGAAGTTGTGGATTATGTTATTGAAAAGAAAATTCCTGCTATTGTTCTTACAGCTAGTGGTGATAAGGCTACTAAAGAAAAATTTATGGATAAAGATATATTAGATTATATTTTTAAAGAAAGTGAAACTTGCATTGATGAGATTATTAGTTCTATTGTAAAACTTAATCAATATGCAAAAACTAAAGTGATTTTAGCTATGAGCAAGCTACCTGAACGTAATGAAATTAAAAAAATACTTACTCAAAGACAATTTAATGTTTTAGCTGCAGCTCATGGTGAAGAAGCAATGAGTTATTTAAATGATAATAATGATGTTAAGCTTATTATAGCAGATGTCAATATGCCAGTAATTAGCGGTTTTGAGCTTTTGATTCAAGTAAGAGAACGTTTTAGTGATGATGAATTAGGTGTGATTCTTTTGGGGGATCATAATGATTCATTTGAAGCGAATTCTTTTAAAAATGGAGTTAATGAGTATTTGTTTAAGCCTTTAAGCAAAGAAAGTTTTAATTGTCGCTTAGATCATTGTTTATCTTACATGGATGATAAAAAATTTTTAAGCACTTATAATGTTTTAGATCCTGTATCTGGGGTTAAAAATTATAATGCTTTAATCGATGGAATAGATGATTATTTTAACGAAATAGCAACAAAAGACGAGGAATTTGCTTTTGCTTTCTTAGATATAGATAATCTTCAAATGATTAACGATGAATACGGTCGTGAAGTTGGTGATGAAGTAATTAAAATCTGTGCTAATGAAATAGTCAATGAAACTAAAGGAAGAGATCTTGTAGGTAGATATAGTGCAGAAAAAATTTGTATTTTACTTAAAAATATATCCCAAGAAAGAGCGATTAAAATCTTTTCTCGTATACGAGTAAATATAAAAAAGGCTGGTGTTTTAGTTAATTTAGATGAAGTCTTTTTTACAGCTTCTATAGGCGTGGTTTTTGGAAAAAGTGGAGATAAGATTGATTCTTTGGTTGATAAAGCAAGTAAAATATTGTCTCAAGCAAAAGATAATGGCAAGGATAGAGTTGAAGTATGTTCTTAAATCTTGATTTTCAAGATGGTTTAAGGATTGTTGATACACATTGCCATCTAGACAGTGAAGCATTTAAAGATGATTTAGATGAAACTTTAAATCGTGCTTTTAAAAATGGTATAGAGAAAATCATCATACCTGGTGCTGATATAAAAGATTTGCCCTATGCAGCTACAATTGCTCATAAATATAAAAATATTTTTTTTGCAGTAGGGGTGCATCCTTATGAAATTGATAATTATGATGAGAAAATTTTAAGGCAGTATTTATACGATGAAAAGTGTGTAGCTGTAGGTGAATGTGGGCTTGATTATTTCCGTTTTAAAAGTGATCTTGCTGAAGAAATTCAAAAAGAAAAAGAAAATCAAAAAAAGATTTTTATCGCACAGCTTGAACTTGCTATTGAATTTAAAAAACCTGTTATCATTCACTCAAGAGAAGCAAATCATGATACTTATGAGATTTTACATGGGTATTCTAAGGATCTTGTAGGAGGAGTTTTACACTGCTTTAATGCAAGCGAACATTTGCTAACTCTTTTTGAAGATGGATTTTATTTTGGTATTGGGGGAGTTTTAACTTTTAAAAATGCTAAGAAATTAGTTGAAATTTTACCTAAAATTCCAAAAGATAGACTACTACTTGAAACTGATGCTCCATATCTTACTCCAGAGCCTTATCGCGGTAAAAGAAATGAACCTTTGTTAACTCAATTTGTAGCAAACAAAATGTGTGAAGTATTGAATTTATCAAGAAAAGAGCTTCTAGAAATTTGTTTTGACAATTCTGAAAAATTATTTTTTAAAGGTTATTAATGAAAAAAAATTTATTGTGTTTTTTAATATGTTTTAATTTTCTTTTTGCACAAATTAATACTCCTGAATTTTATGAAAGACAAATGAATGTTTTAAGAAATTTAGATATTAATCCAAGTTTTATTAGTGATTTGATTTTTGTGCAAACTCAACAAGATATAAAATCAAAACATGCTCAAACTTTAATAGATAGTATGCAAAATTTTTCAAAAGTTACTCCTATGATAAGAAAAATTTTATCCCAGCAGGAAGTTCCTGATGAGATTTTGTATCTAGCTATGGTTGAATCAGGCTTGAAAACTCATAGTGTTTCTAATGCCAAGGCTGTAGGGGTTTGGCAATTTATGCAACCAACAGCTAGAAATTTGGGTTTAAGAATCGATGCTTATGTTGATGAAAGGCGTGATCCGGTCAAGTCAACTTATGCCGCTACAAATTATTTAAAAGAGTTAAAAGAAGAATTTGGCAAATGGTATTTGGCACTTTTAGCTTATAATTGCGGAAATGGCAAGCTAAGACAAGCTATCAAGCAAGCAGGAAGTGATGATTTAAGTGTTTTATTGAACCCTGATAAGAAATATCTTTCTTTAGAAACTAGAAATTTTATAAGAAAGATTTTAACGCTTGCTTTTCTAGCTAATGATAGGGATTTTTTACTAGATAAAGATGCGTCTTTAATGAATTATGCTTTAAGCAATGAATTTGCAAAAGTTGATGTGCCTTCTTCTGCATCTTTAAAAGAAATAGCTAAAAATTTAAATATGGATCTTGCAACTTTTAAGAAATATAATCCACAATTTAAACATAATTTTACGCCTCCTGGTAAAGGGTATTATATGTATATACCACTTAATAAAGTAGCATTTTTTGATAAAAATTTTAAAGCAGAAAAACTTGCAAAGGTTGATACAACTATACCTATGACAAGAACTTATACCGTTAAGTCTGGTGACTCTTTATATAAAATAGCAAAAAATTATAATATAAGTGTTGATGAAATTCGAGAATTCAATAAAATAGCAAAAAATCATCTTAGCATTAATCAAAAATTAATTATACCAATCAAGGAGAATAAAAATGCAAATAAAAACAATTACACTAAAGTTGTCAGCCGTTAGTCTAGGGGCTTTATTTTTTAGTGGTTGTTTAGGCACTAGTTTTTTTTCTAGCTTGGATAATGCTCAAGTGTATTATCCTTCAAATGATTTTAAAAGCAGTCCTAGTTCTTCAGGGACTAAAGGAACAATGAAGCCTTATACTATCAACGGTAAAACTTATTATCCTACTGTTGTAGCAGTAGGCGAAACTGCTGATGGTATTGCGAGTTGGTATGGGCCAGGCTTTCACGGCAAGAAAACCTCTAATGGCGAAACCTATAATCAAAATGCTTTAACCGCGGCTCATAAAACTTTACCTATGAATACCATCTTAAAAGTAACCAATCTAAATAACAATCGTCAAGTTACCGTTCGTGTGAATGATAGAGGTCCTTTTGTAAATAATCGTATTATAGATTTATCAAAAGGAGCTGCTAGTCAAATTGATATGATTGCTTCAGGAACAGCTCCAGTAAGGCTTGAGGTTATAGGGTTTGGATCAAGTAATTCGGGTAATAATATTGTACATTCTAATGTAAACTATGGAAATAGTGGAGAGATTGCAAATAATGGACAAATTTATGAAGGTGGAAATTTCATGGTTCAAATTGGAGCCTTTAAAAACCCAGCTGGAGCACAAACGATAGCAGCAAGATATAAAACTTATAGAACTTATAGCTCTACTATACGCACAAGCTCAGTGGATGGGTTAAATCGCGTTTTCTTAACAGGCTTTAGAAGTGAAGATGAAGCAAGAGATTTTGCTGCAAGTGGTGCATTTGCAGGTGCATTTGTTGTAAGAGAGTAGAAATTATGACAGAATTGATTTTTTTGGATGTAGATGGCTGTTTAACTGATGGGAAGATTATTTATACTTCTAATGGAGAATTTATTAAAGAATTTGATGTAAAAGATGGAGCGGCTATCGAGGCTTGGCTAAAGCTTGGTAAAAAAATTGCTATTATTACAGGTAGAAATTGTCCTTGTGTTGAAAAAAGAGCTAAAGATTTAAAAATAGAAATTTTATATCAAGGCATCAAGGATAAGTTAGCTTGTGCAAAAGAAATTTTACAAAAACTTAATTTAGATTTTTCTCAGTGTGCGGCTATTGGGGATTATTTTAACGATAAGGCTTTGCTTGAAAGTGTAGGACTTAGTTTTAAGCCAAAAGATGGTCATAAAGATTTAAATGTAGACATAGTGCTTAGCAAAAAAGGTGGTAAGGCTGCTGTAGCACAGATGATAGAAATTTTAGTAGAAAAAAATCATCTAGAAGAAGAATGGAATAAGCTTTGGCTATAAAAATTTTTGGAATTTTAATTGCTCTTTTTACAATTACTTTTACGATTTTAAGTTTGCAAGATCCATATTCTTTGAATTTGCAAACTAATGCTTTAAATTTTAAAAATATTGAGGCTAAAAATTTGAAAGCTTATGAGAGTAATACTAGTACAATTAAGGCATATTATAAGGCAAATTCTTGGGTGAGATATGCAGATAGAGATGAATTTAATGATTTTATTACTTTAAATTTAGATTTTAATCTTAGTGCAAATCGTTTAGAATTTTTTAATAAAGATATGAGCAAGGTTTTATTTGAAGGAAATGTTACTTATATAGGTGCTAATAATGTCAAAATTATTTCCCAAGAGGTAGAATACGAACCTAAGAATAAAGTTCTATATACAAATACTGATTTTAAAGCTCTAATTAATGGAAGTATTATTAACGGAAATACTTTAAACTATGATGTAAAAAACAAAATTTTAAATATCCAAGGAGTAAACGCGTGGTTGCAAGACAAATAATTTTATTGTTAGTTTGTGTAAGTGTAACTTGGGCAACTCAAATTGAAGTAAAAGCTTTAAATTTTTATTCAGATGAAAATAAGGGTGAAAGTATTCTTAGTGGAAATGTAGAAGTAATTAGGGGTGATGATATTTTAAATTCTGAAAAATTGATTATTTATACGGATAAAAATCGCAAACCTATTCGTTATGAAGCAATGCAAAACGCTAGGTTTAAGATTGTTTTAAAAGGTAAAACTTATAAAGGTAGTGGAGATAAATTTATTTATAATGTTATTAAAGATACTTACGAGATTAATGGCCATGCTTATATAAATGAGCTTGGAAGCAATCAAAAACTTTTTGGTGATAAAATAATAGTCGATAGAAAAGCTAATATTTATCGAGTAGAGAGCAAGGATCAAAAACCTGCTCGTTTTGTATTTGATCTTAAAGACAAATGATAATTAGTGCTAAATTTATCACTTCTTTAGTGAAATTTGATGAGAATTTGAGCTCAAATTTTAGTGAAGTAGCATTTTTGGGGCGTTCCAATGTCGGAAAAAGTTCTTTAATCAATTCTTTGTGTAAACAAAAAAATTTAGCCAAAAGTTCGGCAACTCCTGGAAAAACTCAGCTTATAAATTTTTTCGAAGTAACTTGTAAAAGAAATGAAGAAAAATTTAATATCAATTTTATCGATTTGCCAGGGTTTGGTTATGCAAAGGTTTCTAAAAATTTAAAAGAAATATGGAATCAAAACTTAGATGAATTTTTAAAATTAAGAACCTCGATAAAGTTATTTATACATTTAATCGACTCAAGACATACTCATTTAGAGATCGATGTAAATTTAAATGACTATTTGAAAAGATTTTTACGACCTGATCAAAAAATTTTAAAAGTTTTTACCAAATGCGATAAATTAAATCAAAGTGAAAAAGCTAAGTTAAAAAATGAATTTAAAGACTCTATTTTAGTTTCAAATTTGAATAAATTTGGCCTTGATTCTTTAGAAGATATTATTATCGATCAAACTTTAGGTCTTGGTAAATGAGAAGAAATTTAAGTGCTTATAAAGCAAAATTTAATGGAGCTTATGTCTTTTTAGGATTTTTTTTTCTAATCTATCAGATTCTTGGTTCGACTTTTGTATATGCTCCGTTACTTTATGGGATTTTTTTCTGTTATATGTTTTGCTTACTAGAAGAGAGAGAAAGAACTTTTTCAAAGCTTGATTTTAGATGGTATTTTTCTTTATTTTTTTTATTTTTTACTGATATAACTTATAATTTTTTTATTTTTTCATCTTGGTTGGCATTTTTTATTTTTTATTATCTTTGTGCAGATTGGATTAAGACAAATTTAAAAATTGGTAAATTTATCCCTGTTGTTTTTGTGCTTTGTGCTTACGGCATTATTTTGTTTTTGGATATGATATTGTCTTATATTGGAGATGAAAAAATTAAAATTTTAGGATGGGCGTATATTGTTTCAGTTTTTATAGAATGTTGTTTAGCTTATGTGTTTTTTAAAGGTAAAATTTAAATGAGAATGCGTTTAGTTGTTGGATTTATACTATTGTTTTTTATATTTTTATTAAGTCGTGTGTATTATTTGAGTATAAAATCAAATGTATATTATGAAGAGCTTGCTAAACAAAATGCCATAAAAACTGAATTTTTACCACCTGTTAGGGGTCAAATTACAGATAGAAATGGAACTTTATTGGCTATTAATGATTTGGGTTTTAGTATTTCTATTAAACCTTATTTGAGTATTAAAAAGTCAAATAAAGGAATTTTAGATAAAGAATTATCTGAACTTACAAATTTATTTCCCGATTTAAATGCTAGTAAATTAGCAGAAATTTATAAGAGAAATGATTCTTACTATAATCAAGATTTTATTAAAGTAGTAGATTTTATACCCTATGATGAGATTATTCCGCATTATTCAGAGTTAAATCTTAATAAAACAATAAAAATAGATCCTGTTGTAAAAAGAAAATATCCTTTTGGAAAATTGGCTTCGCATATTATTGGGTATGTAGGTAAGGCAAATTTGCAAGATGTTCAAGAAAATGAAATAGCAAAACTTTCTAACTATACGGGAAAAAGCGGTATAGAACGCTATTATAATGATATTTTACAAGGAGAAAAAGGAACTAGGGTTTATAAGGTTAATGCCTTAAATCAAGAAGTAGAACAGCTTTCTTACACTCCTGCTATGTCTAATGATATAGAACTTACGATAGATATAGAGCTTCAGTCTTATTTAACTTCATTGTTTGAAGGGAATGCTGGAGCTGCTATAATTATGAATGTAAATGATGGATCTATTTTAGCTGCAGGGAGTTTCCCTGAATATGATCTTAATCCTTTTGTAACAGGGATTTCTTTTAAGGATTGGGATGAGCTTTCAAATAGTCTTGATCATCCTTTTACAAATAAACTTATAAATGGATATTATCCTCCAGGTTCTGTTGTAAAAATGGGAGTAGGGCTTTCTTTTTTAAAATCTAAAAATATTAGCCCGTCGACTCAATATGTTTGCAATGGAAGCATTGAGCTTGGAGGCAGGTTTTTTAGATGTTGGAATCGATCGGGCCATGGACCTGTGGATTTAAAACATGCGATAAAATATAGTTGTGATGTTTATTTTTATAATGGCAGTTTGCAAGTTGGAATCGATCAAATAAGTGAAACTTTATCTCGCATTGGCTTTGGAGCGAAAACAGGGGTAGATTTACCTAGTGAATTTGTAGGAACTTTACCAAGCAAAGAATGGAAGATGCAAAGATATAGACAATCTTGGTTTCAAGGTGATACTTTAAATACAGCTATAGGTCAAGGTAATTTTCTTGCAACACCTATGCAAATTGCTAGATATACGGCTCAAATCGCAAAAGGTGGAGAGGTTATACCTCATTTTTTAAAAAGCATAGAAAATAATAATAATACAACTATAGAAAATCAAATGGATGAAAATAAAAAAGAAATTTTTACTTTATTTGAAAAGAGTCAATTGCCTTATATAAGAGATGCAATGTATGCTGTTGCTAATGAGCAAGGAGGAACTTCTTATCGTTATTTGCATAATCTTGATGTGAAAGTTGCAGCAAAAACAGGAACTGCTCAGGTTGTGGGATTTTCACAAACAGATAAAAATAGGGTCGATGAAAAACAATTTGAGTATTATACTAGATCTCATGCGTGGCTTACTTCTTATGCTCCTTATTCTAAGCCAAAATATGTAGTTACCGTTCTTTTGGAACATGGTGGGAGAAATATTACTTCAGGGGCAACTGTAGCTAAAATTTATCAAAAAATGATTGAACTTGGATATTTTAAATAATTTTTAGTTGTAAATTGAGTTTTTCAAAAAAAACTTTTTTAGCAATTGGTTTAAAAACCTTGTATTAAACAAATTATAAGTTTAATACAAGGAAAATTTATCTATGTTAACAAAAGTATCTTAAAAGATGGCTTTTGTTCTTTTTTCAAGCCAAACTAGAGCTTTTGGATAATCACCTAGCTTAGGAGAAAGTTTTTCAAATACTTCTTTGTGATAATTGTTTAACCATTCTTTTTCTTTTTCATCT
Source organism: Campylobacter sp. 2014D-0259 (assembly GCF_008000505.1). NCBI lineage: Bacteria > Pseudomonadati > Campylobacterota > Epsilonproteobacteria > Campylobacterales > Campylobacteraceae > Campylobacter > Campylobacter sp. 2014D-0259. Next base: position 142,184 of record NZ_VOAQ01000007.1, read on the forward strand.
AACATTTTTGTATCAATACAAGATATTTCAAAAGGACAAAGAGTAACAGGTTTAAAGTATAAAAACTCTCCAAAATCTTTATTTTTAGGATTTTCTACTTTGGTATGAATAACTAAATTTTCAAGTCTTATACCCCATTTACCTACTTTATAAATACCTGGTTCTATGGAGGTTAGCATACCTTCTTTGGCTTTTGTTTTTTCAAGCACAGGGGATAGATAAGATAAAACTTGTGGACCTTCATGGACATTTAAAAAATATCCCACGCCATGTCCTGTGCCGTGTATATAGTCAATTTGTTCTTTCCATAAAGGTGCGCGTGTGATTGCATCAAGTAAGGGCATAGCTATATCTTTTGGAAAAATTGCACTGGAAATGGCAATATGTGCTTTTAAAACCAAGGTATAGTCATGAATTTGTTCTGCATTAGCCTTTCCTATTGGTACAACGCGTGTAATATCTGTTGTGCCGTTTTTATATTGTCCACCAGAATCAATAAGTAAAAGCCCATCTTTTTTAAGATAAGCAAAACTCTCTTTTGTGGCTTTATAATGTGGATATGCTGCGTTTTCGTTAAAGCCTGCTATAGTGGCAAAACTATCACTTATGTAGTGCTTGCTTTGTGCTCTAAATTCGCTTGCTTTAGCATCTATGTCTAATTCGCTTATTAATTCTTTATTTTCTATCGCTTCTTCAAGCCATGCAAAAAATTTACATAAAGCCACTCCATCTTCTATCATAGCATCTTGTATATGCGCTATTTCTTTTGTATTTTTAACTGCTTTTAAGTGAGTGCTTGGATTAATTTCTTGAATGATTTTTACGCTTTTGTCTAAAGAATTTATGAGTAAAGCGGTCATTTTTGAAGGTTCAATAAGCAAATTTGTATTTGCAAGTTTTTCAAGCTCCATGATGATTTCATCATAATTTTTAAGCCAAAACCCATCTAAATTTAATTTTTTTTCAAGTTCTGAATTTACTTTTTTCTGATCAACAAAAAGCAAAGCTTTGTCTTCCAAGATTAGCAAATGACTTAAAAATACAGGATTATAATTTACATCATTCCCTCTTAAATTTGTAAGCCAAGCTATATCATCAAGGCTGGAGATTAAATGAGAGGTAACATTTAAATTTTTCATTTTTTGACGCACTAATGCTAATTTTTCTTTTCTTGAGTAAGAGCAGTATTCTAGTTCGTGTTCATAAATTTTTTCTTGTGGTAAAGTGGGACGATCTTTCCAAAGTGGACTTATCAAATCTATATGTTTTAAATTTGCCTTGCAATTAATCTGTAAATCTTTTTGCAAAGATAAAGGTAAAAGTGCAAAATCGATGCCTAAAATTTGATCTTCGCTTAAATTTTTTTCCAACCATTTGGTAAAAGTATTTTTAACATCTTGCTTTTGTAAAAGTATGCCACTACCTTCTAATTCCTTTTGTGCTTGAAGCCAATATCTTCCATCTACCCACAAAAAGCCCTCTTCTTGTGTGATAAGAACTGTTCCAACAGAACCCTTAAAGCCACTGATAAAGACTCTGTTTTTGTAATATTCTGGTAAATATTCGCTCAAATGAGGATCCGCGCTTAAGATGAGATAGGCGTCAATATTATTTTCTTTCATTAATCTTCTAAGTTCTAATACTCTTTGTTTGTAAATACTCATATTTTCTCCTTAATATTAATTTTTTAGTATTTTATTGATAGGTTTTTTGAGTATAAGTAAAATTATAACAGCACCAAGTAATATCCACATACATTGGTAAAATAAATTTGGCAAATAAGCTATATTTTCTTCACTTGCTTTACCACCTATGAATCCAGCTAAAGCATTGCCTAATGCACTTGCTACAAACCAAAGTCCCATGACTTGAGATTTAATTAAATTAGGTGCAATTTTTGTCATTATAGAAAGTCCCACAGGGGAAAGGCAAAGCTCTCCTAAAACCATAAGCAAAAAGCTACTGACAAGCCACCAAGGTGAAACTAAAATAATTTGTGATGAATTTTCTAAATTTTCTCTTAATGTATTAGCATCGCCATTTAAACTAATTGCATGATTTGAAGCTAAAGCCATTATTAAAAATGCCAAAGCTGCACCCAAAAGTCCTAATGCAAATTTAATAATAGATGAAATTTCTTTATTATTTTTGGCACATATAGTCCATATAAAAGCACTAAAAGGTGCAAAAAGTATAACAAATAAACCTCCAAGAGATTGAAACCATATTGTAGGAATTTCATAATTTAATATGGTTTTATCCGTTAATTTTTCTGCAAAAAAATTAAAAGAAGTGTATTGTTGCTCATATACTGACCAAAATAACGCAGCCGCTAAAAATAAAACAATAAAAATAATTAAATTTCTTTTTTCTTCTATTTTTAAAGAAGTAAAAGCGAAAAGATATAAAAAATAAATTCCAGCACAAGCTAAGATAGTTAGAATAATATTTTTATTAATAACTTGTGCATCTAATTTTATAAAACCACCAAGGATTAAAAATATTGCTCCAAGCAAAACAATACCTGATACAATGATGATGTAAAATGCGTTTTTGCTTTTTTTGCTTGGTCTATCCCAAGTAGAGTCTATGCCAACTTTTTCATCAAATTCTTTTAAATCAGGCATAGTTTTTAGGTAGAAAATAATTACCGCTAAAAGCATACCAATCCCACCTGCACCAAAACCAAAATGCCATCCGTATTCTTTTTGTAAAAAGCCGCAAATTAAAGGAGCTACAAAAGCACCAAAATTAAAGCACATATAAAAAAGAGTAAAACCAGAGTCACGCCTTGCATCATTTTTTTTATAAAGCATTCCAACCATTACAGAAGCACAAGTTTTAAAAAGTCCTGTACCTATAACCAAAAAAACCATACCAACAAAAATTATTTTATTGTTAAAATAAGAAAAGGCTATGCACAAATGTCCAAATGCTATAGTTAAAGCACCTAGTAAAATTGCTCTTTTTTGTCCTAAGTAATTATCCGCAAGCCATCCACCTGGCAAAGCAGCAAGATATAAACAACTTGCAAAAATTCCCATAATTGCACTTGCTTCTTCAGGTTTTAAGTTCATTCCACTTTTTTCAAAACTTGCTATCATAAAAAGGTAAAGCAAGGGACGAATTCCGTAAAAAGAAAATCTTTCCCAAAGCTCAGTGAGTGAAAGAGATAAAAGTGGTTTTGGATGTCCAAAAAATGAAGTATCTAAATTTTTTACATTTTTACTCAATTTATATCCTTTGTGTATTTTTATTTATAAATTATAGACAAGAAATTAAAAAATATGTATAACTTTGTAATATTTTTAAATGATTTATATCATAATGTTACTTTTTTGCAAATATAAAAAAAGAAATATTAAGATCAATTTTCAACTTTGGTGTATTTTGTATTTTAAGTTTAGTTAGATAATTGCTTATTTTTTTCGTTAAGAATTTTATAAATTGGTTTTTTAGCAATAAAAAGTAAAAGCGCTACAACAAAAAGCATCCACATGCATTGTCCAAAAATATTAGGAAGTTGATCGATGTTTTTAATATTGACATTTCCTCCTATAAGTCCTGCAACAAAATTTCCAAGTGCACTTGCTACAAACCAAAGTCCCATGATTTGATTTTTGATTAAATCAGGGGCAACCTTAGCCATTATAGAGAGTCCAACAGGAGACACGCATAATTCCCCAAGTGTTAAAAAGAATATACTTATGATAATCCAAACCATGGATATTGGCAAACCATTGTTGTTTATTAGATTTTGTGAAGCAAAGGTCATCATCATAAAACCAATGCCGGCAAATAATATTCCTAAAGTAAATTTTCCAATGGAAGAAAAATATATATTTTTTTTCTCTAAAAATATCCAAATATAACTTGCTATAGGAGCAAGTATGATGATAAAAATTGGATTAAAAGATTGAAACCAGTTTGTTGGAATTTTCCAATCAAAAATATTTCTATTTGTAAAATCTTGCGCAAAAAGATTATAAGCGGTAGGTTTTTGTTCAAAAGTGCTCCAAAAAAAAGTGGCTACAAAGAATAAAACAATTAAAATTGTTAATTGCTGTTTTTCTCTTTTATTTAAGGTTTTAAAAACAAAAAGATATATGAAATAAATTACCAAACATAGTAAAATTACAATTAGAAGTTTTTTTGATAGTATTATGGGATTAATATCTGCAAGATTAATAAAAATTAGAAAAAATCCAATAATACTTAACAAGCTTATACTTAGTATAAGAGTTAAATTTTTACTTTTTTTAAATGGTTGTTCCCAGTTTTGCTTTAAAGTACAATTTTTATGAAATTCTTCAAGTTCAGGGGTAGCTTTAAAATATAAAATAAGCAAAGAGATTAGCATACCTAAACCTCCTATGCCAAATCCTAAATGATAATTCCATTTTGCTTGAACAAAACCACATATAAGAGGAGCAATGAATGCTCCAATATTAATTCCTATATAAAAAATCGTATAGCCAGTATCGCATCTTGTATCATTTTGTTTATACAACATTCCAACTGTTACAGAAGCGCTAGTTTTAAAAAATCCAGTACCAATAACGATAAAAGTAAGTCCTAGGAAAAATATAGGTGTGCTTAAAATAGATAAGGCTATGCTAATATGTCCTAAAGCTATAATAAAAGAACCTAGAAATAAAGCCTTTTTTTGCCCTAAATAATTATCAGTAATCCAGCCTCCAGGAAGTGCTGCTAAATACAAGCATCCTGCAAAAATGCCATAAATTGCCGAGGCGTATTCAGTGCTTATTCCAAGTCCACCTTTGCTTATGGTTGTTGCCATGAAAAGCACAAGTAAAGATCGTATACCATAAAAAGCAAATCTTTCCCAAAGTTCTACCATTGATAGAGAGAATAAAGGCTTGGGATGACCTAGGAAATTTGTATCGAGTTTTTGTATTTCTTGTTTAGTCACTTCCCAATACCTTTCTTTTTTATGCTTAAAATATTTTAACTAATAGTAATAGAAAAATAATTAAATTACAATATTTTTAAATATTTTTTTTATAAAAATATTTAAAAATATAACATTTTAATATTATTATAAATTAACAAATTTAAACATTAAATCAAGCTTTAATTTTAAACCCTGTGTATTGTATAGTTTTATTTTATCAATTTTTAAAGCTATAGGAAGATTTTCTAAATTTTGTATAAAATTGAGCAAGTCTTTAAAGTCGCCATTTAAACTTAGAGAAACGTAATTATAGTGGATAAAATTTTTGTTTTCTTGGGAAAATTTTATTTCATTAATGGTTAAATTTTTGGATAAATTATTGATTTTTTTATTGAAAAAATCTTTATCATAAGAAAATAAATGCAATTTTTCTTTATAGTATTTTAATTTTTCTTCCTCTGTTTTTATCTGTTTTGTTAGTTTTATCCCTATTTCTTTAAGATGTGAATTTTCTATTTTTGCTTCATTTAATGCAAGGTAATTATGTTCTACTAATGTTTTTTGAAAAATATTTTCCAAAAAGTGATCGTGAATTTTAAAAGCTAAAAACAAAGCACAAAGGCAGATAAAAGAAATAAAAAGAAATTTTTCCCTAGGATTGAGATTTTGCAAAAATACTTCTATTTTATTCATGTATGACTTCTAATATGATATTAAATGTTTCTTCATTTTTATCAAGAATTTTAAAAGTTAAATTTAGATTTTCTAATGCTTTTTTAAAGTGGTTTTCATCGATAAAAGAAAGAATGATTTTTGTTTGTTTAAATTCAAGATTTGTAATTTTAAGTTCATTGGAATTAAGCCATGATATGATTTGATTTAGAATGATTGCTTTATTTTTGTCTAAATTGATTTCTTTTGTTATGGTGGATAAAATATGAAATTGTTGTTGTGTAGATGATATTTTATTAGAAAGAGTAAAGTTTAAATCTTGTATGTTTGTTAATAATTTTTGCTTATCTTGTTTTAGTTTAGAAATTTCTTCTTGTATGATAAAATTTTTATTTTGAATTTCCTTATTTTGTTTGTATTCTATAAAATCTTTAAATAATAAAATCATCATACTAAGACTAAAGCTAAAAATAAATATTAATATAATTTTAAAAGAAATAGATATTTTTATTTTATTATGCTTGATAAAATTACAATTTTGATCTAGATTTTTTATACTATATGAACTTAATTTCAATAAACTATTTTTATCAAGAATATCATTTAGATTTAAACATTTTATTTGAGATGAGAAGTAATGTTTGATTGTATCCAAATCCTGATAAAGTAGCAATTTGCTTTCATAGTGTTTTAAAAGTTCTATAAATCGATTTTGTTTAAAAAATAAATCCATATTACTTGGGTTGAAATTTTCGATTTTTTTAAGATTGATAAATTTTCCCTCTTGGTAAAAATATAAATATAAAGTTTGATCATATAAATTTAAAACACAATAATCACTTTCCTCAATAAATCTTTCATCAAACAAAGCTTGAAAAATTAAAGGCTCAGGAAAGCAAAAACGACTTTTTTTCAATTTGTAAACAGGCGCTAAAAAACAATGATAAATTTCATTATGTTTAAAAAAAGCTATTTGGTAGTCAAAGGGTTTGCTTAGCTTAAAATCTGCAGTTAAATTGTTAAAAAGTTCATCTTCTTTGGATATTCCTGTTCTTTGAGCATAAAGCAAATCTGTAGATTTTATAAAATTTATTTTATTTAATGAATTAATTTTCATCATTTAAAAGTTTTTTTAAAAATTCTTCATCTTTTTGCCAGTTTTTTTTCACTGTTACGAAAAGCTTTAAAAGTACCTTTTTTTGTGCAAGTTTTGAAATTTTAAAGCGTGCATCTTTGCCTATTCTTTTTAAAGTTGCCCCTTCTTTTCCTATAAGCATACCCTTGTGAGAGTTTGTATCGGTGATGATATTGGCTTCTAGGATTAAAAGATTAGGTGTGTCTTTGGTGCGATGGATAAGCACTTCGCTACTATAAGGAAGCTCATCACTTAAATTTTCATAAATACTTTCAAGTATGAAATCTCTATAAAGTTCTTTTTCGCTACTCGCACTTAAAAATTCAGGATCATAAAAATACTCATGTTTATCAAGGTATTTTACTATTTCATCTAATAAGCCTTTTTTATAGCTTTTTTTCTTAGAAGAATAAGGAATGATAGCTTTAAAATGTTGGCTAAATTTTGCATATTCGCTAAGTTTTTTTAAAAGTGTAGCATTGTCGGTTAAATCTACTTTATTTAAAGCGATGATATGTGGTACTTGTGGGTTTAGACTAAGAAAATTTTCATAGTCTTTTGTACTATCAAAAACACTCGCCACAAATAAAATCACATCACAATCCCCCATGGATTTAATAGCACTTTGGACAAGCAGTTGATTAAGCGTAGCACCGCTTTCGTGAAGTCCTGGGGTATCGATGAAAATGATTTGATTTTTTTCATGCATCACTATGGCTTTAATTTTACGTCTTGTGGCGTTTTGTTTGTGAGAAACTAGGGCGATTTTTTCTTCTAATAAGGAATTGATTAAAGTACTTTTTCCTGCATTAGTACGCCCTATGATGCTAACAAAGCCACTTTTCACAAAATATACCTTGCAAGATCTTTATTTTCTATGATATCTCCGAGTTTTTCTTCTACCATTTTTTTATCCACTACGAATTTTTTACCCGCATACTCATCAGCTTCAAAGCTTAGATCTTCAAGTAATTTTTCTATCACAGTATGTAAGCGTCTAGCACCTATATCTTGCATTTCTTCATTGGCTCTTGAAGCTATTTTCGCTATTTCTTTAATAGCTTCATCATCAAATTCAAGTTCTAAATTTTCAGTTTTTAAAAGCTGAGAGTATTGTTTTAAAAGTGAATTTTTAGGGCGTGTTAAAATTTCATAAAGAGCTTTATCATCAAGACTATCTAATTCCACTCTTAAAGGAAAGCGTCCTTGAAGTTCAGGGATAAGATCACTTGGTTTGCTAAGATGAAAAGCCCCTGCAGCGATAAAAAGAATATGATCGGTTTTTAAAGTACCTATTTTTGTTTGTATATTTGATCCCTCGACTATAGGAAGTAAGTCTCTTTGCACCCCTTCTTTACTTGGATCTTGGCGATTTGAATTTCCGCTTGAAACAGCGATTTTATCGATTTCATCAATAAAAATAATCCCTTCATTTTCCGCTCTTTTTAAGGCTTCGCTTTTGATACTTTCTTGATCTAGGATTTTTTCTCCTGCTTCGTTTTTTAAAGCATTTTTAGCGTCTTTGATTTTCATTTCTTTTTTGACTTTTTTACTGCCAACACCTATAACCTTAACTATATCTTGCATTGCACCCATTTCAGGAGGTAGGTTAGGATTGGTATCGAACATATTTTGCGAAATTTCTATCTCTATAGTGCTTTCATCAAGATCGCCATTTCTTAGTTTAGTTCTCATTTTTTCAAGACTGTTTTTATATTCTTCTTGTTTTTCATCGCTGATACCCTTTGGTAAAGGTGGCAAAAGTTTTTCTAAAATTTTATTTTCTATAAATTCATCGATTTTATCTTTGTTTTTTTCTCTTTGCTCATTTTTTACTAAATTTAAAGCCGCATTGGCAAGATCTCTTACCATACTTTCTACATCACGACCTACAAAACCTACTTCAGTATATTTGCTCGCTTCGATTTTGATAAAAGGAAAGCCCATCATTTTAGCTAAACGCCTAGCGATTTCTGTTTTTCCTACGCCTGTAGAACCTATCATCAAGATATTTTTTGGCACTATATCATCTTGCAACTCAGGGCTAAGTTGCATTCTGCGGTAGCGATTTCTTAAAGCTATAGCTATGATTTTTTTAGCTTTTTTTTGTCCTATGACATAATCATCTAAAAATTTAACAATTTCTTTTGGAGTTAGATTCATTTCTCATCCTCGATCACATAAGTTTTGATATTAGTATTGGTATAAATGCAAATTTCACCCGCGATTTGAAGGCTTGATTTTACAAGCTCTTCTTCATCTAAACTTGCATGTTTTGCTAAGGCTCTAGCAGCTGAAAGTGCATAGTTTCCACCACTTCCTATGGCTGCGATTTGTCCATCTTCGGGTTCGACCACATCGCCTGTACCAGAAAGTAAAAAAATGTGATTTCTATCAAGTACAAGCATCATGGCTTCAAGTTTTCTTAGGTATTTGTCCTTTCTCCATTCTTTAGAAAAGTCAATCGCTGCTTTTAAAAGATCGCCTTTAGAACTTTGAAGGAGATTTTCAAACATATCAAAAAGATTAAAAGCATCAGCTGTTGAGCCTGCAAAACCGGCTAAAACTTTACCATTATTAAGTTTTCTTATTTTTACGGCATTGCCTTTTAATACTGTGTTTCCAAAGCTTACTTGTCCATCTCCACCGATTACGGATTTGTTTTTGCCTTTGTAAGCTAAAATCGTTGTTGCGTGAAACATTATTCCGCCTTTATATTTATATTAAATTTAGCGTGGATTGCGTGTCCGAGCTTTACGCTTACTTCATGAAGTCCAAGACTTTTAAAAGTGTCACATTCTAAACTTTTTTTATCGATTTCTATGTGACTTTGCTCTTTTAGGGCGTGAGCGATTTCATCTTTGGTTACTCCACCAAACAAACTTCCATTTGCACCTACGGGTTTTGAAATTTCAAGAGTGATTTTGCTAAGTTCTTCTTTGAGTTTTTCTAAATTTGCGATTTCAAAGCGTAAATTTTCAGCCTCTTTTTTCTTGTCGCTTTCGTATTTTCTTAAAACTTCATTAGTAGCTGCTTTAGCAAAGCCTTTAGCGATTAAGAAATTTTGTCCGTAGCCGTCTTTTACTTCTTTTATTTCTCCTGCTTTTCCAAGTGCTTTTACATCTTTGATTAATAATACTTTCATTTTATTCCTTTATTAAAATTTTCTTCCATTTTTTCCTGCGATGATAAAACGCAAAGCATTAAGCTTGATAAAGCCTGCTGCGTCTTTTTGATTATACACTTCATCTTCTTCAAAAGTACAATAAGCTGCGTTAAACAAGCTATCATTTGCACTTTCGCGTCCTATAATCATCACATTGCCTTTGTAAAGCTCGAGTTTTACTCTGCCATTGGCATGAATTTGTGACTCGTCGATTAAGGCTTGAAGCATCATTCTTTCAGGCGAGAACCAATAGCCATTATAAATTAAACTTGCGTATTTTGGCATGAGTTCATCTTTTAAGTGCGCTGCTTCTCTATCAAGCGTGATGCTTTCAAGTGCTCTGTGTGCTTTTAAAAGTATAGTACCGCCTGGAGTTTCGTAACAACCACGGCTTTTCATGCCTACATAGCGATTTTCTACTATATCAAGGCGTCCTATACCGTGTTTGCAGCCTAGTTCGTTAAGTTTGGTTAAAAGTCCTGCGGGACTTAGTTTTTCTCCATTTATCGCTACTAAATCTCCTTTTTGGAAATCAAGTTCTATAATTTCACTTTCATTTGGAGCGTCTTTTGGGCTTTTACTCCATCTCCACATATCTTCTTCAGGTGCGTGTGCAGGATCTTCTAAAACAAGTCCTTCGTAAGAAATATGAAGTAAATTTGCGTCCATAGAATAAGGGGATTTTCCTTTTTTCTTAGAAATATCAATACCGTGTTTTTGCGCATAAGCAAGAAGTTTTTCACGACTGTTTAAATCCCACTCACGCCATGGAGCGATGATTTTTAAATCGGGATTAAAAGCAAGATAACCAAGTTCAAAACGCACTTGATCATTTCCTTTACCTGTGGCGCCATGGCTTACCGCATCAGCACCTGTTTGCAGGGCGATTTGTGCTTGAGTTTTTGCTATAAGTGGTCTTGCTATACTTGTTCCTAAAAGATATTCTCCTTCATAAATCGCATTGGCTCTAAACATAGGAAATACATAATCTTTAACAAATTCATCTCTTAAATCTTTAATGAAAATATTTTCTTCTTTTATGCCTAAAGAAAGGGCTTTTTTTCTTGCAGGTTCGAGTTCTTCACCTTGACCAATATCTGCTGTAAAAGTTACAACTTCACAATTATACTCATCTTGAAGCCATTTTAAAATGATGCTCGTATCAAGCCCTCCAGAATACGCTAAAACTACTTTTTTTACTTCATTTTTCATAAGATATCCTTTGTTAAAATAGATTTGAAAATTGTAAAATTGTATCCAAATTTCATTAAAGAAAAGTTTTTACTTGCTATTTTCTTAAAAAATAAAGCAAAGGCGTAAGCAAATTTTGTTCTAAAAATTGATTTTTTTTGCTAAAATTGCTTTTATGAGAGTAGATAAATTTTTAAATGTAGTTAATATCACGAAAAGAAGAGCTATTTCTGAGGATATGTGTAAAAGTGGTGTAGTGGGGATTAATGGCGTTATTGTTAAGGCGAGTAAAGAGGTTAAGGTGGGTGATATCATCACTTTGCATTTTACTGAATACACTCAAAAATATAAAGTCCTAGCTATACCTAGCACGAAAAGCATTCCTAAAAACGCACAAAATGAATATGTGGTAAAATTATGAAAGAATTTATTTTAGCAAAAGATGAGATCAAAACGATGCTTCAAATAATGCCTAAAGAAGGTGTTGTTTTGCTTCAAGGAGATTTGGCTAGCGGAAAAACAAGCTTAGTACAAGCTTGGGTTAAATTTCTTGGTCTTGATGCAAGGGTAGATTCTCCAACTTTTTCCACTATGCAAAAATATGAAAATCATGATATTTGCATTTATCATTATGATATTTATCAAGAAGGTTTAGAAGGACTTTTAGCGAATGGTTTATTTGAAAATTTTTTTGAAAAAGGTTTGCATTTGGTTGAATGGGGCGGTGAAAATTTGAAAAAAACTTTAATGAAATTTGGAATTTCTACTATCCAGATTAAAATTAGCATTAAAGACGACAAAAGAAAGTATGAAATTTATGAGTAAATTAGAAATTGTAAATTTAGAAAAAATTATTAAAAAAACTAAGATTATACATGGAATTTCTTTAGAGGTTAATAGCGGAGAAGTTGTAGGACTTTTAGGGCCAAATGGTGCAGGAAAAACGACAACTTTTTATATGATATGTGGACTTATTTCCCCAAGTAGTGGAAAAGTTCTTTTAGATGGTTTAGATGTGACAAAAGATCCTTTAAATAAAAGAGCTAGATCAGGGATAGGTTATTTACCTCAAGAAAGTAGTATTTTTAAGGATTTAAGCGTAGAAGATAACCTGCTTTTAGCGGCTCAGATTTTTTATAAAGATAAAAAAATTTTACATGATAAAGTTGAGCAAATGCTTGAACTCTTAAGTATAGAGCCTATTCGTTTAAGGAAAGGTTTAAGTTTAAGTGGAGGTGAAAGAAGGCGTTGCGAGATCGCTAGAAGCTTGATGTGCGAACCTAAGTTTTTACTTCTTGATGAGCCTTTTGCAGGTGTTGATCCTATAGCAGTGGCTGAAATTCAAACTTTAATTAAAGAGCTTAAAAGATTGGGGATTGGGGTTTTAATTACCGATCATAATGTGCGTGAGACTTTGGCTATTTGTGATAGAGCTTATGTTATAAGATCAGGTTCTTTGCTTGCTAGTGGGAATGCTGATGAAATTGCAACCAATAAAGACGTGAAAAAGTATTATTTAGGAGCGGAGTTTAAACTCCTTGATTGATGTTAAAGCAAAAAATCACCCAAGCGCCCAAGACTAAAATTTCTCAAACTTTACGCTCTTGGTTGCCGATTTTACAAGCAAATATAGAGGATTTAAAAGAAAATTTAGATAAATTTGCTGAGGATAATCCTTTCTTAAATGTTCAAGATTCGATACAAACTCATGATAAGGGTAAGAATTATTTTGATTCATTTTATAAACATAATATAAATTCGGCTTTTGTGGATAGTAAAGGACTTGCCAAAAAAAGTGTTTATGAGCTTTTAAATGAACAGATTCTTCCTCCTTTATTTCCTACAAACAAATCTCAAGAACTTGCAAAAAAAATTATAGAATGCTTAAATGAGGAAGGATATTTTGAATACGATGAAGAATTTTTAAAAGAGTATTCCTTAGAAGAAATTGAGCGAGTAAGAGCAAGATTTAAATTTTTAGATCCTGTAGGAGTGGGAGCTAAAGATTATAAAGAAGCATTTTTATTTGCTCTTGAAAATATGGAATTAGATGAAGATATTGATGAGTTTTGTAGAATGTTAATTATGGATTTTGAAAATATACAAAACTATACCAAAGAGCCTTTATATAAAGAAGCATTAGCTGTACTTAAGCGCTTTAGCACTCCCCCTTTTTTGGAATATTTTGAAGATTCTCGTATAATTGTTCCTGATATTTTTGTTTATAAAGAAAATGGTGAAATTAAAGTAAAAATCAATGATGATTATTATCCTGAAATTTCAATCCAAACTGATGGTTTAGAGCATGATTTTTTAAGTCATTACATCAAAGAAGCAAAAAATTTAGTTGATGCTTTAGCGATGAGAAAAGCTACTCTTTATAAAATAGGGCTTATGATAGTAGAATATCAATATGATTTTTTCATGGGAAAAGAGATAAAACCTATGACTTTTAAGGATTTAGCACTTGATTTAGAACGCAATGCTTCGACTATATCAAGAGCTGTGGCAAATAAATATTTAAGTTGTGAAAGAGGACTTATCCCCTTGCGTGATTTTTTTGCTTTTGCTCTTGATGAAGAGGGAGAGACTTCAAATGTAGGTGTTAAAGAATTTGTGGCAAATTTAGTAAAGAATGAAGATCGCAATAAACCTTTAAGCGATAGTAAAATTTTAGAATTAATCAAAGAAGAATTTAAAGTCGATATAGGGCGAAGAACTATTACAAAATATCGCAAACATCTTAATATAGCAAGCTCTACAGATAGAAAAAAATTATATGAACTTGAAGGATAAAATTCTATCAATCTATCAAACCCATTACACTTTTGTTTTATATTTAAATTTAATTTAAATAATATAAAAAATTATTGTTTTATTTTTAGAAATATTATTCTTTAATTTAAAAATGTGATACAATAATAACTGTTTTTAAATATCAATTTTCAAAGGAGTTAAAATGGACTTTTTAACAAGCCTTAGTGAGGGAGGGCAATTTGCAATCCAAATCATTATCGTTTTAATTTGTCTTTTTTACGGTGCAAAAAAAGGCGGCATAGCGCTTGGTTTACTTGGTGGTATAGGTATTTTAATGCTTGTATTTGCTTTTCATATAAAGCCTGGAAAACCAGCCATAGATGTTATGCTTACGATTTTAGCGGTAGTGGTTGCGAGTGCAACTTTGCAAGCAAGTGGTGGTTTGGATGTTATGCTTCAAATAGCAGAAAGAATTTTAAGACGCAATCCTAAGTTTTTGACAATATTAGCGCCTTTTGTAACCTGCTTTTTGACCATACTTTGCGGAACAGGACATGTGGTTTATACTATTATGCCTATTATTTATGATATAGCGATTAAAAACGGTATTCGTCCTGAGCGTCCAATGGCGGCAGCTTCTATATCATCACAAATGGGTATTATTGCATCTCCTGTATCTGTGGCTGTTGTGAGTTTGACTGCTTTGCTTTTAAATGCTAATCATAAATTAGCAGGTTTTGATGGTTATATTAATCTTCTTCAAATTACCATACCTAGTACATTATTTGGTGTATTGTGTATAGGAATTTTTTCTTGGTTTAGAGGAAAAGATTTGGATAAAGATGAAGTATTTCAAGAAAAACTTAAAGATCCTGAATTTAAAAAATATGTTTATGGGGATTCTAAAACACTTTTAGGTGTTAAACTTCCAAAAAGCAATTGGGTTGCAATGTGGATTTTCTTAGGAGCTATTGCTTTAGTGGCTTTATTAGGTGTATTTGATTTCTTGCGTCCAAACTGGGGGCAAGTTGTAAAAAATGGCATTCCTCAAGTAGATGCTTTAGGCAATCCTAAAATGGATGTTTTATCCATGGTTTCAGTTATTCAGATGTTTATGCTTTTAGCAGGTTCTTTGATTATCATCTTTACTAAAACAGATGCAAAGAAAATCGGCTCTAATGAAATTTTTAAATCAGGTATGATAGCACTTGTTGCGGTTTTTGGAATTTCTTGGATGGCTGATACTATGTTTGCAGTTCACACTCCTATGATGAAAGCAGCGCTTGGAGATATAGTAAAAGAGCATCCTTGGACTTATGCTGTAATGCTTCTTTTAATTTCAAAATTTGTAAACTCTCAAGCAGCGGCTATTTCAGCTTTTGTTCCTTTGGCTTTAGGAATTGGTGTTGAACCTGGTGTAATTGTTGCCTTTGCGGCTGCTTGTTATGGGTATTATATTTTACCAACTTATCCAAGCGATTTAGCTACTATACAATTTGATAGATCAGGTACTACTCACATCGGTAAATTTGTTATCAATCATAGTTTTATTTTACCAGGTCTTATAGGTGTAATCACTTCTTGTATAGCAGGATATTTTATTGCTATGGCAGCGGGTTATCTTTAACAATTTTTAGCAGGATTTTTCCTGCTAAATTTTTCATTTGTCTTTTTATTTAATATAGATAAAAATTATAAATAAATCATAAAATTAGTATTAATCAAAATATAAGCTTAACAAGGATAGAATAAATCCTATTTTGAATCAATGAGAAAGGGCTATCCTATGGATGTTATCTTTGCTTTGCTTCTGCTTTTAGCTTTTGGTAGTTTATGGTTTTTTATCCGTTTTTGTGAAGTTCAAACTAGGACACGCGGATGATATTTTTACTAGTTTTAAGCTTAATACTTGCTCTTTATTTATTTTATGCTCTATTATATCCTGAAAAATTTTAAAGGAAAAATATGCTAGAAATTTTAATAACACTGATTATAGCTTTTATATTGGCTTTAATTTTTGGAAATTATCTTTATAAAATTGCAAGCTGTAAAAAAACTATTTTTGATTTTATTTTTAATCCAATTGATAACTTAATTTATAAAATTTGTGCAATTGATAGAAAAAATATGACTTGGCAAAAATATTCTTTGCATTTAATTGCTTTTAATGCCTTAGTGGCTATTTTTTCTTTCGTGATTTTTTATTTGCAAGATAAACTTTTTTTAAATCCCAATTTGATAAATTCTATGAAAGGGGATTTGAATTTAAATACTGTAATTAGTTTTATTACAAATACAAACCTTCAGCATTATAGTGGAGAGAGTGCTTTAAGTTTGCTTTCCCAAAATACAGGCATTTTACTTGCTATGTTTGTTTCAAGTGCAAGTGGATATTCTGCTTGTATGGCTTTTTGTCGTGCTTTATGTGGTATGCAAATGGGAAATTTTTATGAAGATTTTACGCGTATTATTACGCGTTTGATGTTGCCTTTAAGTTTTATTTTGGCTGTAATTTTTATCTCTGAAGGCGTGGTGCAAAACTATCACGCAAATTTTAGCGTGCTTACTTTAGAAAATAAATTTCAAAGCATTGCCACAGGTCCTGTTGCAGCTCTTGAGTCTATAAAACATTTAGGGACAAATGGGGGTGGTTTTTTTGGTGCTAATTCAAGCATGCCTTTTGAAAATCCTACTTCACTTACAAATTTTTTACAAATTTTATCCATGATGCTTATTCCTAGTGCCTGTGTTGTAGCTTTTGGATTGATGGTTTATCATAGAAAAGAAAGACAAGGTTTTGCTCTTATGGGAAAAGAAGGGGGAGTTATTTTTGGTGCAATGGGGATTATTTTTATCATTTCTTTGCTTTTAATTTATTTTAGCGAAAAAATGTCAAATCCAAATTTGGATTCTTTGGGTTTAAATGCAAATTTGGGAAATTTAGAAGGTAAAGAAATAAGATTTGGCACAGATGGTTCGAGTTTATTTAGTGCTGTAACTACTGCTTTTACTACAGGAAGCGTCAATAATATGCACGATAGTTTAAATCCTTTAAGCATCAGTGCTACTTTGCTAAATATGATGTTAAATGTGGCTTTTGGTGGCGAAGGAGTAGGGCTTATGAATATGATTATTTATGTGCTTTTAACCGTGTTTATTTGTGCATTAATGATAGGCAGAACTCCAGAATTCTTGGGTAAAAAAATAGAAAGCGCACAAATGAAGCTTATAGCTTTGGTAATTCTTATCCATCCTTTATTAATCCTTGTTTTAAGTGCATTAGCTGTTGTTTTTGCAAAAGATAGTATAAGCAATCCTAGCTTTCATGGCTTGGCTCAAATTTTATATGAATTTAGTTCTTCGGCAGCAAATAATGGTTCAGGACTTGAAGGTTTAAAAGATGATAATTTATTTTGGAATTTAAGTACAGCTTTTGCTATGTTTTGTGGGCGTTATTTGGTTTTAATAGCTCAGCTTGCTATAGCTGGATCGCTTTTGGCTAAAAATACACAAGAAAATACTGCAAATTCTTTAAAAACGGATAATTTAACTTTTATGTTTGTGCTTGTTTGTATTATATATATTTTTACTGCACTTACTTTTTTTCCAGTGCTTACTTTATCAAGCGTTGCAGAATATTTATCTTTATGGCATTAAGGAGAGTCAATGTCTAAAAAACAAAATAAACTCATTACAAAAGAAATTTTAAATAATGCCATAAAAGGAGCATTTTTAAAATTTGATCCACGCTTTATGGTAAAAAATCCTGTTATGTTTATGGTGGAAGTTGGATTGATTCTTACTTTGATTTTAAGTATTTTTCCTACTTTGTTTAATGGAAATTCTGATGAAAGAATTTATAACATCTTAATCACTTTTATTTTATTTATAACCTTGCTTTTTGCAAATTTTGCAGAAAGTATTGCAGAAGGAAGGGGTAAAGCCCAAGCAGCTACCTTAAGACAAAGCAAAAAGGATTCTAAAGCTAGACGCATAAAAAGTGATGGCAGTGAAGAAATGCTTAATTCTAGCGAGTTAAAAATAGGTGATATAGTTTTAGTTAAAGCAGGTGAACTTATACCTAATGATGGAGAAATTATAGAAGGTGCTGCAAGTGTTGATGAATCAGCTATTACAGGTGAAAGTGCTCCTGTTATGCGTGAAGCGGGCGGTGATTTTTCTTCTGTTACAGGTGGGACTACGGTTTTAACTGATTTTTTAAAGATTAAAATTTTAGTTGGAGCTGGGGAAAGTTTTTTAGATAAAATGATCAATCTTGTAGAAGGTGCTGCGCGTCAAAAAACTCCAAATGAAATTGCTCTTAATACTCTTTTAATTGTTCTTAGTTTGAGTTTTTTGGTGGTGGTTGTAAGTTTATATCCTTTTATGCAATTTTTAGGCGTGAGTTTGCCTATTTCGTGGTTAGTAGCATTGCTTGTATGTCTTATTCCTACAACTATAGGGGGGCTTTTATCAGCTATAGGAATAGCAGGTATGGATAGGGTAACGCGTTTTAATGTGATCGCACTTTCAGGCAAGGCTGTTGAAAGTTGTGGTGATGTTGATACTATGATTTTGGATAAAACAGGAACGATTACTTTTGGAAACCGTTTGGCAAATGAATTTTATGAAGTCCAAGGTATAAGTAAAGAAGAAATGATTAAAGCTTGTGTTTTATCCTCTTTAAAAGATGAAACTCCAGAAGGTAAAAGCATAGTTGCATTGGCTCAAAAAATGGGTTATGAATTAGAAGGTAATGATATTAAAGAATTTATCGAATTTAGCGCTCAAAATAGAATGAGTGGTGTGGATTTACAAGATAATACAAAAATTCGCAAAGGTGCTTTTGATGCTATAAGAGCTTATATAAGCGAAATGA
The DNA here is from genome assembly GCF_008000505.1 of Campylobacter sp. 2014D-0259. Taxonomy (NCBI): domain Bacteria; kingdom Pseudomonadati; phylum Campylobacterota; class Epsilonproteobacteria; order Campylobacterales; family Campylobacteraceae; genus Campylobacter; species Campylobacter sp. 2014D-0259. The sequence continues at coordinate 160,899 of NZ_VOAQ01000007.1, forward strand.
ATGGAAAAATTCCTAGCGATTTAGAAACTAAGGTAATGGAAATTTCAAATCTTGGTGGCACTCCTTTGGTAGTGTGTAAAAATGAAAAAATTTTAGGAGTGATTTATCTAAAGGATACAGTAAAACCAGGACTTAAAGAGCGCTTTGATGAGCTTAGAAAAATGGGCATAAAAACTTTAATGTGTACTGGAGACAATCCTTTAACAGCAGCTACTATAGCTAAAGAAGCAGGGCTTGATGGATTTATAGCAGAATGCAAGCCTGAAGATAAAATAGAAGCCATTAAAAAAGAACAAGCTCAAGGTAAGATAGTAGCCATGACAGGAGATGGAACCAATGATGCTCCGGCTCTTGCACAAGCTGATGTAGGTATAGCTATGAACTCAGGAACTCAGGCGGCCAAAGAAGCAGCCAATATGATAGATCTTGATTCTAATCCTACTAAAATTTTAGAAGTGGTTGAAATAGGAAAAGGTTTGCTTATTACTAGAGGCAGTCTTACAACTTTTAGTATGGCAAATGATATTGCTAAGTATTTTACTATTTTACCTGCTATGTTTAGTGTGGTTTTACCTCAAATGCAAATTTTAAATATTATGCATTTGGCTACCCCGCAAAGCGCTATTTTATCAGCACTTATTTTTAATGCTATTATTATACCTTTGCTCATACCTATTGCTATGCGTGGAGTTAAATTTAAGCCTATGAAAAGTGAGCATTTGCTTTTAAGAAATTTGAGTATTTATGGTTTAGGTGGTATGATAGCACCTTTTATAGGGATAAAAATAATTGATATTCCTACAGCTTGGATACTTAGAATTTTAGGAGTGTGATATGCTTAGAACTTTGCTTAGTTTTTTTGTGGTAATGCTAATATTGTGTACTCTTATTTATCCTTTTGCTTTAAATACGGTTGCAAAATTTATTTTTCCTTATCAATCAAGTGGAAGTTTAGTGGATAAAGAAGGTCGTCCGACTTTGGATATAAGCAAAGCGGTAGGTTCAAAGCTTTTGGGTCAAGATTTTAATAAGCCTTATTTTCTACATTCAAGAGCATCTGTATCAAATTACAATACAAGTGATACAAATGAAAGCAGTGTAAGTTCAGGTGGATTTAATTATGCTATGTCAAATCCTGCTTTAAAAGAGCGTGTGCAAAAAGATTTGCAAAAATTTTTAGATGAGAATCCGCAAATTACAAAAGAACAAATTCCTTTGGATTTGTTAAGTGCTTCGGGATCAGGACTTGATCCTCATATCAGTCTTCAAGCAGCCCTAGTGCAAATTCCTAGGATAAGTCAATCTTCAAAAATTACCAAAGAAGAACTAGAAAAAATCATTCAAGAAAATACCGAGTCTAAATTTTTAGGGATTTTTGGGGAAGAAAAGGTTAATGTTTTAGCTGTTAATATAGCTATTGCTAAAGCCATGAAAAAAGAATAAACATGCAAAGACAAAGTCCTGAACAAATTCTTAAAAAACTTGAGGTTAAAGCCAAGGAAGAAGAAAAAAACAAACTTGCAAAATTAAAAATCTTCTTAGGTTATGCTGCAGGTTCTGGAAAAACTTATGCTATGTTAAGTGAAGCTAGAACTTTAAGGGATAATGGAGTTGATGTTGTTTTAGGCTATATAGAGCCTCACGATAGACCTGAAACAATGGCTTTAACACAAGGTTTTGAAAGTATAGCTAATCTTGAAATTCCTTATAAAAATATAGTATTAAAAGAATTTGATTTAGACGCTACCCTTAAGAGAAAACCTGCTTTGGTTTTAGTAGATGAGCTTGCACACACTAATGCTAAAGGGTTGCGTAATGAAAAGCGTTTTCAAGATATAGAAGAACTTCTAAAAGCAGGGATTGATGTTTATACTACTTTAAATATACAACATTTAGAAAGTTTAAATGATTTAGTCGCTAATATCAGTAAGATAGAAGTTAAAGAGCGTATTCCTGATCGTATTTTTGATGAGGCTGATCAGGTTGAACTTGTTGATATTGAACCTAATAAGCTTTTAAAAAGAATGCAAGATGGTAAAATTTATAAGGAAAAACAAGCTAAACTAGCACTTGAAAATTTCTTTCGTCAAGAAAGACTTATAGCTTTGCGTGAGATTGCCTTAAGAAGACTTGCTTCAAGAGTGAATTTAAGAGCAAGTGAACAAAGGCTTATTAATGATGATTTAGCTTATCATACTGGAGAGCATATTTTAGTTTGTATTAATGCTTCAAATGCAAAGGTTATTCGTGCAGCTGCAAGACTTGCTTTAGCTTTTCATGCTAAATTGAGTGCGCTTTATATAAAAAATCCCAATATTAAAGAAGAAAAAGCCTTAGAAGAAAATATAGAACTAGCTAAAAGTTTTGATGCTGAAATCATTAGCGTATATGATGATGATATAGCAAGACAAATTGCAGAGTATTCAAGCCTTAGCAATGTTTCTAAAATTGTTTTAGGTAAAAATAAAGATAAAAAAAAGTTTAAAGAAGAGATTTTTGAAGCTGTTGCTAAAAAAGCACCTAATATTGATTTATATCTTGTTAATGAAAATCAAATTTCTACTCCTAAAATACGAAGTAAAAAAGGTTTTGATTTTTTAGGTTTTTTAAAAATCACAGGAGTTTTGCTTTTAGCAACTTTTATAGCTTTTGTATTTCATAAATTTAATACTCAGCCAAGTAATATAGTTATGATTTTTATTTTAGCAGTTTTTGCTTCTTCTTTTATTTCTGATAATAAAATTTTCGCCTTTTATTCTTCTTTGGTAAGTGTTTTGATTTATAATTTTTTCTTTTTAGAACCTATTTTTAGTCTTAAAGTTCATGATAGTGGAAATATTATTACTTTTACAACTATGTTTATAGTTGGATTTTTAACAGCTGTTTTTACTAGAAGATTAAAATTGCAATCTAAAGAACTCACTAAAAGAGCTTATAGAACGGCTATTTTGCTTGAAAATAGTGAAAAGTTAGCAAGAGTGAAAAGCAAACAAGAGCTTTGGGAACAACTTGGAAATCAAGCTTTAAAATTATTAAATTTACCTATTATTATTTATCCTATAAATAAAAACAATATTTTATCGAAACCTTTGTTGTTTTTTAACGATGATAAGCAAATGTTAAAAAATTGTTTTAGTGCTGATGAGATTGCTATTGCTCAATGGGTTGCAACAAATAAAGAAAGAGCAGGTGTTTGTACAAATACCCTGCCTAATGCTAATGCTATGTATTTACCTATAGAAGATGGGGAAAAAACTAAAGGGGTCATAGGTATAGTTTTAAAAGAAAAACGTCCCTTGCAAGACTTTCAGTATGAAATTTTAAGTGCTTTACTTAATGAGGCAGGAGTTAGAACAAGGGATATATTTTTATTATAAATCCCTTAATTTATTAATCTCATCTCTAATTGCGGCAGCTTTTTCAAACTCAAGTGCTTTTGCTGCTTCAAGCATTTGCTTTCTTAATTCTTTGACAAGTTTTGCTCTTTCGCTAGCAGGCATTTTTTCTAGTTTTTTACCTTTGCGATAAATTTCGCCTAAATCCTCTTCATTTTTCAAACTCTCTTCAATATGGCGTTTGACTGAAGTTGGGGTAATATTGTATTTTTTATTATAAGCCATTTGAAGTTTGCGGCGTTCATTGGTGGTATCCATAGCTTCTTGCATGGATTTTGTGATTTTTTTGCAAAAAAGCAAAACCTTGCCATTGACATTTCTAGCTGCTCTTCCCATGGTTTGGATTAAACTTGTAGTGCTTCTTAAAAAGCCTTCCTTATCTGCATCCATAATGGCAATGAGTGAAACTTCAGGCAAATCAAGTCCTTCTCTAAGTAAGTTAATGCCAATTAGCATATCAAAAGCACCGCTTCTTAAACCTCTTATGATTTCATTGCGTTCTATAGCATCGATGTCTGAGTGCATGTATTTGACTTTTATACCAAGCTCTAAATAATACCTTGTAAGTTCTTCAGCGAGTTTTTTAGTTAGCACGGTTACTAAAACCCGTTCGTTTCTTTGTATGACTTTTTTAGCCTCATCAAATAAAATTTCAACCTGATTATCACTATCTTTTAATTCTATTAAAGGATCAAGCAGTCCTGTAGGACGCATGATTTGATGAAAGATGTTTTCTTTGCTAAGTTCAAGTTCTAAAGGTGCAGGTGTAGCTGAAACAAAAAGAAATTGACAATTTTTATGGATAAATTCATCAAACATTAAAGGACGATTATCCAAGGCTGAAGGCAAACGAAAACCATAATCCACTAAGGTTTGCTTTCTGCTTCTATCTCCTGCAAACATACCTCTAAATTGCGGTAAAGATACATGGCTTTCATCGACTATAACAAGAAATTTTCTATCTTTAATCGCAAAATAATCAAAAAGCGTATAAGGAGTATCACCTTCTTTAAGCCCTGTTAAATGCCTTGCATAATTTTCAACGCCTTTACACATTCCTGTGCTTGTAAGCATCTCAAGATCAAATTCAACCCTTTGTTTAAGGCGTTGATATTCTACGAGTTTATTTTCATGCTCAAAATAAGCAAGGCGTTCGTTAAGTTCTGCTTTTATGTCTTTTATCGCTTGTTTTAATCTTGTTTCGCCCACGCTAAACTGGCTTGTAGGATAGAGTATGAAGCGTTTTAAATCTTTACCTTTTTTATTTTCTAAAACATTGTAATGATACATAGCATCAAGCTCATCGCCAAAAAATTCAAGTCTTACTACTTCATCTTCATAATAAGCTGGATAAATGTCTATAATATCTCCTTGAACTCTAAAATCTGCACGATCAAAAAAATTATCATTTCTTTTATAACCCATATCTACAAGTTTTTTTAAAAGTTCTTTTTGTGAAATTTGCATACCTAGTTCAAAGATTAAAACCATGCCTATGTATTCATTTGGATTACCAAGTCCATAATTTGCTGAAACACTAGCTATGCAAACTACATCTTCATAACTTAAAAGAGAAGCAGTAGTACTCAGTCTTAAACGCTCTAAGTCTTCATTGGTCGAGCTGTCTTTTTCTATGAAAACATCAGTGCGTGGGATATAGGCTTCAGGTTGATAATAATCATAATAAGATATAAAATATTCTACATGATTTTTAGAAAAAAAGCCTTTAAATTCACTATAAAGTTGTGCACAAAGGCTTTTGTTGTGACTCATGATAAGAGTGGGTATATTAAGTTCTTTAATGACATTTGCCATGGTAAAGGTTTTTCCACTTCCTGTAACGCCTAGTAAGGTTTGATATTTGTTGCCTTTTTTTATACTTTTTACTATGCCTTTTATGGCTTCTTGTTGATCGGGACTGGGTTTAAATTCGCTGGTAAGTTCTAACATTTTTCTACTTTATTTTTATTTTTGAAAAAATTTTAAAAGAAAATGCTTTAATTAAAAATTAATTGACAATAAAAACCTAAATTTAAATTTTTTTCTGCTACAATATCAAATAATATTTTCCATAAATTACAAATTTCTTAAGAAGGCAAAAATATGTTTGATGAAAAAATAATCAATACTATGACAGATAAAGTAAATGAATTAATTGAAAAGTATAACGAAGTTTGCGAAGCCAATGAGGCTTTAAGAAATGAGCTTGTAAGCGTTAAAGCACAAAATGAAGCGAAAAGTAATCAAATCATGCGTTTAGAAGAAGAACTTAAATCTCGCAATATAGAAAGCGAAGATATTTACAAGAAAATAGAGGCTGTTCTTGGCAGATAATCTAAAACAAGTCATTGTTAATGTCAATGCAAAAGATTTCATTGTTAAGTGCAGTGAAGAATTTGCAAATTTTTTAGAAGATGATATCGCTTTGATTTCTGGCGGTACTAAAAAAATAGAACTTAAACGCTTTGTAGATGCGTTTGTTAAAAAAAGTTATGAAAATTATATTTTAGAAAGAGAACTTAAGAAACTAATAAAAGCAATCAATGAAGAACTCCCGACAAAATGAATAAAGCTTTTACTCTGCTTGAGCTTGTTTTTGTGATTTTGATTTTGGGAATTTTATCAAGCTTATCTTTATCTTTTATCAATACTACAAAAGATGAGGTTAAAATTTTAAAATTAAAAATGGACTATGAAATGCTAAGCTCAGCTCTTGCTTTAATGCGTAGTCAAATGAGACTTAAAAATTTAAATTTTCCAGAAATTTTAGATAATGCGCAAAACAATCAAGCCAAAGAAAAACTCTTTTATTGTTTAAATGATTGTGATTATTCTTTGCTTGATACACCTATTTATTCTGATTTTAAATCTTGGATAAAAATAGGTAAAAATCACTATAGATTTGCATTAAACGCCAAAGAGATGGTTGAATTTATTTATGATTCTAAAGAAGGCTTGTTAAAGTGTATAGGAAGTTCTAGATGCAAAGATCTGATATAAGATATTATGAACTTGCAATTTGTGGTTTGTATTTGGATAATTTAACTTTTCATAGTTTTGATGAAATCAAACCTTTAACACAAGTATTAGTGGATTTAAAAACTAAAAAAAACCTTAAAGCTATCGTGCTTAAAGAATGTCAAAAACCTGATTTTAAAACCGTAGAAATTAAAGAAATTACAAAGTATTTTTTAACTCCTTTGCAATTTGAATTGGCAAATTTTATTGTTTATTATTATGCTTCAAAACTTGGTTTTGTTTTGGGCTTTTTTGAAACCAGTCCTAAATATGAATGTCAAAAAATGTTTTTTAAAGATACCCCTAAGCTAAGCAATCAACAACAAAATGCCTTAAGTTTTCTTCAAAAAGAAAATAATTCCTTACTTTTTGCTGATACAGGTAGTGGCAAGACTGAAATTTATATTTCTTTGATAAAAGAGTGTTTAGAACAGGGTAAGCAAGCTTTACTTTTAATGCCAGAAATCGCACTTACTCCACAAATGAAAAAGCGTTTAGAAGTGTATTTTAAGGATAATTTTTTCCTGTGGCATTCTAAAATTTCAAAGAAAAAAAAGCAAGAATATTTAGAGCGTTTTTGCAAGGGAGAAGTACTTTTAGTAGCGGGTGCAAGATCGGCTTTGTTTTTGCCTTTTAGAAATTTAGGACTTATTGTAGTAGATGAAGAACATGATAATTCTTATAAGGCTTCTAATCAGCCTTTTATCAATGCAAGAGATTTAGCGCTTTTTTTGGGTCAAAAAAATAATATTAAAGTGGTTTTAGGTTCTGCAACCCCATCTTTGACGAGTTTTTACAAACAAAAAAGTTTTAGACTAAAAGGAACTTTTTTTGAGAGCAAAAAACATTTTTTATATGATGAAAATGAGCTTGGTATAACGCCTATGCTTTTAAGCGAATTAGAAAAAAGTTTAAAACATCAAAAACAAGCTATAGTGTTTTTACCTACAAGGGCTAATTTTAGGCAAATCATTTGCAAGGATTGCGGAGAAACGATAAAATGTCCTTTTTGTTCTATCGCCATGAGTATGCATAAAAAGAAAAATGTTTTAAAATGTCATTATTGTAATTATACTTCTTTAATAGAGCAAAATTGTCCAAGTTGCAAAGGAGAAATGTTAGAAGCTAGAAAAATGGGGACTGCTGAACTTTTAGAGCTTTTGCAAAATGCTTTGCCTTTAGCAAAAATAGCAAAATTTGATAGCGATGAAATCACAAGCGTTAAAAAGCTTAATACTATTTTAAAAGACTTTAATGAAAATAAGATCGATATACTTATTGGCACCTCTATGCTTGCTAAAGGGCATGATTATCATAGCGTGGATTTGAGTGTGATTTTAGGGCTTGATGAGTATTTGTTGCGTCCTAGTTTTAGAGCGAGTGAAGAAACTTTAGCTTTAGCTATGCAAGTTGCTGGTAGGGCAGGGCGTAAAGGCGAAGCAAGAGTGCTTTTACAAACAAAAAATAGAGCTTTTTTTGAAAGGTATATAGAGGATTATGATGCTTTTTTAAAAGATGAGTTAGAAAATAGAAAAGATCTTTATCCTCCATTTAAACGCCTTTTAAGAGTTCTTATAGAAGATAAAGATCAAAAAAATGCACAAAAACTTTGTGAAAAACTTGCCTATCAATTTAAAAATATCAAACAAGTAGAATTAGTAGGCTATGGAATTTGTGGAGTTGAAATGCTGCATGGAAAATATCGTTTTTATTTATTACTTAGAAGTGAAAATTATAAAGCTTTAGTGGCAATTGAAAATTATATTTTGCAATTTAAAAATGTAAGTGCGGATATTGATCCTATTGATTTTATATGAAATTAATTTTTAAATCACTCATAAAATCAATTTCACACCAATTGCCATCAATTTCCACTGCTTTTGCGTTGTTGTATTTTTCAATCAAAGCCTGCAAAAAACTTGTCATATACATATTTTCAAAATTTTTATTATCATATAAAATATCTCGGTCAAGCATTTCATAAAAAGCAATAACTTCAGAAAGAAATTGATAAGAAAATTTAAAAAGTCCTATATATTGAGCTTCTATCTCATCATAGGCATTAGCTTTTTTTCCAAGTTCTATAATATAACCATTTGTCATCTTTAATGTTTCAGCATCTTCTAAAGGATTTGCAAAGCGTTTGTTCCAAAGCTTACGCCAAGACTTATCAACTACTATAGCAAGTTCTTCTTTGGCATTTATAAGCTTTTGCACGCAATCTTGAAAATAAACAATATCCGCATAAGAAATAATCAAATCTTGTTTTTCTTCGATGCATTTTAATATAAAATCTTTAGCGCAAAAAAAAGTATGAACCATATTGGTTTTATCATATTTTGAATTAATAAAAAAATGCTCAATATCATATTTATTAAGATAATTTTTTAGCACATCGTTTAAATATCCACCCACAACAGCTATTTCATTTATACCTGCTGATTTTAAAGCTTCGATTTCATAATCTATTATTTTTTTATTCTTATACTCAACCATACACTTTGGTTGATCTTTTGTTAAAGGCATCAGCCTTGATCCAAAACCTGCTGCTAAGATAATTGCATTCATATTATTCCTTGATTAAACTAAACCACTCTTTTAAAATTTGAATATTATTAAGCCCATTTTCTCTTTCAATATGCCACATTATACCAAAAATATTTTCATACTTATGTTTAAAAGCTTCTATGGTATTATCTTTTGCTAAGCAAAGTTCTACAAGATCTTCGCCTAATTTTTCAATAGCAAAATTATGAAAAGAATTACTTATAAATTTTTCTTTTGAGAAAAATACTTCATGTTTGCCTATATGATTTTCACAAGGACTTATATGGCTGTTAAAATAATGAGCTATCATCTGAGCTCCTCTGCAAATTCCTAAAAGTGGTATTTTTTCTTTTAAACAAATTTCTATAACTTGCTTTTCATATAAATCTCTCTTTTTAGATAAGACATTAGGACTATAAAAACTTAAATCATTACCACCGCTTAATATCACAGCTTTTATTAGATGTTTATAATGAGAAAAATCTATTTCATAGCTAAGAGGAAGAGGAGTAAAATTTTCAAATAAATCTTTATTAAATAATTTTCCCCAATCCAAAGCCAAACATTCTCTTTCTTCATGATAACTTTCGTTGTAAATAAGCCTTTGAGTAATACCTATAAACAAAATATTTGCTCACTTTCACATTCTATATTTATTTTTTTAGCTTTTAAATATTTTTCAAAATTTTCTTCTCCAACTCCTATAACAGCAGGCATTCCAAGTTCTGAGGCACGAATGGCCATATGTGAATTAGCACCCCCATAACATGTAATAAGTCCTGCTATATTTTTTGTAAATAAATAATCATATCCAGGATCTGCTGCATAAATTAAAACAATCTTTCCTTCTAAATCTTTATCATTTTCCTTCGCCGTAAATGCAGTAATGCTCTTTTGTGTAATAAAATTTGGAATAATACTATGATTATAAAAAGAAAAAATTTCATCGGCATTGCAAAGCAAAGAAGGAAGTTTTATAGCTTGTGTAAGTTCATATTCTTTTTTATTGCGATTAATTTCTTCTACAAACTGCTCTTTTGGATTTATAGAATAAAGACTAGAATAAAGATTTAAAATGCTTTTTATATCAAGATGAGCCAAATCTTCTTTTTCAATACCATAATATTTGCCTAATTCTTCTATATAAACTATAGCCTTAGAAAGCAATCTAGTGAATTCAAATTTAACGAGCTCTCTACCCTCGATAGCCTGCTTTAAAAAATCAAAAAATTCACAAGCATTAATCTCTAGTCCATGTTCTCTAAGTAAAGCATTTAAAGCTTTTGTCTTTTCTTCTGAAAAAACAAAAGCTTTATCTTGCAAATAAACTTTACTATCTTTTTGATCCACATCAAAATAAAGTTCAAAATCTTCATCATATCTTGGAGATAAAATATTATAAGTTCCTGCTCTTAAGTGTCCAAAATCTTTCAAAAATTGATCTTTGTTGTGAAAATTAAGATGGTTTGTTTGTTTACTTAAATTTTTACTCACTGTATTGAGTGAATTTAAAAAATCATCTTTTTCCTCTTTGGTTATAAAATCAATCTCAACTAAAGAATTTAAAAGTTGCATTGCTACAAATGCAGCCCTAGCCACCCCCGCAAAAGGCAGAGTTCCATAACGTTTACATTCTTCAATAAGCCAATAAATTTTATCAATTAAAGAAAAATTAGAATTAATAATGCCATCATATCTTTCTTTTAGCTTATAAGCTTTTTGTATGTCTTTTAAATAAAGCCCTGATCTAGGATTAATAATCTTGTTTGTAAGTTCTAATAATGAAAATTCTAATCTTTTGATTTCATTTTCATTAAAACCATGATTTAAAAGTTCTTCTAATTTTTTAGAACTATTAAAGTCATAACAAGAATAAACAATATTAAATTCAATCTTATCGTGCAATTCATGATTTTTATTAAGCTTATCTAAGTAAAAATTGACAAGTTTTTGCGCGATATTTTCATCTAATTTTTTTGGTATAAAAGAATTAAAAGATAATCTTACATCCACATAAGGAATGCCTAAAAAAGAATGGATTAAAGGATGGGATCTTAAATCTCTATAACCATAATTATCTCTTTGATACGCCCAGATATTATCCGTAATGATTTCTTTATATAAACTAAAAGCTAAACGCTTAGGTCTTAACCCTATGATTTCAGCTGGATTCCAATCAGGCATTACCCCAAAAATGGCTTTATCTCCCAAAACTCTAGATCTTGATTCTTTTAAAGACTCAAAACGTTTATAAAATCTATATAAAGCTTCTTTTGGTAAAGAGTGAAATAAATTATTTTTTTCATGCATAACCAAAGGACGCACTTGCAAGCAAAAAAGTTCTTCCTCATCATCTTGAATAGCAAATGCAAATTCAACATCTAAAAAACAACAGTTATATAAAACTTCTAATTCTTTTATAAGTTCTATAATTTTTTGAAGTCTAATATCTTTAAATTCTAAATAATCTCTGTAATGATAGTAAGTTTTTGCACTCTTACTACTTCCATCTGTAATAGAGCTATTTGAACCATTTTCATCATATTGAAGACAAAAATAAGGGGAAAAATTATCCTTATCAACACTAAAACCAACGCCACAAAGAGTAATATTTTCAAGCATAGGTTGAACTAAAATTTCATCGCTTTTTGATGGCATAGAATTGGCAACTTCATATAAAGCTTTTAATAATTCATCTTTAGAATCAGCTTTAATATTTGCCAAAGAAAGAAAAGCACCTGCATTGGAGTTTTTCATACTATCTTCACTTAAAGAAGAACTTCTTATAATGAGTCTATTAGCCTTTAAAGTTTGAATGTCCTGTAAAACTTTATCTTCATTTGATATTAATTCTTCAAGCGAAGTTAAAACCAAAGATAGAACTTTTGCTTTTTTTAATTTTGTTTGTAAATTTTTTAAATTTTGTGCTTTGGTTTTAAATTTTAACTCCGCCATATTTTTCCTTAGTTTTATATTTTTTTAGCACTCCAACAACGAGTGGTATATTTTATGCTAAATTCCTTAGGAAGTCTTTGAGAAATTTTATCACTAATTTTATTAAAAAGTTCATTTCCTTCATCAGCCTCCAAATCCCAGTAAGGATTTTTAACGCTTTTCCATGCATTAATATAATTTTCAATGCTTTGATGAAAATAAAAATCCTCTTCAATATAAACAATATTATCAAAAAGATCCTTTCGACTCTCTATAATTGGTCTTTGATCTTCTCTTCTTGTTCCCCTTGTATAATTTGGTACAAATTCTACAATAGTATCTTCAGCTATTTTTTGTACAGGATCGTTTAAATCCCTGTGATTCCACATACAAGAAAAATATCCCTCTAATTTTAATAAGCGATGCGCTTCCTCTAAGGCTTCATTTCTATCCATTACATTAAAACTACTACCAAAAGTCACCCAATCAAATTCACTATTTTGAAGTGTTGAGTTTAAACCTGTTGCCCTAACCCAATCAACCTTCTCACCTTTAGTTCTTTCTATCCCGATCTCACGCATCGCATCATTTGGTTCTACAGATACTACCTTACATCCTCTTTCTAAAAGCATAATGCTTAAATTTCCAGTTCCTGCACCGATATCAGCGACTTTAATATCTTTTTTTCCAACTAAACTAATAAGCATATCTATAGTTTTTGGAGCATAATTTGGTCTATAGCTATAAAATTTAGCATGCTTGGTATAATCCCACACTTGTTCTACTAGTTTTTGCATTTTATTTCCTTTTTTTCATCTTTGACAAGCTTGATGAAAAAAAGGAGGTATTTTATGCTTTTCTAGCTGTCCATGCTCTTATTTTATAAGGAATCTCTATACTTTGCATATGAGAAATTTTAGCTTCTATCATCTCTAAAATTTCCTTCCACCTTTTTTCACCTGCTTGTGCTTGTATATCATTTACAGAATGCCAAGCTCCAAGATAACGTTCTTTATCCCAAAACTCTTTATAGTCACACTCCATAAAAAAGCAGTCTGTGAAATCTCCTGTTGAAACAAGAATTTCTTCCCATTTTTTAACATTTTGAGTGCCACTGCTTACACGAGCAAGCTCTGGAACAATATGTTTAATCTCCTTTTCGATTTCATCAAAAACCGAACCCTCTACAATGTGGCGAGGATTCCAAATCGCAGTGAAATACCCCCCCCCTGTCAATATACGATTAAATTCTGGGAGAGATTTTTTAGGATCTGTCCAATGAAAAGAACTAGCCATGATGACCCAATCAGCTTGATTATTGCTCATGCAGGTTTCTTCACCACTTCCTTTGTGCCAAGAAATATTTGATAAATTTTGTGTAAATTTTTGCCCTTCTTCACGCATATTATCGTTTGGTTCCACAGCGCTAATTTGGCATCCAAACATTTCTCCCAACATCTTAGTAAGTTTTCCAGTGCCAGCTCCTACTTCAACAATATTTAAATCTTTTAAATTTTTATTTTTATCATTGATACAAGCTACAAGTTTTTCAAGTAAAAACGGACTATAAGCAGGTCTATTATGATAATGCTTTGCAACCTCTGTAAAATCCCCTTGTTTCATATTGATTCCTTTCTCTAAATTAAAATGCAATTATATCTTTTTTTTATTAATTTACAAATCTTTTGTCGGCGGAAAAATAAAATTTCCATTTGGAAAAATAAAACTTCCATAAAAGTGGAAATTTTATTTTTCTACAAACCTTAAACTTAAAATATAACTTTATTAAAATAAAACTAACAAAAAATTCGTTTATGATGTTCATTTTCTTTAACAATAGTTTTCATATCCAAATAATGCTTTACTATATATTTTGGAATGTTAAAGTCGCAATCAGAGTGTGGCTTTAAATCAAAACGATTAAAAGTTTGTAATTTTTATAATATTCCCTACTGTTAAAAAAACTATGTTCTACTATATTAAAAATTGATGTATCTTCATAAAAATTTGGCGGATAATATATATCTATACTTTCATCATCTTTTAAAAAAGTAAGTATTATATAAAGCTTCATTCAACTCATCACCCCTATGCATTGTTTGCATAGGAAAATAGCTTCCTTCTGGTATTTCATTAAAAAGAAGTCGATATAGTAGCGATAAGCTTTTAAACTTAATTTGCTTTTTATTTGAACGGGGTCCGAAAATTCGTGCAAATATCTCTTCCTAGATCGTATATCTTTTTTAAAATATTCAGGAAGTTCACTTTGTCATTTTAAATATTTGAATATTTGCTCATAAACCTCTTTTAACAATCCAATATCATCACAATCTTTAACTGTATATGCCAATTTTTTTCATACTTGTTAAGCTTTAAAAAATCATTCCAAGTTACTGGAAAACATTTGTATAAAAATTCTTTTCTAACAATCTCTTCATAATTAATTTGGCTAGTTTGAATTAATCCAGCTGTACAAGTTAATTCAACCTCAACATCTTTATTCTCTGGAGTTTTTATGGTAAAAATTTCGCGTGAGGTTATTTGAAATTTATTAAGTTCCAAGTCCTTATTTTGCTCTTTTTCTTTTTTAAAATTTTCATCAATTTTCTGCATTTTTTACCTATGCTCTTCGTTGATTTTTTGCATTTCCTGCTTATATTCATTCCAAATTTCTTTTAGCGGCTTATTTGGTGTTCCTTTTATTTTTCTATATAAATAATTACATAAAAGAAAATAAAGATACTTATTAATATTAGCAACACAATATTCACTTTAATTCCTTTAAATTATATAATAAAACGCAAAACTTTGCCTTGTATAATCAGCTCAACTTGCGAGTCTTTTAAGTCCAAACTATAGCTTTTATAATCCTTATTTACACTAATAATATCTAAAACTTTACTTATTGGATCTAATTGCAAAAGTTTAACCATTAATTGGTTATCAAAATTTAAAATATACAATCCATCTCCTTGATACTTATGCGTTTCTTCAAAAACAACCCAGCTATCAGGTAAAAGCATTGGAACCATAGAATAACCATCAACTTTAATAGCTTTCATATTTTTAGGCGTTGTTTTAAAAAAGGCTTTACTAAGCTCAAGCATTTCACCTGTTTCATATCCTTCGAGCCCAATTAACTCATTGTCACCACTGGTAGAAGCCGAAACATTAAGTTTTGGTATTGAATAAAAATTAGCATCTCGCTGCAAGTTGTTAAAAAATATCAAGGGTAAATTTATGCTTTCTTATAATGATTGTGAGCTTATAAGAGAGCTTTATAAAGATTTTAATATTAAGGAATTAAAAGTAAGGTATTCTTTAAATAATAATGTTTTAAAAAGAAAAGAAAGTAAAGAGCTTTTGATTATGAATTTTTAGCAAGCTAAGAGAGTAAAAATACTCTCTTTAATATTTAATTTTGTAAAAATATGGTAAAGTACCTTTAAAATTAAAAATAATTTAAGGATTTATTATAGAAAACAATTACACCAATTCTGATATTATTACTATTGCAAGTTCTTATCTAACTTATGGAAGTTTAATTGTTGCTATTGCTACTTTACTTAACAGCTGTTATTGCCATAGGGCTTACTATATATTATAACCGTGATAAATAAAGATTAATAAAAGAAACAACTGATGTATTTTTAAATAAAATTATAGAAGATGAGAAATTACGCAATGATTTTATAAATAAAATTCTAAAAAATAGTGAATTTATGGAAGAATTTGAAAGAATGGTCGATTTACATATAAATGATAAAATATCTATATTGACAGATATTGATCAAGAAAAATCACAAATAGGAGGTTTGGAATGACTTATAAAGAAATAAAAGATAAAACCCCTTATGAAATTTTAGATTTATTGGAAATGAAAGAACCACCATTTAATCCGTTTGAAATTGCTCAAAAATTAGGTATAAATGTAGTTAAAGATCTTGACCTTGATAAAATTGACACTGAAGGTCAAATTAGCGTAGATGAAAAAGGTGAACCTATTATTTGGATAAATCCGCTTAAAAATAAAAATAGACAGCGTTTTACATTGGCACATGAATTAGGGCATTTAGCTAATGATATTTTACCTAGCATAGAAAATCCTATTATTGATAGTTATGAAACCCTTTATAGAAGCAATACATATGGTGGAATAGAAACTAGAGCCAATCAATTTGCGGCAAGACTACTTATGCCTCTTCGACAAATAGAAGATTTTATAGCAGAATGCAGAAAAACAACACCTGACTTAAAGGCAGCAGAAGCAATATTACTTATTGCTTCAAAATTCGAAGTTTCAAAGCAAGCTGTTTTTCACAGACTTAAAAATGTAGGTCTGATAAAACAAGATTATACATATCCTTTTTAGAGCAAAGAGGCTAAAAATTCTAAAGCTTCTTTGCTAAAATTTTTATTGCTTTCTTCTAGGTACTCTTTATCTAAAATAGCACCGTATTTTAATAAAAGTAAAATCGCTCCAAAATTATTATGAGTTACTGCATAAAACATAGGCTCTTTACCCATGCATTCTTTAGTAACACTCATACCATTTTTAAGATATTCTAAAACAAGTTCATTGTTATGATTGCAAATTGCGTTTATAAATCTTTTGTTAACACCTTGTCTTATGTCTGCTGATACTCTATCCATCTTTATATCCTTTTGTATTGATGAGACAAGATTAGCTTGGCTTAGCTTATTGTGTGCTGTCATAGTCTTGAAAGTTCTCCAATTACCACACCAATTAGCAAAAAATCTCCATTTTTATAAAATATATCTTCATATAAAGGATTTAAAGAGTGTAAAATCACTCCATCATCTTGTTTTAAAACTTGTTTTATAAAAAGTCCATCTCTAGTATTAATCACACAAATGCTTTTATTCTTAAAAGTTTTATTTCTATCTATTACACAAATTGAACCATCTTTTATTATTGGTTCCATACTCTCTCCGTAACAAGTAATAAACTCACATTCTTTACTTCCAAAAAAGTTTAAAACCTTTTCGTCGATGATTAAATCAGAGCTATCAATCAAATCATTTATACCACCTCCGCCTAAACTTGCATTTGTTTTATAAAGCTTTAAAATTTTATACTTGTTTTCACATTCTAATTGATCTTTTGGGGAACTTCCATAGAAGAAATAATTAATGCTTATATTTCTTTGATTTAAAAAGTTTAGGATTTGTGGATATGGAATGGAGTTTCTAAATTTCATGGAATTAAAAGTATCAGGATGAATTCCTAGTTCTTTGGCTATATCTTTTGTTTTTAAATTACACTTACCTTCACTGGCTAATATATCTTTTAACTTTTCAATCACTTCTTGCATTTGCATGTTAAATCCTTTGATTTTAATTTCAAAGAAATTTAACAAAAAATTACAAAAGGCAATTAAAAACTTTTGTTTTAAAAGGTTAATTTTTTAAGTTAAAATTATAAATTTATAAATAAAAATATACTTAATTTTGTATTAGAAATTAAAGTCAAAGAATAAAGCTTTAACTTTGCAAGGTAATTTTAAAATTGACTAAATTAAAAAAAATTAATATATAATTCTAATGAAATTTAATTATATATTAAAGGGATTTTAATGAAAATATTAAAAAATAAATATTTTATTCTGTGGATGATCGGGTTTTTTGCAATCGTATGTTTATGTTTATATTTTAATTTAGAAGTTAAAATTATTGCATCTGCCATTTCTGCCTATGCGGTGTCAATCTCATTGGTGTTAAATGCTTATTCTATTTTTGAAAAAACAAGAGCGGATAAATTTAATTTAACAATGCAGTTATTATCTAAATGGGATGAAAAACATTTTATAGAGGCAAGAGATTATACAAGAGAGCAACAAAATATAAAAGAAAAAAAGGAAATGAAGAAATATTAAAAGAAATTAAAGAAAAACCAGAATTAAAAAGATCAATTATAATGATGATGAATTATTTTGAAACACTTCAAACTTTTATTGAAAATAATAGGATAGATGAAGGTATTATAATGGAGCATTTTGCACATATGTTAAAAGATATCTTGGAAAGGTATGATTGTTACTTAAATAGCGATGATTTCAAAAAAAATAATCCCTTGGGGCTTAAAAAACTTATAAAATTAAAAAATAGATGCAATACCTATATATCATAATTTAATTTAAAAAATAATGTAGCTATATTTACAAACCTAAAACTAAATATAGCTATATATTTCTATAAAAGTTAATCACTCTTTATATTTATCTTTTAAAAAACATTATAATTGGCAAAAGTTATCATCAAAGTTAAAAAATAAAATCAAAAATAAAAATAATTTTTAAATAAATTGAAGTAATCTTAGTCTATTATAAGATTATAAAAACCAACTAAATGTTTAAGTTTTCTATGTAACTATCCTCCAAACCTTAAAGCTATAGATAGTTACATACTATTTTTATATAAAAAGTGGTTAAAGTATGATTATATAGTGTTTTATAGAGATAGTTACAAGGTTAAAAAATATAAGAATATTTTAAGCAAAAATGTAACTATCCTAGAGAGTAAAAAACACTTTTGGGATATAAAATTTAAAATCAAAGCTCGTATTTATCCGCCTTTTAAACAGCATTTAATCAGTTTTTTTGGGATAAAACAGACATTTTGGGATTTTTGGGATATTTGGGATTTTTTACACTTTAAACTAGGAAAGATAAAAAGTCATTTTTGTAAGCTTTAAAATCCTATTATTTGGTATTTTTTGCTAAAATTATTTAGGGATAGTTACATACTCTTTTTAAAATACCCCTTACATCTTTTCCCTGAATATTGTCATCTAACTCTTGACGCATTTTTCAAATTCTTTATAGTATGTCCAAGAGTTAATTATATTGGGAAATTTTTGCTTTAAATGATTTAGATCATTTTCAAAAATATTAAAAAAAGTGTAAACAAGTGATTTATTTTTTATAAAATAATCTATTACATCTTTTTCTTTCATCATTTTTGATTCTGTTTCATCTATGGTTATTTTAATTTGATATAAAAAATCATACAAATAATGTTTAATTGTTGAAAATAAAAGATTGTTTTGTTCTAATTGTTTAAAATCATTTTTATCAATATATACACCCATATCATTACATAGATCGTTTTTTATAATTTCTTGTATTATGTCTATTTTTTCATGATTGATATGTTTTCTGTCTAAAATTATGGGAATGCTAGAAGTTTTATCAATATTGAAATTTTTATTATTTTTAGGAGTATTAAGATAAAAGGTGTTATTAATATCTTTAGAATTTGCATAGAGTGTGATAGGAAAAAGATAGCGAATATAACCTCTAAATTCTTTAATTTTAAATAAATCTAATTTATCTTTATGGGGGGGGGTAAAATTAAAATTTATAGCAAGTAAATTCATGGTATCGAAGGCCTTTGATTGGCGGATTTCTTCCATATCAAGATAGTATACATTGTCTTTGTTAAAATATTTTAATAAATAAGAGATGATAAAAACTCCTTGTTGTAGTTCGTTTATATCGATTTTAATTTTATGATTTTGATGAGTAAGATAGTCAATATAATAACGCCAATCATAAGTTAGATTAAATTCAGAGGGATAGTTTCTTAAAACTTTACTCCAATCTCTTCCCCAGTTATGCTTTAAAATTCCTATTGGATCGCGAACTCCGCAAATAATTTTAGAGTTAAAATCCAATAAAGATAGATATTTATCAAAATAAGGTAGATTAATTTCTGATATATTAATAGCATATTGAGTAATCGTATTGTCATTTAGACACATGTAATTAAGACAATATCTTTCTTTGGCATCAGGTGGTAAAACCCAGGAGGCAAAACAAGTTACATCGCAACATTGATTAAGGTATCTTAAAAATGCTGCTGCTCCAACGCCATGTGGAGAAATATAGATAAATTTATAGTGTTTAGGTAGGGGTAAATTTAAATCCCAAGCTAATTCTGCACAATGTCGACTAGCATCTATTTCTATAAAATTAGGATTGATTAAAGGTGGATAAGGATGTTTTATTGATAAATATCTATTCTTAAATTCGCTAGAATTGAGCCAAGTGCAAATTGTTTCAATATTTTTCAAAACAAAGGTAAAAAATTTTTCATTATTCGAATTTTTTAAAGCTTGTAAAAGAATTTGAGCTAGGGTTGGAGTTAGGTTATTTTTTATATAGAGTAAAAGATTTTGCATGCTTTTTTCTTTATTTTTTTTCTTTTAGAGCTGTTAAGATGTAGGAAATTTTATTGTCAAGTTCTGTCATATAAGTATTATCAATTATTAAATTAGATTTTGGTTCATCAAAATCAATATCCATTCCCACAACATTTGAAATTTCACCTTTTAAGTTTTTGCTATATAAGTTTTTTTTATCACGTTTTTTTAATTCTTCAAAATCGCATTTTATGTAAATTTCAAAGTAATTTTTTAAAGTTTTTTTATTGTGTTCGTAAATTTCATTCCACATGGAAATAGCGCTTACGATAACTAGCATATTTTGAGAACTGAGAAAATGTGCAAATTTAGAACGCTTTATTGACATATCGATACGACTTTGTTTATCATATCCATAATGCTCTAAAAGATCTCTCAGTTCATCGCCATCAAGATAAATAATATTATTGTATTTTTCTTTTAATTTTTTGTATAATGCTTCTGCAATATAACTTTTGCCACTTCCTGCTAGTCCTGTAATCCAAATAACTCCACCATTTTTAAAAAAATCCATAGATAACCTCCTTTTTTGTTTAGTATAAATGTAAAAATTTTTCCTATATTATCAAAAATAAACTTTAATTAAAGCAATAAAAAGTTAAAATTTGATATTAAAATTTTTCAAAGAGTGAAGTTATGGAGTATAAAAGATTTAAAACCAGACAAATCAAAGTAGGAAATGTTTTAATAGGCGGTGATGCACCCATTTCAGTTCAATCTATGCTTTTTACTAAAACAAGAGATATAGAAGGTTCTTTAGAACAAATCAATCGTCTTTATTTTGCAGGAGCAAACATAGTGCGTTTGGCGTGCTTGGATATGGCTGATGCAAGGGCTTTAAAAGAGATTAAAGCTAAAAGTCCTCTACCTTTAATCGTAGATATTCATTTTAATCATAATTTGGCTGTATATTGTGCTGAATTTATCGATGGAGTGCGTATAAATCCTGGCAATATAGGTTCTAAAGAAAATATCAAAGAAGTGGTAAAAGCATGTAAAGAACGGGGTATCCCTATACGTATCGGTGTAAATCACGGCTCCATAGAAAAACAATTTAGTGATAAATTTGGCTATGGTGTCGATGCTATGCTAGAAAGTGCGATGTATAATATCAAGCTTTTAGAGGATTTAGACTTTTTTGATATTAAAATTTCCATGAAGACTTCAGATGCTCAAAAAACTATAGAAGCTTATGAGAGATTAAGACCGCTTTGTGATTATCCTTTTCACTTAGGGGTAACTGAAGCAGGAACTAAATTTCATAGCACTGTAAAAAGTTCTATAGCTTTAGGAAATTTACTTCTTAAAGGTATAGGCGATACTATGCGTGTTTCTATGACGGGTGAGCTTGAAGAGGAAATTCGTGTAGCAAGAGCGATTTTGCAAGATAGTGGAGTGCAAAAAAGCGGAGTAAATATCATCTCATGTCCAACTTGCGGTAGGATTCAAAGTGATTTGTTAAGCGCGATTAAAATCGTAGAAGAAAAAACCAAGCATATAAAAGAACCTTTAAATATCAGTGTTATGGGTTGTGTAGTAAATGCTTTAGGTGAAGCTAAGGGCGCTGATGTGGCTATAGCCTTTGGGAAAAATCAAGGACTTGTTATAAGACATGGTGAAGTTGTAGCTAAATTAAAAGAAAGTGAACTTGTAGATAGATTTTTAGCTGAAGTTGAAGATGAGGTTAAAAGTAGGGCTGTAAAAGAATAAAAGCCAAGAAGCAAGGTTTAACCTTGCTTTTAGAATGGCCATATCGCTTCTATAACTTTGCTACCCCAAGGTTTTCTTGTGCTTCTATCCACTTCACCTTCTGTTTTATAAAGAATTTTAGCATCTGCTATATATTTACTATCTATAGTATTGTCTTGACCGATGTCATAAGGACGAATAACACCGCTTAATTGTATGATTTGTTTCTCTCCGTTGATTAAAAGCTCTCTTGAGCCTTCGATAAAATAATTACCATTTGATAAAATTTTAATTACACGCGTTGAAATTGTAGTATTGAAACTTTCATTTCTGCTTTGTGAGCCTGTTCCTGTGTAGTTGTTTGAACTATTGGTTTGAAAGCCTATATTAGAATAAGCATTGACTTTATTAAGAGCATTAGCTACCACTCCTGAACTTCCTGTTAAAGCACCTCCGCCTAAATTTGAGGTATTAGTTCTACTTGTTGCTTTATTAGCTTGTGTGCTTTGAGTGGTACTTTCTTGTATAACAACTGTAACTAAATCATTTACATTCATAGCTTTTTTATCTGAAAATAAAGGATTATCCCCTTTGCCAAAAAGCGATCCTGGTGCACTTTCTACATTATTACTTTGTTTTGGTGCAAGTTCTTCTACATAAGCAGGTGGTTTCATTGAAATTTGCGGATCAACCGTTGCAGAACAACCAAAAAACGCAAACGGTAACACATAAAATAAAACTTTTTTCATTTTCGTCCTTTAAAATATGAATTTTTATTTTTCTTTGTTAAAATTAGAAAAAGCAAAGAGTGTTCCACATTTATAAATTCAAGGAGAAAATGATGGCAAATCTTTATTTGATGAGATCTAGAAGTGATGAGTTAAATACTATTATTAGTACAAATTTGCTTAAAAATTATAGCAAAATTTACAAAAATATCGCAATTTATTGCCCTGTAATATACATACATCGCGTCCCTGTTTTGCAAGGTTGGTTGGAAGAATTTAATATCAATCAAACTGTAAAAAGCGCTTATGGTTTTACCTTTAGAGAAGCAATGGAGGAATTTAGCAAAGATCCTCATAATTTTTTTAATGTTATTTTAGAAGAATACGAAGAGTTAAAACGCAAATACGATTTTGTGCTTGTAAATAGCTTTTGCGAATTTGGAATACTTGATGGATTTGATCTTAGTATAAAATTGGCTAAAAATCTTAATACCCCTATCGCTGCTATTATTAACGATGAGGATAAACTTATAGCTCAAAAATATTTCGATCATGCCCTAGATGGTCGTAATTATGTTTTGATTAATGAAAATTTTAATTTTGAGGAAGTGCAAAAGCTTGAAGAGTATGATTTTATAACTCCACATCGTTTTAAATATGAATTGATTAAACAAAGCGTAAAAAATAAAAAAACTGTTGTTTTGCCAGAAAGTAATGATGAGAGAATTTTAAAAGCTGCTGAAATTTTATTAAAAAGTAAAGTTGTTGATCTTATTTTATTAGGTGATGAGGAAAAAATCAAACAAGATGCTGCTAGATTAAGTCTTGATTTAAGTACTATACAAATTATGAATCCGCTCAATTCAGAATATAATCAAGAATTTACTTCCATTCTTTATGAGGCAAGAAAATCTAAAGGAATGAGTTTAGAAGAGGCTAAGATGCTAGTTCAGGATAAAACTTATTTTGGAACTTTGCTTATACATACTGGAAAAGCTGATGCTATGGTTAGTGGAGCATCAACTACTACGGCTGAAACGATTCGCCCTGCATTGCAGCTTATTAAAACCAAAGAAGGTATTAGTTCTGTTTCGGGAATTTTCTTTATGGGGCTTGAAGATCAAGTTTTAGCTTTTGCTGATTGTGCTGTAAATCCAAGTCCAACTGCTGAACAGCTTGCAACTAGTGCTTATGTAAGTGCTATGACTGCTAAATCTTTTGGACTTGAACCAAGAATAGCTTTGCTTTCTTATTCTAGTGGTGATAGCGGTAAGGGAGAAAGCGTAGATCTTGTAAAAGAAGCATTAAAGATTGCTAAAGAAAAATACCCTGAGTTAAATATAGATGGTCCTATGCAGTTTGATTGCGCTTATGATCCAAAGACTGCAGCAAAGAAAATGCCAAATTCTAAGATAGCAGGCCATGCAAATGTATATATTTTTCCTGATCTTAATGCAGCAAATATTTGTTACAAAGCAGTTCAAAGAACTGCTAATGCTTTAGCAATCGGTCCTATTTTGCAAGGTCTTAAAAAACCTGTTAATGATTTAAGTCGTGGATGTTTGGTAGATGATATTGTAGATACTGTTATTTTAAGTGCTATACAAGCTCAATAGAAAGGAATAATAAATGAAAATTTTAGTTTTAAATTCAGGTTCTTCATCGATTAAATTTAAATTTTTTGATAATAAAGTCGTTAAAGCGAGTGGTTTAGTAGAGAAAATCGGAGAGCAAAATTCAAAAGTTATATTAAAAAATGTTTTAAATAATGAAAGTTTTGAAAGAGAATTAATGATAAATAATCACGAAGAAGGACTTAGTATAGTCAATGAGCTTTTTAAAGAATCAGGAATTTTAGCGGATTTAAATGCTCTTGATGGCTGTGGTCATCGTATAGTTCACGGGGGAAGAAATTTAAGTGAGCATTGTTTAGTAGATGACTATGTTCTTAAAGAGATAGATAGGGTTAGTATTTTTGCTCCTTTGCATAATCCTGCCCATTTAGCAGGTATAAAAACAATGATTAAAGCTGCACCTAGTGTTGCAAACGTGGCTATTTTCGATACAGCTTTTCATCGTACTATGCCTGATTTTGCTTATATGTATGCTTTGCCTTATGATTTTTATGATAAGCATAATATTAGAAGATATGGTTTTCATGGGACTTCTCATGCTTTTGTCAGTTCTAGAGCGGCAAGTTTGCTTGAAAAAGATAAAAGTGAACTAAATGTTATCTCTGCTCATCTTGGAAATGGTGCAAGTGTATGTGCTATAGAAAAAGGTAAGAGTGTGGATACTTCTATGGGATTTACTCCGCTTGAAGGGCTTGTTATGGGAACGCGTTGTGGAGATTTAGATCCTGCTATTTTACCTTTTATTAGTCATCTTAAGGGTTTAACCATAGAAGAAATAGATACACTGATGAATAAAAAAAGTGGAGTATATGGAATTTGCGGTTATAATGATTTTAGAGATATAGAAAGAGAGATAGAACAAGGTAATGATAAAGCACGCTTGGCTCTTGATATGTTTTGTTATCGTCTTGTTAAATATATAGGATCCTACTTTGCTGTGTTGCCAAAAACCGATGCTATTATTTTTACAGGTGGCATAGGAGAAAATGATAGTTTGGTTCGACAAAAAGTATGTGAGAGATTAGCTCATCTTGGTATCGAGTTAGATTTTGAACTTAACAAACAAAGGATTTCGGGCGAAAGAATGATAAATCATGCAAATTCTAAAGTTAAAGTGCTTGTTATTCCTACAGATGAAGAATTAGAAATAGCCAGAATCACAGAAGAATTAATAAGCAATTGAAAGAGGATTATATTTAGTAAAAATTAATTTTGTTTAGATAAAATTTTAATTAAAAAATAAAGCGTGGATTATGAAAAAATTTAAAGAATTTAGCCTTCGTTTTTTATTTAAAGTATCAGAACAACCTGTTTTAGTGAAGGATTTATTAGAGGCAAATGCACTTTTTAATGACGGTATGCTTGTAGATCCTTCTAAGCTAAATTTTAATTTCAAAATTCTAAATTCTTATATTTATTTTGGTGTTTTTTGTGCTGTGGTTTTGTTACCATTGCTTTTAATTACTCATTATTTTTTAACAAAACTTGACTTTCATATAAGCATAGTGAGTGCTGTTATGGTTACTGCTTGTGTATTTATAGGATATGATATTTTTAAAGTTTATACTCGCAAAATAATCTCAAAAAAAATAATACAAAAAGCTTGGGCTTTGCATTTCCCTTATTTTGCTTATGAAAAATACTCTATAATGGCAGGTGAAATTTATAAGGAAGCCTTAAAAGAAGAAATTCCAAAAGCAAATTTAGAGCAGTATGTTTTAGATAAGATTATTCATTCTAAATAATCTAAAATTTGATTTTGGAATCGCATATTTTCAAGTCTTCTTTTTAAATCTTTATTTTCTTCGTTTAAAACGCTTTCTTCTGTTCTTAATGTAGCAATTTCTCTACTAAGATAATAAATTTGATTTCTAATATAAATTTGTGGAGCAAATAAAAATAACGCAAAACTAACAAGTAAAGCCGCAAAAAGAAGATGATTGAAATTTAGGTTTCTATCTTCTTTGGTGGCATTAGAGAAGCCTTCTAGTAAAACATTTTTTGCCTTTTGAGCATCTTCATCATTTTGTTGTTTTTCTTGAGCTTGATTAGATGGTTTTGGAAGTTCTTGTTTATTTTCTTGTGGTGTTATTTTTTTTTGTAAATTTTCCAAACTTTGTTTAATATCGGGTTGTTTTTTAATATCAGGTCGTTTTTCTATAGTTTGAGAATTTTGTATCTTAGGTTCGGTTTTTTGAATTTTTTCTATAGATTTTATGGATTCTTTTTTTTCTTTTTTATCTTGGATAGGGTTTTGATCATTTTTTGTTTGAATTTTTGGTTTGGTTTGAATATTTTTTATCTTGTTTATTTTTTTTCTTCCAAACGAAAAAATCTTTTTAGTTTTTTTATTTTCTTCTTTTTTCCTTTCTTTCATTTTGGAAAAAAATTTTTTAGCAAGAGATTGCTTTTCTTCTAATTTAACATTGATCAGATCTTCTTTTAAATATATATTTGATTTTTTAGTATGTTTTGACTCATACTCTTCATCGAGTTCTTCTAAGAATTTATTAGGAGTCTTTTTTTTAAAACGACGTCTTAAAATATCATCGCTAGAAATTTCATCTCTTAAATCATCATCAAGCGGTTTGCCTTGATTTATAGCGCGAGAAAATTTCAGCATTTTTTGGCGTATGTTTTGGCGTTCTTTTATAAAATCATCTTCTAGCATTATTTATTGTCCAAATTATTAAAATAAAAAGCCCGCATTTTAGCACAACTAGAGCGAGAATTTTTTAAAAGTTCTTCCTTGCTTGCACTTATAGCTTTTTTGGTTATTATTTGCCCTAGGCTATGGTTATTTCCACATTCGCAACGCATTATTTTTTCATCACAAATGCAGTTTTTTGACCATTTTTTGAAAAAATTTTTTACTATTCTATCTTCCAAAGAATGAAAACTAATGATTGCTAAAATGCAATTTTTTGGTTTTAAATTTTCTAAATGCCCAAGAAAATCTTTAAGCACTTTAAGTTCTTGATTTACTTCTATTCTAATGGCTTGAAATGCTAAAGTGGCTTTGGAAATTTTTCTATGATTTTGTTTGCCTTTTCCTATGATTTGATAAAGTTCCTTGGCGCTTTTGATTGGATTTTTACTTCTTTCTAGGCAAATTTTTTCAGCAATAAAATGTGCATCGTGCAATTCTCCATAATCTTTAAAAATGGAAGTTAATTGCTCTTTTGTATAAGTATTAATAATCTCATAAGCCGATATTTTGGAGTTTTGATTCATTCTCATATCCAAAAAGTCAGAATTTACACTAAAACCTCTTTCGTTATTATCAAGTTGAAATGAAGAAACTCCAATGTCTGCTAAAATACCTCTTAATTCTTCTTTATATGAAATTTTTTCTAAAACTTCACTAAAATTACTTTGTATAAAAGTTATCCTATTGTGAAAATCTTTAAGACGTTTTTTAGAAAATTCTAAAGCTTGTTGATCTTGATCACAAGCAATGAATTTAAGATCAGGATGATTTTTAAGCAAAGCTTCACTATGTCCGCCAAATCCTAAAGTGCAGTCTAAAAAATAACCTGTTTTAAGATTTTTAAAAATCTCTTGAACTTCATTAAGCAAAACTGGGATATGAGGAATTTCCAAAATCAATCCTAATAAATTTTTATAAACTATAATTATAACTAAATTTCATTGTAAAAATCATAAAATTTAAAGAACAAATATTTTTTGGTAAAAATTTTATAATTAAACTCCACTTAAACACTTCTACGATACAATATCTAGTTTAAATTTAATCAAGGAATGATATGCTTACTTGGATGCAACATCACAAAAAATATCTTGTTGTTACTATATGGGTTAGTACTATAGCTTTTGTTGGCGCTGGCTTTTTAGGTTGGGGTGCTTATGATTTTAATCTCAATAGAAGTTCGAGTGTTGCAACCGTAGGAAATGAAAAGATAGGTTTTAGCGAATTTGATACTAGATATAGACAAATTTTAAGTTATTATAATCAAATTAGCAATGGTGCTTTAACTCCAGAAAATGCTGAGCAACTAGGCATTAAAAATATAGCTTTAAGCTCCCTTGTTGAAGATAAGCTTTTGTTAAATTTTGCCAAAGATTTGGGTATTGGCGTAAACGAGAATGAAATTTTACAAAAACTTGCAAATACTAGAGAATTTCAAGATCCTACAGGGGATTTTAACAAAACAATTTATTATGAACTTTTAAATGCCAATAATTTAACTCCAAAAGATTATGAAACACAACTTGCAAATGAAGTAATTACCGATAAACTTAATCAAATTTTTAATATTCCTAGCAAAGATGAAGAATTAAAAATGTTAGCTTCTAGTTATTTCATGCAAGATGCTTTAAGTATTGCAAAAATTGATTATGACAAAAAAAATATTAAGATTAATGAAGAGGATTTAAAAAAGCTTTGGAATGAACATAAAGAAGATTATAAAACTAAAAAAATATATGAAATTTCAACTTATTTTTTGTCAGTTAGCAATGAGAAAATTGACGACAAAGAATTAGAAAAATTTTATAATCAAGATGAAAATAAACTAAAATATAAAGATTTTGCAGGTAAAGTGATGGATTTTCAGTCTGCTAAAAATGAAGTTGCTAAAGATTACGCCTTAATACAACTAAAGAATGTGGCTAATGCTAAATTTTTAGATTTAAAAAACGGGAAAGATAATTTTCAAAAAGATCAAAATATTAGTGAATCTGATGTTTATTATCCAATTGATCTTTTGAATAAAGCTAAAAATGGAGATGTTTTACGACCAGCACCTTATAATAACGGATATATCATAGTTAAACTAAATAAAGTAGATCCTATAAGAAATAAAACTTTTGAAGAAGCTAGAGAAGAAGTTTTACCTATGTATTTAAGCGAACAAGCTAGAAAAAATTTAGAAGAAAAAGCTAAAAATAGTTTAGTAAATTTTAAAGGCGATGATATAGGCTTTGTAAGTCGAGATAGTTCTCGCGAGAGTGTAAAGCTTAGTGATAAGATATTAAATGATTCTGAATTTGCTTATTTTTTGATGAATGTATTTAATACCGATCAAAATAGTTCTTATGTGATCATTAATGACAATAAAGCAATATTATATAAAATAAATAAACAAAAATTAGATATGAACTCCGATAAATTTGAACAATACAAAACTATGCTTGAACAAAATTTGCGAAATTTAAAAGCAAATGAGCTTAAGCAAGAACTTGTTGATGAACTTAAAAAGATATATCCGATAAAAATTTATTATAAAGGGAATTGATTTTGAATATATTAGGAATTGACTTAGGCTCAACCCAGACTTGTGCCATTATTGCTCAAAAAGATGAAGATGGATTAAAAATTATTGGTTTTTCCAAGTCGAAAACCAACGGGGTTAAAAAAGGTGCCATTACCAATATAGAGCTTGCTTCTAAATCTATTGAAGAAGCTGTTAGAAGTGCTGAGATGATGAGCGGAGTTCATTATGATAAGGTTGTGGTGTCTATATCAGGTGCTTATACTAAAAGCGTTGATAGCATAGGTGTTGTTAATATTCCAAATCATGAAATAGGCATTAAAGAAATTCATCGTGCTGTAAGTACAGCTAAGCATACTGCCAATCTACCAAGTGGTTATGAAATTATCCATGTTTTGCCTTATAATTTTAAGGTTAATGATCTTGAACATGTTGATGATCCTTTGGGAATGAGTGGTAATCGTTTGGAAGTTTCAACCCATATAGTGATTTCACAAGAATCTCATATTAAAAATCTTAAGAAAGCAGTTGAATTAGCTGATTTAAGAGTGGATAATATAGTTCTTTCAGGATATGCTTCAGCTATAGCTTGTTTAGATGATAGCGAAAAGGAATTAGGTGCTGTTTTGATTGATATGGGTGGAGCGATTTGTGATATGGTTGTTCATACTGGAAATTCAATTAGATATAATGATTGTTTGCAAATTGGCTCGATTAATATTACCCAAGATTTATCAATGGCATTGCATACACCTTTAAAAGAAGCAGAAAAAATCAAGCTTAATTATGCAGCTCTTTCACAACAGCCTAATACCCTTATACAAATTCCTTCAATGGGTGATGAAAGAAAGGTTAATGAAGTTTCTTTGGATATTATTTCAAACGTAATTTATGCAAGAGCGGAAGAAACTTTGATGATTTTGGCAAAAATCTTAAGTGATAATCGTTATGCCAATGCTATAGGCGGTGGAGTTGTTTTAACAGGTGGAATGACTAAGTTAGCAGGTATTGATGAGCTAGCTCCTGCAACATTTGATAATCGCTCAGTTAGACTAGCTACTGCAAGAAAAGATTTGATTACTGGTTTTAGTGAAATTTTTAATGATCCTGAAAATACTTGTGCTATAGGACTTTGTTTATATGGAGCGGGGTATTTTACGCCTTATGAACTTGATTCTAATGAAAAATTAAGATATAAAGGGGAAATTGAAAATTTTAATCGTCAAATTAAACAAGATATTGTTTTGCAAAAAGATGCAGAAAGTGAAATAAAATCTGATTTTTTTGATGAAAATTTGCAAGAAAATGATACAATTGCAATACAAGAACAATTAGATTTTAAAGAGCCAAAAGAAAAAAAACCTAGCGTTTTTTCAAATATCTGGCATAAAATTATGAATCAATTTTAACAAGGAGAAATTTTTATGAGTGAATTTTTAGTAGAAGAAATGCAACATAATAAAGGTGCAAAAATTAAGGTTATAGGCTGCGGTGGCGGTGGCGGTAATATGATCAACCATATGGTTAAAATGGGATTAAATGATCTTGATTTAATTGCAGCAAATACTGATGCACAAGCTATTTCAATTTCATTAGCAAAAACTAAAATTCAACTTGGCGAGAAAAAAACTAAAGGTTTAGGCGCTGGTATGCTTCCTGAGGTAGGTGCAGAAAGTGCTAGAGAAAGTTTTGAAGAAATAAAAGCAAGTCTTAGTCAAAGTGATATTGTATTTATTGCTTCAGGTTTTGGTGGAGGTACTGGAACGGGTGCCACTCCAGTTATTGCACAAGCAGCTAAAGAGATTGGAGCTTTAACTGTTTCTGTTGTAACTATGCCTTTTGCATTCGAAGGAAAACAAAGAAAAAAACTTGCTGAAAGCGGTCTCCTTGAGCTTAAAAAAGAAAGTGATTCTATTCTTGTAATTCAAAATGAAAAATTATTGAGCATTATTGATAAAAAAGCAGGCATTAAAGATGCTTTTAGATTGGTTGATGATATTTTAGCTCGTGCTGTAAAAGGTATGGTGTCTATCTTGCTTGATAATGGAGATATTAATGTTGACTTTGCAGATGTAAGAACCATCATGAGTCATCGCGGACTCGCACTTATGGGCGTTGGTAGTGCTAGTGGTGAAAATGCTATAGAAGAGGCTCTTTCAAACGCTATAGAATCTCCTTTGCTTGATGGAATGGATATTAAAGGTGCCAAGGGAGTTATTTTACATTTTAAAACAAGTTCTAATTGCTCTTTGTTTGAAATTTCAGCAGCAGCAAATAGTATACAAGAAATTGTTGATGAAAATGCTAAGATTATTTTTGGTTCTACTACAGATGATAGCATGGAAGATAGAGTTGAAGTGACTATTATTGCGACAGGGTTTGAAGACAAAGATACAGTAGCTAAAAAATCTACCGAAGAAGCTCAAGCTTCTAAGAAAAATCCTTATTTAAGTCTTAAAAAGGTAAGCGGTGGTTACGATGAAGAGATAATGGCGCAAATTGAAACACCGACTTTCTTGCGTCGTCAAATGGATTAAAATTGATTTTAAAGCAAGATTGAGTCAAATCTTGCTTTTTATAGTTTAAAATTCTCTCCTAATAATCTTTCAAATATTTATTTTTCTTTGTTTTTAAAAGTTGGAACACTCTTTGCTTTTATAGCTATAAAATCTTAATTTTATAGGTGAAAATATGCAAAATGGATATTATCAAGCAACTGGCGGAATGGTAACTCAGTTTAATAAACTTGATGTGATTACTAATAATCTTGCCAATATTAATACAAGTGGATACAAAAGAGATGATGTGGTTATTGCAGATTTTAAAAGGATTTTTAAAGAAACTCAGGATGAGTTGCCTATAGAAAATCACACAAGAGATGCATCTCGTTTTGTAAATACTACAATAGATGGAATCCCGCAAGT
Organism: Campylobacter sp. 2014D-0259; assembly: GCF_008000505.1. Lineage (NCBI taxonomy): Bacteria > Pseudomonadati > Campylobacterota > Epsilonproteobacteria > Campylobacterales > Campylobacteraceae > Campylobacter > Campylobacter sp. 2014D-0259. The sequence goes on from NZ_VOAQ01000007.1 coordinate 193,226, forward strand.
TTCTCAAGAATATACGGATTTTAGTCTAGGTTCTTTAAAGGCCACAAACAATCCTTTGGATTTGGCAATGACTAGAGAAGATGCTTTTTATTTGGTTCAAACCAAAGATGGAGAAGTAAGATTAACCAAAGATGGAAATTTTCAACTTGATGATGAGGGTTATTTGGTAAATAAGCAAGGATACAAGGTATTAAGTAGTGATTATTTTAATAATCCTCAGAATGCTGGCATACGCATTCCTAATGGTGCTGTTCAAATTAGCGTTGATAAAAACGGAAGCATTGAGGTTGATGGAGCTCAAAATGCAAGATTATTTGTAGCACAAGTAGATGATATAAGAGCTTTGCAAAAAGATGGGGATAATGTCTATAAAATAGATGATCTAACCCGCATTAGAGATTTGGAAAACTCCAATGCTATTCGCCAAGGTTTTTCTCAGGGATCAAATGTTAATCCAGTTACTGAAATGGTAGGACTGATTGAAGCAAACAGAATGGTAGAAATGTATCAAAAAGTTATGACAGCTCATATGGATGACTTAAATCAAGAAGCTATCAATAAGCTTGCAGCTGTTAAATAATTTAAAATAAAATAAAAAAGGATTAAAAATGATGAGATCACTTCATACTGCTGCTACGGGAATGGTAGCGCAGCAAACACAAATTGATGTTACTTCAAATAACATCGCCAATGTTAATACAGCAGGTTTTAAGAAAAGTCGCGCAGAATTTGCTGATCTTATGTATCAAGTTATGAAGTATGCAGGAACTTCAACTTCAGCTACTACTCTTTCTCCTTCGGGTATAGAAGTGGGTGTGGGTGTGCGTCCAACAGCGGTAACTAAAGTTTTTACTGAAGGAAATTTAAAATCAACAAGTACTGATGGTCTTGATATGGCTATTGCAGGTAATGGTTTTTTTCAAATACAACTTCCTGATGGCACTATAGGATATACTAGAAATGGGCAATTTACAAAAGATAATGAAGGTAATATTGTAAATTCAGATGGTTATAGACTTTTACCTGAAATGACAATACCTGAAGGCGCAACAGCAATTAATGTTGCTACAGATGGAACCGTTTCTGTAATGCTACCAGGGGAGCAACAAGAAACTCAAATTGGCCAAGTGGAGCTAGTTCAGTTTATAAATCCAGCGGGTCTTCATTCTATGGGTGATAATCTTTATCTTGAAACAGGAGCAAGTGGTGCACCTGTTGCGGGTATAGCAGGACAAGATGGACTTGGAACAATAAGACATGGATTTATAGAACTTAGTAATGTTCAGCTTGTTGAAGAAATGACAGATCTTATCACAGGACAAAGGGCTTATGAAGCGGGTTCTAAGGCAATTACAACAAGTGATGATATGCTAGGAATTGTAAATCAGCTTAAGCGATAGTTGATATAAAATAAATAATTTTTAATTCTTTTTTATTTAATGGCGTGTTAAACGCCATTAAATTTTTAGCAAGAGTAGCAAGTTTTAAATTCATAAGCAGTTGGACGAGCTTCTACTGGCCAAACTTGTGTTTCAAATTTTAAATGCTGATAGTCATCGATAAAAATATCGCTCATTACAGGTTTTAAATAAGAATTATGTCGGATTAAAGCTTCTAAACTTCCTCTTAGAGTATGTGGTAATTGCTCTATCCCTTTTTCACGTATTTCATCCAAAGTAAGATCAAATAAATTTTCATCCATAGGACCCACAGGAATGGTTTTATTTTTGATTCCATCAAGACCTGCCATTAAAAGACTAACAAAAGCTAAATAAGGATTAGCAGTGCTATCAGGGAAGCGAATTTCTATACGAGCTGAATTTTTACCTATGCCATAAGGAACGCGACAACTTGCTGATCTGTTTTGACAAGAATAAGTTAAAATACAAGGAGCTTCAAAACCAGGAACTATTCTTTTGTAAGAATTGGAACTTGGATTTGTAAAAGCTGCGACACTTCTAGCATTTTTTAAAATTCCACCTATATAATTTATAGCAGTTTGACTAAGTCCACTGTATCCATCTTTATCGTAAAATAAATTTACCCCATCTTTCCATAAGCTCATATGAACATGCATACCATTGCCATTATCTCCGTATAAAGGTTTTGGCATAAAAGTGGCAGTTTTGCCATTTAAATGAGCTACCATTTTTACAACATATTTATAAATTTGAACATTGTCAGCTGCTTCTACAAGCGTGCCAAAATTTACTCCTATTTCAGCTTGTCCTTGTGCAACTTCATGATGATGAACAAAAGTTTTAAGACCTACTTTTTCAAGAGTTTGAACCATTTCAGAACGAATATCTACTAAAGAATCAATTGGCTGAACTGGAAAATATCCACCTTTGTTTCTTGGCCTGTGTCCAGTATTGTAGCTATCGGTAAATTCTCTATCATCATTCCACTCTCCTTCTTCGGTATCAACTTCATACTTAGAACAATGAGTAGTATCAACTATTTTTACACTATCAAAAACAAAGAATTCATTTTCTGGTCCAAAGTAAGCAGTATCAGCAATGCCACTATTTTTAAGGTGTTCCATTGCTTTTTTTGCTATGCTTCTTGGACATTTTTCATACATTTGTCCTTTGTAAATATCATACACATCACAAAATACTATGATAGTAGGATCAGCTGTAAAAGGATCTAAAAAAGCACTTTGTGCATCAGGTTTTAAAATCATATCTGATTTTTCTATAGGTTGCCATCCATGGATTGAGCTTCCATCAAATGGAATGCCAGTTTGAAATGTTTCTTCATTGATTGCATGGAGATTATAGGTAATATGATGCCAAGTTCCTATCATATCTGTAAAACGAAAATCAACAAAAAGCACTTCATTTTGTTTGCAAAATTTGAAAAAATCATCTATATTATTAACAAATTTTCCCATATTTTTACTCCTTTATGTAATTAAATTTATAAAATTATATCATAAAATTTTTAATTAAGATTTAATTAATATATTTTTTTTAATAAATTTAAAAATTTAATTTAAAAAGATTAAAAAATAAAAATTTATATTTTTGTTTTAGATAAAATTGATTATAATTTTGAGCAATTATTGAAAATCTAGATTTAAAAAAGGGAAAAAAATGACTCAAGAAGAGCTTGATGCTTTGATGAATGGTGATGTTGATCTTGATTCAGAGACAGAAGCAGAGGTAAAAACCGAAGAATCAAATACCGAAGAAGATGCTTTGATGTTAGAAGATGTCAAAATAGCTGATTACAAACCTAATCCTAGTGTAGTATGGCCACCACCCCCACCAAATCAGGAGCATAAAGTTGTACATCAGTTAGATGATGTTACAAAAGATAGCGAGCTTAAAGCAACGGAAATGATGGATAAGCTTGAAAGTATTAATAATTTTTTTGCGGATTCTGAAAGTTTACTCAAAGAAATAAATAAAGCAATAGAAAAAAATATTGATATTTTTTCTAAACTTAATGAAAAATTTCCTAATGTGGAAAGTTTCAGTGAAGCTTTAGAATTAAACAATCAAGCTAAAAAAAGTTCTAAGCAGATTGTCGGAAATCTTCAAAGCGGACAAGATGAAGTGATGATGGCAATGGATGCAATGCAGTATCAAGATATACATCGTCAAAAAATCGAACGTGTTATTAATGTAATGCGTGCTTTAAGCCGTTATATGAGTTCTTTATTTGAAGGTAAAATTGATGATAAAAAACGTGTAAGTTCTGCAGTGCATATTGAAGGTGATAGTACTGCTGATGTTGTAAGTAATGATGATATAGAAGCTTTAATTGCAAGTTTAGGGCAAAAATGATCATTCCTGAAATAGTAGCTCCTGCAGGAAATTTCACAAAATTAAAAATTGCTTTAGCTTATGGCGCAGATGCGGTTTATGCGGGTGTGAATAATTTTTCTTTAAGATCACGCACTGCAAGAGAATTTAATTATGAAAGTTTTGAAGAGGCTATCAAATATACTCATGAGCGTGGTAAGAAAATTTATGTTACTTTAAATGGTTTTCATTTGAGTTCTCAAATTGAAGGTTTAAAAAGACATATTTTAAAATTGCGTGAGATGAAGCCTGATGCTTTTATCGTAGCTTCTGTTGGAGCTATGCGTCTTGTTAAAGAACTTGCACCTGAAATTTCTTTACATGTTTCTACTCAGGCAAATATTTTAAATTATTTAGATGCTCAAGTTTATAAGGATATGGGTGCTAAAAGGGTTGTAATTGCGAGAGAATTGGGACTTAAAGATGCTAAAGCTTTAAAAGAAAATTGCGATATTGAACTTGAAGCTTTTGTGCATGGTTCTATGTGTTTTGCTTATTCAGGGCGTTGTTTAATAAGCTCTGTGCAAAGTGGAAGAATGAGCAATCGTGGATCTTGTGCAAATGATTGCAGATTTAATTATGAGCTTTATGCTAAAAATCCAGAAAATGGTACTTTATTTCGTTTAGAAGAAGATGAAAATGGTACTCATGTGTTTAATTCTAAGGATTTAAATCTTTGTTCTTATATAGAAAAAATCATGCAAGAAAATTGTATCAGTGCTTTTAAAATAGAAGGGCGTACTAAAAGCGAATATTATGTTGCGCTTACAACAAGGACTTATAAAATGGCCATACAAGATGCTTTAGAGGGTAAATTTGAGTCAAGTAAGTATGAAAAAGAGATTGCTACGCTTAAGAATCGTGGTTTTACAGATGGCTATCTTGTTTCGCGTCCTTTAGAAAAAACCGACACGCAAAATCATAATACAAGCATAGAAGAAGGTTCTCATCAAGTACATGCTATAAGCGAAGATGGAAGCTTTTTTAAATGTAAAGGGAAAATCGTTTTAAACACGCCTTATGAAATTTTAGCTCCTTTAGGCGATGTGATTCAAACTTGCGATAATGAACTAGGTAAAATTTATCAAAAAGAGGATAGATATTTTATAGAGTTTAAAAAACTCATTGCTAAAAACAATAAAGAATTTAGCGAAATTCATAGCGGTAATGAACATGAAATCCAATTACCAAATAAAATCAGTGCATTAAGTTTTTTAAGAAAGGAAATATAGATGAATTTTGTTTCTATTTTAATGGGAAGCAAGAGTGATTATGAGACTATGAAAGAGGCTGCTAAAACTTTAGAAAGTTTTGGGGTAAAGTATGAACTTATCATTTCATCAGCTCATCGTAGTCCAAAAAGAACAAAAGAGTATATTGCAAATGCTGAAGAAAAAGGTGCGAAGGTTTTTATAGCAGCAGCTGGAATGGCAGCGCATTTAGCTGGAGCTGTTGCAGCTTATACAACAAAACCTGTTTTAGGAGTGCCTATGCCAGGAAGTAATCTTGCAAGTATGGATTCTTTGTTTTCTACGGTGCAAATGCCTAGTGGAATTCCTGTAGGAACTTTAGCTATTGGTAAGGCTGGAGCGATCAATGCTGCTTATTTGGCTATGCAAATTTTAGCTATTTATGATGTTGATTTAGCACAAAAGCTTAAAGAAGATCGTCTTGAAAAAGAAAAAAAACTTGTATCTGATTCAAAAGAAGTAGAAGTTTTATTATAAGGGATAAAAATGCAAACCTATCTTGAACTTGAAGAATTTTGTAAACTTGTGCATTTAAATGAAGATGTGGTTAAGGGTATGATGGCCAATGGGGCTTTAAATTTTAAAGAAGAAGAGGGTAAAATTTACATCGAAGCTCATCAAGGTACTTTTAGTGTAGTACCTAGTTCTGCAAAATCTCAAACTGCAATGGTAAATTCAATGACTTTAGCAGGAGAAAGTTTTGTTGAAAAAACAATAGGAACTATTTTAAATTTGCATGAAAAAGTTTTAGATGCTAAAGATGAAACACTTGAAGCATTAAAAAATGAGAATAAATTTTTAAAAGACGCCCTTTATTCTATGCAAGAACTTTATGATGAAGATAGAAAAACTATAGAAACCTTAAACAATGAGCTAAAACATGCGCGTGAAGAGATAGAATTTCTCAAGCGTAAATATAAATTAATGTGGAGTAAAACCGCAGAAATTTTTGGAGCTAAGACAGAGCCTGATTTGGAAATGAATAAAAATTTAGAAAAACCTATTGAAAATATGGAACAATAAAGAGAGATACAATGACTTTTTCACAAATGATACTTAATTTGCAAAATTATTGGCAAGAGCAAGGTTGTGCGATTATGCAACCTTATGATATGCCAGCAGGTGCAGGAACCTTTCATCCAGCAACTTTTTTAAGAAGTTTAGGAAAAAAACCTTGGGCAGCTGCTTATGTGGCTCCAAGTAGAAGGCCTACTGATGGACGTTATGGTGAAAATCCTAATCGCTTAGGTGCTTATTATCAATTTCAAGTTTTGATTAAACCTAGTCCTGATAATATCCAAGAATTATATCTTAAAAGTCTTGAAAATTTGGGTTTTGATTTAAAAAGTCATGATATTCGTTTTGTTGAAGATAATTGGGAGAGTCCAAGTTTGGGTGCTTGGGGTTTAGGCTGGGAAGTATGGCTTGATGGTATGGAAGTCACTCAATTTACTTATTTTCAGCAAGTTGGCGGTATAGCAGTAGATTTAGTAAGTGCTGAAATTACCTATGGTCTTGAAAGAATAGCTATGTATCTTCAAAATGTTGATAATGTTTATGATATAGTTTGGAGTGAATTTAATGGAGAAAAAATTAAATACGCAGATGTGCATAAGCAAAGTGAATATGAATTTAGTAAATACAATTTTGAAGTAAGTGATGTTAAGATCTTAAATGAGCAGTTTGAAAATTCTTACAAAGAATGTAAAAATATTTTAGAACAAGGACTAGCTTTACCTGCTTATGATTATTGTATGCTTGCTGCACATACTTTTAATCTTTTAGATGCAAGAGGAGCAATTTCTGTAGCACAAAGACAAGATTATATGTTAAAAATTCGTGAGCTTTCGAAAAATTGTGCTGAAATTTATAAGAAAAATTTAAATGAAACTGAGTGAAATTTATAATTTTTTAGATCAATTAAGTCCCTTTGATATCCAAGAATCATGGGATAATAGTGGAATTTTGCTTGGAGATAGGGATAGTGAAATTTCAACTGTTTATTTAAGCTTAGATATTGATGAAAATATCATTAAAGAAGCGAGTGAAAATTCTTTAATTATCACACACCATCCTTTGATATTTAAAGGTTTAAAAGATTTATATGACAAGACTTATCCTAGAGCTTTTATTAAAGAAATGATTTGTAAAAATATTTCTTTAATCAGTATGCATACAAATTACGATTTAAGTCATTTAAACACTTATTTTACGGAAGAAATTTTAGGTTTTAAAATTTCTTTTAAAGACGAATTTTTAATTTATGTGGAAAATTCTATGTCTTTTGAAGCTTTGTGTGACTGGGTGAAAAAAAAGTTAAATTTACAAATTTTACGTGTAAGTGATTGTGGTAAAAAAGACATTAAGCGTATTGCTATATGTACTGGAAGTGGCGGGGATTTAATTTCTAAAGTAGATGCGGATTGTTTTTTAAGCGGAGATTTTAAATATCATCAAGCTTTAGAGGCACTTAGTAATCAAATTAGTCTTATTGATTTGGGTCATTTTGAAAGTGAGAGATATTTTTCTCAATGTTTAGCAAAAGACTTGAAAAATTTGCCGCTACAAGCTATAATAACAGTTTCAAAAAATCCATTTCAATATTTTTAAGGAAAATAAATGAATAAATATCTCGAACAATTAGTGCTTTTATCAAAAATAGATCAAGAAATTGATAGTTATGAACCAAAAATAGACAGTATTAATAGGACTTTAAAAGATGCTGAGTTAAAAATAGGAAAAATCAACACAGATTTAGAAAAAATCGATGAAGAAATCAAAGATATAGAAAATCAAAAAGTACAAAATAATGCTCATATTTCTGAGTTTTCGGCAAAAATTAAAGAGCTTTCTAAAAAAAGTGGTGCAGTAAAAACAGAAAAAGAAGCTAATGCTTTAAAAATTGAAGAAGATATTGCAAAAGAGCAATTAGACGCTGCAAATGATGAAATTGTAAGACTGGATAAAATTTTAGAGAATAAAGAAACTTATAAAAAAGAACTTGAAGAAGAAAAAATCAAACAAGAGCAAAATATTAATGAGATTAGAGTAAGCATTAAATCTGAAATGGAAGTTCTTGAAAAAGATAGAATGAGTGTTTATGATAAAAAAACCAAACTTGTGGGCGAGATGAATCAAAAAGTTTTAAGTTTTTATGAAAAAATTCGCAAATGGGCGAAAAATACTGCTGTAGTTCCTGTTAAAAAACAAGCATGCTATGGATGTTTTATGAAAATTTACGATAAGACTTATCTGTCTGTTGTAAAAGGTGAAGAGATTGTAACTTGTCCTCATTGTGGAAGAATTCTTTATAAAGAGCAAGAAGAACAAAATTGATCTTTTTTTATTATTTTTTAACTTGGACGGCATTTTTATTTTGTGCCGTCTTTATTCTTTTGCTTTCTTTTTTAAAATCCAAATACAAAACTAGTTTAAAATCCCGATTTTTTCTTTATAAAAATTTACATCAAGAAAAAGCTGATGTACATTTTCATGCTTGTTCTTACGGGGAGGTAAGAAGTATTAAAACTTTGGTTTTGAAATTTGATTCAAGAATAACTACTATTACTCAAACAGGTTTTGAATATGCAAAAGAATTTTGTAAAAAGGTAAATTATCTTGCTTTTGAAAATTTTTTGCCTTTTTGGTTTAAGCCTTGTAAGGTTTTGGTAATTTTTGAAGCAGAATATTGGCTTATGCTTGTTTTCATGGCACACATTTATAAAACTAAGATTATTTTGCTTAATGCGAGAATATCTGATAAATCTTATCATTCTTATCAAAGATTTTCTTTTTTTTATAAAAAAATTTTTTCTTATATTGATGAAGTTTTTGCTCAAAGTGAATTAGATAAAGTAAGACTTGAAAGTTTGGGAGCTAAAAATGTTAAAATTTTTAAAAATATTAAGGCAAATTTAGAAATTAAAAATAATAAAATTTATGCCAAACCTAAGGAAAAGCTTATTATTTTTGCTAGTACGCATAAAGATGAAGAAGAGCTTTTGCTTGATCATTTTAAACTAGAAGAAAATGAAAAACTCATTATCGCCCCACGACACCCTGAGCGTTTTAAAGAAGTTGAAAATTTGCTTTTAAACAAAGGTTTGGAATTTGAAAAATTTAGTTCTTTAAAAGATGAAAATAAGAAATTTGCTAAAAAAATTTTGCTTTTAGATGCTTTAGGAGAGCTTGTAAATTTTTATGCAATTTCTGATGTTGTTGTGCTTGGAGGTTCTTTCATAGAAGGCATAGGAGGACACAATCCTATAGAAGTGGCATATTTTGACAATGTATTAATCAGTGGGAAATTTATTCATAATCAAAAGGCTTTATTTGAAGAAGTAGAAAATGTATATTTTTGCGAAAATTTAAAAGATTTAAATGATAAAATTCATTATTTAAATTTAAAAGTTAAAATTTCCAAAAAAGAAAATTTAGATCTTATTATACAGACCATACAAAAGGGAATTGATGCAAGAAAAAGCTTATAAACTCTTAGCTTTGCAAGAAAAAATTTCAAATCGTGAAGCTAAAGATTTGATTGATAAGGGTTGTGTTTTTTCACATGGAAAAAAAGTTGTGGTTGCTAGAGCTTTGATGAGCGATAAGGCAAGATTTAATGTGATAAAAACCAAAAATCCTCAAATTATTTTTGAAGATGATAAGATTATTGCTATTAATAAACCTTATGCTTATGTGAGTGAAGACTTGGAGAAAAAATTTAATGCCAAGCTTTTAAATCGTTTAGACAAAGAAACAAGCGGTGTGATTTTGCTTTGCAAAGATGAAGATTTTAGAAAGCTTTGTATAGAAGAATTTAAAAAACATAGAGTTTATAAAAGTTATATTGCGGTTTTAGATGGGGTTTTGGCTGAAGAGGTTGAAGTGAATGAGCCTATTTTTACCATAAAAGCAAAAGGCGGGGCGTTAAGTAAAGTTTCAAAAGATGGTTTAAGTGCCTTAAGCATCATTACTCCTATTATGATGCAGTCAAAAAAAACCTTAGCAAAAATAGTCATTCAAACAGGTAGAACTCATCAAATCAGAGTGCATGCTAAATTTATAAAACATGGCGTTGTAGGTGATGAAAAATATGCTAAAATTTCAAGCGATAGAATGTATTTACATAGTTATGAAATTAAAATTTTTGATTATTATTTTAAGGCTGAGCTAGATAATAGTTTTGCAAAAGTTGGCTTTGAGATAAAAAATTTAGATTTTTAAAGCCATTTAAGAAAAAATTTTGTATAATGCAAGGTTTAATTTAAAAATTTTATAGAAAGGTGATAAAGTGTTTGAGTTAGTTAGCGAATCTTTTAAATCAGCGATTAATAAATTACGTTTTGTTGATGATGAAAAAGCACTTAAGAACGCTTTAGAAACCTTAAAAAAAGCTCTTTTAAAAGCAGATGTTCACCATAAGGTAACTAAAGAGCTTTTGACTTTGATAGAAGAAGATGTAAAGCAAAACGGAATAGGTCAAAAACAATTTTTAAATGCCATTAAAGTAAATTTAGAAAATATTTTAAGTGTCAATGGCAAAAATCAAGGTTTTGTTTTTGCTTCTAAACCCCCAACAGTAGTTCTAATGGCAGGTTTACAAGGGGGCGGTAAGACTACAAGCACTATTAAACTTGCAAATTATTTAAAATTACGCAATAAAAAAGTTTTAGTTGCAGCTTGTGATTTACAGCGTTTAGCAGCAGTGGAGCAGCTAAGACAACTTTGTGAAGCTAATGAAATTGAACTTTTCTTCATAGAAAATGAAAAAGATCCTATTAGAGTTGCTAAAGAGGCTTTAAAAAAGGCTGAAAGTTCTATGGTGGATGTTTTGCTTGTGGATACTGCTGGACGTTTGGCTATAGATGAAGCTTTGATGAATGAATTAAAAGCAGTTAAGGATGTTTTAAATCCTGATGAGATTTTCTATGTTGCTGATGCAATGAGTGGTCAAGATGGGGTCAAGACTGCGGCTAGTTTTAATGAAGCTTTGAATATCAGCGGGGTAATTTTATCAAAATTTGATGCAGATACTAAAGGTGGAGTAGCCTTAGGTATAGCAAAACAAATCGGTATTCCTTTAAGATTTATTGGTGTGGGTGAAAAAGTAGCAGATTTAGAAGTTTTTATACCAGATCGTATAGTAAGTCGTATTATGGGTGAGGGTGATTTGGCAACTTTAGCTGAAAAAACTGCTGCGATTATTGATGAAAAAGAGGCTAAAAAACTCAATCAAAAAATTAAAAAAGGTGAATTTAATTTTAATGATTTTCTTAATCAAATGGAAAGTATTAAAAAATTAGGAAGCATGAAGTCTTTAATCGGCATGATACCAGGACTTGGCGGAATGGCAAATGCGGTAAAAGATATAGATTTGGATAATTCTAAAGAAATCATACGCATTAAAGCAATGATTTCTTCAATGACTCCAAAAGAAAGAGAAAATCCTGATTTATTAAATAATGCTAGAAAGCGTCGTATAGCAGAGGGAGCAGGTCTTTCTCAGGTAGAAGTCAATCGTTTTTTAAAACAATTTAGCAATGCAGCAAAGCTTGCAAAAAGATTTTCAGGTAAAAAAGGAATGGAAAGTTTAACACAGATGATGAGTCAAGCTAGAAGGCAATTTTAAATTTTATTTATAAATACTTTTTATAGTATCTATAAATAAAATTTTTAATTTTTAAGGAGTATAAATGACAGTTATTAGACTTACAAGAATGGGTAGAACTAAAAGACCATTTTATCGTATTGTAGTTACAGACAGTAGAAAACGTCGTGATGGTGGTTGGATAGAAAGTATTGGGTATTATAATCCTATGGTAGAACCTGAGGTAATTAAAGTTGATGCAGAGCGTTTAGCTTATTGGAAAAGTGTTGGTGCAAAACTTAGCGATAAAGTTGCTTCTATCACTAGCAAATAATCATGGTAGAGAATTTTCTTAGAGAATACGCAAAATTAATTGCAGATTATCCTGAACAGATTGATACTCAAAAAATTGAATTAAGTGAAAATTTTTTTGAGATTGTTCTTTTTGCACATAAGGTTGATACAGGTAAGCTTATAGGTAAAAATGGAAAAATGATCAATGCTATAAAAACCGTAATCTCTGCTTATAAGAGCAAGGATGCAAGTTCTTATAGAGTAACGGTAAAAGCACTTGAGTGAAAAAGATTTTGTTCAAGTTGCAAAACTTGGTAAAACTGTGGGTCTTAAGGGTTATGTAAAATTGCATAACCTGAGCGACTTTTCTTCTCAATTTAAAAAAGATGCTACTTTTTTTATAAAAAACACCAAAGAAATGTTAAAGATTAAGCATTATAATGCAAGCAATTCTACTGTTTTATTTGAAAATTATGAAGATATAGAAAAGGCCAAAGAATTAATTAATCTTATTCTTTTTCAGAGTATCGAGAAAAGCAGACAAACTTGTAAATTAAAAAAAGATGAGTTTTTTTATTTTGATATTTTAGAGTGTGAAGTTTTTGAAGAAGATAAAAGATTAGGTAAAGTGATTGATATCTTGGAAACTGGAGCTTCTTATTTATTTGAAATTCAAAGTGATGAAAAATGGGTTGAAAAAAAATATCCTAAAATATTTTTTATTCCATATTTAGATAAATTTGTTAAAAATATAGATATAGAAAAACGACAGATTTTTTGCACGCAAGATGCTTTTTTAATTTTAGAAAATTCATGAAATTTAGCTTCGTTTCTTTGTTCCCTAATCTTATGGAATTTTACTTTCAAGATTCTATACTTGCAAGAGCAAAAGAAAAAAAACTTTTCAAACTTAATTTTTATAATCCAAGAGATTTTTCTAAAAATTCCTATCATAAAGTCGATGATTATAAAATAGGTGGCGGAGCTGGACTTTTGATGCAAGCTGAACCTATGTATGAGGTGCTAAGAAGTATTCAAGAAAAAAAAGAAAATCCCTATTTTATTTTTTTAAATCCAAGTGGTAAAACCTTTAATCAAAAAGACGCCAAACGCTTAAGTAAAAAAGAACATATAGTTTTTGTATGCGGGCGCTATGAAGGTATAGATGAAAGAGTGCTTGAAATTTTTGCGAATGAAGTTTTTAGCATAGGGGATTTTATTTTAACAGGAGGAGAATTACCTGCGCTTGTAATGTGTGATGCGATTTTAAGAAATGTTAACGGGGTTTTAGGAAATATGGAAAGTTTGGAAGAAGAAAGCTTTGAAAATAATTTACTCGAAGCGCCTGCTTTTTCAAAACCTTTTATTTTTGAGAAAAAAAATAAAAAATTTTATACTCCTTCAGAGTTTTTAAAGGGTAATCACGCTAGAATTGCAAGTTTAAAAACTACTTTGGCGTCTTGCAAAACGAAATTTTTTCGTCCAGATTTATTTTTAGAGCATGAACGCAAAAAATAAGGGATTTTTTATGAAAAATAAATATATAGAACAATTTGAAGCAAAACAAATTGAAGGTAAAAATGTTCCAGATTTTCGTGCTGGTGATACTTTAAAGCTTGCAATTCGCATCAAAGAAGGGGATAAAACAAGAATCCAAAATTTTGAGGGTATTTGTATTGCTAGAAGAGGTAATGGCGTAAGTGAAACTTTTATCGTGCGTAAAATGGGCGCTAATAATGTTGGCGTTGAGAGAATTTTCCCTATTTATAGTGAAAGTTTAGAAAGTATTACTGTTTTGCGTCGTGGTCGTGTGCGCCGTGCAAGATTATTCTACTTAAGAGATAGACGCGGTAAAGCAGCGCGTATTAAAGAGCTTAAAAAATAATTTATAATTATTTTTTATTATAAGCCTAACAATTAAATAATTATAATTAATTTATAATTTTTATTATTTGATTTTAATTATTAATAATACTCTTGTATAATATTCCTTGTAAATATTATACAAGGAGAGAAAATGTTTTCTATTAAAAAAACTTTATTAATACTAGCAAGCGTGCCAATGTTTTTGAGTGCTACTGAATATCAATTAAGTACTCATGTCTTGGATATTACTTCTGGACAACCTGCTCCTAAAGTAAAAGTTGAGCTTTATAAGTTGGAAGCAAATCAACAGTGGAAAAAAGTAAGTGAAGAATTTACCGAAGAAAATGGTAGAATAGGAGATTTATTACCATATGAAAAAGCTGAAAATAGGGCTTTTGGAATTTATAAGCTTAAATTTTTCACAAAAGACTATTACACATCACACAAAATAAATACTTTTTATCCTTTTGTAGAGGTAAGTTTTGAGCTTTCTAAAGATCAAAAACATTATCATGTTCCAATAACCCTTTCTCCTTTTGGTTATTCAACTTATAGAGGAAGCTGATAAATAAAACGAAAGAAAAAACCATGTGGACTAAGAATTCTTGGAAAAACTATCCTATAAAACAGCAACCTATCTATCCAGATCAAGAGGAAATGAATAGAGTTTTAGCAAGACTTGAGAAGCTTCCTCCTTTGGTTTTTGCTGGAGAAGTGAGAAATCTTCAAAAGTCTTTAGCAAGAGTTTGCAAAAAAGAAGCTTTTTTACTTCAAGGTGGAGATTGTGCTGAAAGCTTTGAAAATTTTGGCGCTGTAAATATCCGTGATATGTTTAAAATTTTACTTCAAATGGCTATAGTGCTTACATTTGCCGGTGGATGTCCTGTTGTAAAAATTGGTCGTATTGCAGGGCAGTTTGCTAAGCCAAGAAGTAGTGATTTTGAAGAGTTAAATGGTATAAGTCTTCCTAGTTATCGTGGTGATATTATTAATGGTTTTGAATTTAGCGAACAAGCACGCATTCCTGATCCACATAGAATGCTTGAAGCTTATTATCAAAGTGCAACAACGCTAAATTTGTTACGTGGATTTGCTAAGGGTGGTTTAGCAGATTTGCATGAAGTACATCGTTGGAATTTGGGTTTTTTAAAAAAGAGTGAACTCCATAAGCAATATACTGATATCAGTGAAAAAATTTCACAAGCTTTAGCTTTTATGGAAGCTTGTGGGATTAATACAAGTAATACTCCAAGCCTAAGAGAAGTTAGTGTTTATACTTCACATGAAGCTTTACTTTTGCCTTATGAAGAAGCTTTAACTAGAGTGGATAGTTTAAGTGGAGAAATTTACGATTGTTCAGCTCACATGCTTTGGATAGGTGAAAGAACAAGGGCACTTGATGAAGCTCATGTACATTTTTTAAGAGGAGTAAAAAATCCTTTAGGGGTTAAAATAGGACCTAGTGCAAGTGCTGATGATATCATAGCTTTAGCAAATGTTTTAAATCCAAATAATGAAGAAGGAAGATTAAATATTATTATCCGCATGGGTGCAGATAAAATTATCAATAATTTGCCAAAAATTTTCTCTAAACTTAAAAGTGAAGGTTTAAATTTAGTATATAGCATAGATCCTATGCATGGAAATACAGTAAAAGCAGGTAATTTTAAAACACGTGAGTTTGATAAAATCATGCAAGAAGTGAGATCTTTTTTTGAGATTGCAATAAGCGAAGGAGTTTATCCAGGTGGGGTGCATCTTGAAATGACTGGGAAAGATGTAACAGAATGCACAGGTGGTGCAAGCAATGTTACTGCTCAAAGCTTGGAAGATCGTTATGAGACTCAATGCGATCCAAGACTTAATGCGGATCAAGCATTAGAACTTGCTTTTTTAATCGCAGATTTGGTAAAAAAGGCTAGAAAATGAAACTTTATGGTATTAAAAATTGCAATTCTGTAAAAAAAGCTATGGATGCTTTAACACAAAAAGGCATTGTGTTTGATTTTATGGATATTAAAAAGATTAATCAAGATATTTTATACACATGGTTAAAACAAAAATCTTTTGAAGAACTTATCAATACTGCTGGATTAACTTCTAAAAAACTTGGTTTAAACAAAGAAAAAGTTAAAAATTTAAATGAAAAAGAACTTGAAAAAATTGTATTAGAAAATCCAAGTTGTATTAAGCGTCCTATTATCGAGTATGAGCAAAACATATATATTGGTAAGGAATATGAGAAAATGTTATGATAGAGTGTTTGATTACACTCTATTTTTTATTAATTGATTAATTTCATTTTGATATGGAAATCTTTCACTTTCGCAATTAATAAGTTGTGTTTTAGAGAAGATAACTTTTCCGTCTACTTCAACGATAAAATTACCTCTGCCGCCAATTTCAAATTCTACTTCAACATCTTTGAAATCGCTTTGTAGTTCTTCTGCAACCCTTGCAGCTTGTGGGCGATAATTTCAAAGATTGCAATAAGCAATTTTTACTTTCATCATTTCATCCTTTGAAAAGTTCTTTTTATTAAGATTAAAATCTTAGATTTTATTATAGTTTATTTTGGCTGAATTTTTGCCTTTTTGTAAAATTTAAGTTGAAATTTAGGACCAATTTCTTTCAAATTCAGCGAGAAAAATTTATAATTTTAAAATAAGCCTTAAAAAACTAAAGGAAGAAAATGAGTCAATTTACACACTTACATTTACATACAGAATATTCTTTGCTTGATGGAGCCAATAAGCTTAAAGAATTAGCTTTGACTTTAAAAGAGCAGGGTGCTACAAGTGTGGCTATGACAGATCATGGAAATATGTTTGGGGCAATTGATTTTTATCAAACAATGAAAGCACAAGGTTTAAAACCTATCATTGGTATGGAAGCGTATTTGCATAATCACGATGAATTAGATGATAAAAGTTCTCGTCAGCGTTTTCACCTTTGTTTGTATGCAAAAAATGAGATCGGATATCAAAATTTAATGTATTTAAGTTCTCAAAGTTATATTAAAGGTTTGTATTATTATCCGCGTATCAATAAAAAGCTTTTGGAAGATCATAGCGAAGGTCTTATTTGTTCTTCTGCTTGCTTGCAAGGTGAAGTAAATTGGCACTTAAATACTTATAGTGAAAGAAATGTGCGTTTTGGTGCAAAAGGCTATGAAGCAGCAAAAGAAGCGGCGCTATGGTATAAAAAAGTTTTTAAAGATGATTTTTATTTTGAAATCATGCGTCATGGTATAGGCGATCAAAGAATGATAGATGATGATATTATCAGACTTTCTAAAGAATTAAATATAAAAATTATTGCTACAAATGATACGCATTATACTTTCAAAGAAAGAGCGGCTGCCCATGAGGTTTTTATGTGTATAGCTATGGGAAAAAAACTTAATGATCCTGATAGAATGCGTCATAGTGTGCATGAATTTTATGTTAAAAGCCCTGAGCAAATGAGTGAGCTTTTTGCAGATATTCCAGAAGCTATAGAAAATACACAAGAAATCGCGCAAAAATGTAATTTAGAGCTTAATCTTGGCAATCCCACTCCACCGAATTTTAAATTTACAAGAGAATATGCTAAAGATCATAATATTACCTTGCCTGAAGAAACAAAAGAATTTAGCTTTGATAATGATGACATAGTTTTTGAAGAACTTTGTAAAAAGGGACTTG
This sequence comes from Campylobacter sp. 2014D-0259, assembly GCF_008000505.1. Classification (NCBI taxonomy): domain Bacteria; kingdom Pseudomonadati; phylum Campylobacterota; class Epsilonproteobacteria; order Campylobacterales; family Campylobacteraceae; genus Campylobacter; species Campylobacter sp. 2014D-0259. The sequence continues at coordinate 210,720 of NZ_VOAQ01000007.1, forward strand.
AAGAGAGATTAAAATTTATCGATGAAAGCAAGCATGAAGAATACAAACAAAGACTTGAAGTAGAAATTAACATCATTAAAAATATGAAATTTTCAGGTTATATGCTTATTGTTCATGATTTTATTAAAGTGGCTAAAGATAAAGGTATTCCAGTAGGCCCTGGAAGAGGATCAGCTGCAGGAAGTTTGGTTTCTTATTGTTTAAGGATTACGGATTTAGATCCTATTCCTTATAGTCTACTTTTTGAGCGTTTTTTAAATCCTGAGCGTGTGAGCATGCCTGATATTGATGTGGATTTTTGTCAAGACAGACGTGCTGAAGTGATTGACTATGTGATTGATAAATATGGAGCAGATAAAGTTGCACAGGTGATTACCTTTGGTAAACTTTTGGCTAAAGGGGTGATTCGTGATGTGGCTAGAGTTTGTGATATGAGTATTCAAGATGCTGATGAGCTTGCTAAACTTGTGCCCGAAGAGCTTAAAATCACTCTTGATGCTGCTTATGAAAAAGAACCTAAAATTAAAGAATTTATCGATCGTCATCCTAAAGGTCCTGAAGTTTGGGAGTATGCAAGAGCTTTAGAAGGATTAAATCGCAATGCGGGTATGCACGCAGCAGGTGTTGTAATTTCTAATGAAAGTTTATGGAAGAAAACTCCGCTTTTTAGACAAAGTAAAAATGATGAAAGACATTTGGTAACGCAGTATTCTAAAGATCATTTAGAAGATGTGGATTTGATAAAATTTGACTTTTTAGGTCTTAAAACCTTAACAGTAATCAATAATGCGATCAAGCTTATTAAAAAGCGTTACAATAAAGACATTATTTGGGAAACTATAGATGTAAATGATAGCAAAGTTTATAAAACCATACAAAGTGGAAATACTTTGGGAATTTTTCAAATCGAATCAGGCGGTATGCAAAGTTTAAATGCACGCTTAAAACCAGAGCGTTTTGAAGATATCATTGCGGTTCTTGCGCTTTATCGTCCAGGTCCTATGGAATCAGGAATGCTTGATGATTTTATCGACAGAAAGCATGGTTTAAAAAGTATAGAATATCCTTTTGACAGTTTAGAAAAGGTTTTAGAGCCTACTTATGGGGTTATTGTTTATCAAGAACAGGTTATGCAAATTGTTCAAATTATAGGTGGCTTTTCTTTAGGAGGTGCTGATGTAGTGCGTCGTGCTATGGGTAAAAAAGATCCTGAGAAGATGAAAAAGCTTAAAACTGATTTTGCAGATGGAGCAGAAAAACAAGGATATGATAGAGCAAAAGCTGAGGATTTATGGGAGCTTATCGTAAAATTTGCAGGATATGGTTTTAATAAATCTCACTCTGCGGCTTATGCGTTGATTACTTTTCAAACAGCTTATTTAAAAACTTATTATCCTAGTGAATTTATGGCAGCGCTTTTAACAAGCGAAGAAAACAATGTGGATAAAATTGCTGTTTATATTGATGAGATGAAAAAAATGAATATTAAACTTTTACCTCCATCGATTAACAAAGCGATCCGTGAATTTAGTGCTTTAGAGCAAGATGGCAAGGATGCTATTATATACGGACTTGGGGCTATAAAAAGTGTGGGTATTCCTGCAGTTGAAAATTTACTTGAAGCAAGACAAGATGGAGAATTTAAGGATATTAATGATTTCTTAGGTAAGATAGATCCTACCAAGATAAACCGCAGAACATTAGAAAGTCTTATTAAGGCAGGGGCTTTTGATGAGTTTGGTTTTACGAGAAAAGCTTTGTTTGATAATATGGAAAATCTTAGCGAAGCATCGCGTAAGATGGCTGAAGTAAGAAAAAATGCTGCAAGTTCTCTTTTTGGTGAAGAGGAATTAACTTCAGGTGTTCAAGTAAATTTTACTCCCAAAAATGAAGAATTTGAAGTGATGGAAAAATTAGGATATGAAAAAGAAATTTTAGGAATTTATGTTTCAGGCCATCCTTTAGATCGATTTTATGAACAAATTAATGCCATAGATTATGTTAAAAGTTTAGATTTTGAAAGTTTAAAAAACAATGGAGAAATTTTAAGTATAGGTAAAATTGAAGATTTCAAATCCATGATGAGTAAAAATAATAAGCGTTATGGTAGAATTGAAATTTTGGATTATTATTCTTCGTTTGATGCTACTGTATTTGAAAGCAATGTAGAAGAAATAGAAAATATCATCAAAGATGAAAATTTAAAAAATAATGCCTATGGTTTTGTATTGGGATTTAAAGCTGAGGGAGGGGAGAAGCCTAGCTTTTTTTTAAAAGCAATTAAAGATTTACAAAGTCTTGAAGATGGCGAGATTAAAGCTATAAAAAAATTTGGAGCAAAAAAAGATTTCAAAAATAAAGAAGAAAATCATTTTACCGCAGAACCTAAGGAATTTGAAAAAAATATCATAGAGCTAGATTTGACAAGGTTAAATAGAGAATTAATCTATGAAATTCATGAAATTGCTAGAAATGCACATAATCCTAATGAAAAAAACAATAAAAAACTTGTTTTAAAAGTTATTAGCGCGGGATCTTGCTTGCTTTATCATACAGATTTTATTATCTCTGATAGTATAGTAGAGGAAATTTCTAATAAATATGCTTAAGTAAGATTGTTCTTACTTAAGATTTTTAAATAAAATGCTTCCAAGTCTTACTAAGTTGGATCCGCATTTTATAGCAATTTCAAAATCATTACTCATCCCCATAGAGCAAATTTTAGCCCCATGTTTTTGAAGAATTTCATAAATTTTAAATGTAGTTTCAAAGCTTTTGATAATACTTTCTTTATCTTGGCTGTGTGATCCTATGCTCATTACGCCACAAAGATTTAGATTAGAGCATTCTTCTTGTATTTGTAAATATTCTTCTACAGCTTGATTTGGATCTAGACCGCTTTTGCTATTTTCATTTGCACTATTGATTTCTAATAAAGTATTTAATTTATAATCAAGTCTTTTGTCCATAGCTTTAGCTATTTTAATACCATTACAAGAGTGCCATAATATAGGTTTTTGTTTGATTAAGAGATTGATTTTGTTGCTTTGTAGCGTTCCTATAAAATGCCACTTTATGTCTAGTTTTTTTTCATCAAGATTTTCTTTTTTTTGTGCTAGAGCTTGGACTTGATTTTCTCCAAATTCTACTATACCTTGATCAAAAAGCTTTTCAATTGTACTTGCATCGACATACTTGCTTGCGGCTACAAGACGAACGTTTTTGGTTTTTTCTAAAATTTGCTCTAAAGTCATTTTGATAAAGAAATAAGCCCTATTTAGGGCTTATATTATTGTAATAAATTAGCAATTTTGCTTTGAAGCTGCATGTTGGATTGCGCAGCAACAAAAGCAGCAGCATTTTCTTTTAGATAATTGGCATTAAAATCATTAACATTTTTTGCCATATCATTATTTAGTAAATTATTTTCAGCTGCTTTTGAGTTGATGCTATTTTGAACACTTGCGTTAATATTTGATGTGATGGCATTGATACCCGAGCCTATTTCACTTCTTAAACTTCCAAGTTGATCCATAAAATTTGTAATACTATCTTGATTATCTATGCTTAATCCACCTGTTGCTAATGGATTTAAATTTGTAGTTTCAGTTCCGCTACCTACTACAAAATTCATAGTTTGAAAGACATTTTTTCCATTATAAGTTGCATTATTAAAAGAATCATTGATGGATTCTTGTATGCGTGTTGCTTCTGTTCTTAGCATTCCTTTTTGAGAATCATTAAGTGCAGCATTGTTCATTTTCACTGAAAGTTCATTAAGTCTATCTGCGCTTTGAGAGATATTGGTAAGGCTAGCATCTGCAATTTGTAAAACCCCTATAGCATCATAAGCATTTGCGACACCTTGATCTATAGTGCTTGATTGAGATCTTAAAGAATCAGCAATAGCTAAATTAGCACTATCAACTCCACTTATTGCGCGAACAGCTGCAATATTTTCTAAAGCTTTATCACTAGCTTTTTGTGCATTGTTTAAATAATAATTTTGTTGCATCATAGTTGCATCAGAGATCATCATGGCCTACTCCTTCTCTTTCGGATTTATTTATATTTTATCATTTTTTTGCTATTTTAAAGCTTAAGAAATATAAAAAAACTTGCATTATCAAGATGATTTTAATCACCACTTCACTTGCATTATGGATACTGATAAATTCTTGAGTTTTTGTAGCGTTTTCGCCTAAGTTTTGGAGTTCAATTATGGTATTAGTAAAATAAAAAACAAATATTAAGCTTAAAATCAAAATAAGCAAACTCAGCATAAATTTTGAAAATTTTATTTGAAATTTCATTTCATCTTTTATAAGAGAATAAATTTCATATAAAAAATTAACCACTGAAACAAAAATCAGCAAATATCCCATCTTAATAAAAATTTGCGTCATCATTAAGCCACTTTGAAAATGGCTCAACACTCCTTCTCCTATAAGATTTTGAGGAAAAAAAATTGTTGGTGCAACAACTATTCCTAGTATGAGTTCAACCCCTATGATGGAGGCAAGTAAAAATAAATTAACAGCTTTCAAGAGTTTCTCCTTTTATTTTTTATCATAGCGCATATTTGTAAATTTAGCTATAAAAGCACGATTATAATCTTGTTCATCTTTGAAGAAATCAACAATGAAATTATTTTGATATAAAATTTTTTCCAAAATTTCTTTTTGATCATAGCCAAATTCGCAAGCTAAAAATTTAACTTTTTTATCAAGGGAAAAATGTATGATTTCTTCTAGAATTTCATATCCTTTTTCTCCACCAAATAAAGCCTCTTTGGGTTCTTTTTGCACCCAAATATCTATAGGATATGAATTTTTAATATAGGGTGGATTTGAAAAAATAAAATCATAATTTTCTTTAATTTGCTTAAAATTACAAAGTTTAAAGTCAATCAAGTGATCGACTTTGTGTAATTTGGCATTCTCTAAAGCTAATTCTAAGGCTTTGGGATTGATATCACAGGCTGTGATTTTTAACCCAAGTTCTTTGGCTAAAACAATGCTTAAAATTCCGCTTCCAAATCCTATTTCTAAAATCCCATTAAAAGTATTTTTTTTGCATAAATTTAAAATTTGAAAAAGTAAAATTTCACTATCGTAGCGAGGGATTAGAACGCCTTTTTTTATCTTAAATTCTAAGCCCCAAAAATCCACTTTTTCAAATATATATTCAAAAGGTTCTCCAGATTTAAAACGCTTTATAAGCTCAAAATAAGGTTCATGATCTATTTGTATATCTTGGTTTAAAAATAACCAAGCTTTATCTTTTTTTAGATATTCACAGAGTATAAATACTGCTTCATTTTCATAACCTTTTAAGCTAGATTTAGCTTCCATAAGAGCATTTTTTATAGTCAAGAAAGAGCCTTGATTCTATCACTAATACTTGGATGGCTGAGATAAAAAAATGTATATATTTTACTTGTTTTGATAAAAGCTTTATTTTCTCTTGCTAGAGCTATCAATGCATTTTTCATATCTTCTTTGCTTGTAACTTTAGCTCCGTGTTGATCAGCTGCAAATTCATTTTTTCTACTTAAGGCATTAAGCATAGGAGAGATTAAAAAGCTAAAAATATTTGCCAAGATAAATAAAAGAGCAAACACGCCACCATTTACTCCTTCTAGATGACTTTCTAAGTAAACAAATTCAGGTAAATTTGCAAAAACAAAAAAAAGTAAAAACATAGTTATAGCGCCGTTAAATAAAGCTTTGATAATATCCTTATGAACAAAATGTCCAAGCTCATGTCCTAAAACAGCTAAAAGTTCTCTTTCATTTAAGGCTTTTAATAATGTATCAAAAAGCACCACTCTTTTGCTTTTAAAAAGTCCACCAAAATAAGCATTTAAACGCTTATCTCTTTTGCTTGCATCAATAACATAAACCCCATTTGCACTAAACCCGCATTGTTTCATTAAAGAGCTGATTTTTTTCAATAAATTTTCATCGTCTAGTTTTTTCATTTTATTAAAAATAGGTGCTATCAAGGTAGGGTAGATGAGATTTATAATCACTATAATACAAAAGGCAAAAATAAAGGCCGCAATCCACCAAAAAGTTCCAAAAAAATCATAGCAAAAAAGCAAAGCATAAAGGATTAAAAATCCAAATATTAAAGTTAAAATAAGACTTTTCATAGTATCTTTGATAAAAAGTTTTACAGTCATATTTGAAAAACCATGGGCTTTATCTTTGATAAAACTTTTATAAATACTTAAAGGTAGATTTAAAATACTTGTGATTATTAAAAAAGATAATAAAAATAAAGTATTTTCAAAACGAGTGTTGCTTGAGATAAGCAATTCTTTAAGATATAAAAATCCAAAACCTATCCATGCAATATTGATGATTAAATTATAAAAATTGGAAAATAGTTTAAATTTTTCATTTTCGATGGCAATATCTGCTGCATTTTGATAGTCTTTTTCGCTTAAAATTTGAGCTTGTTTGTCTTTTTCTCTTTCTAAGAAACGAATTTGAGCATAGGAAATCCAAGATAAAAGCGCTGTGTAAAGACATAAAATTGCAATTAAAGTCATTATTTTTCCTTGATTGGTTTTTTTCGAATTCTAGCTTAAAATAATGAAATAAAGTTAATAGTTTAAAATCTAAAATAATATTCTTTTCAACTAAGTTGATGTATATTTATAAAAAAGGATTAAAGAATGTTTTTTAAGAAAAAGATTTCACAAAAGCAAAAAGAAAAGCCTAAAATTCCGATCAATGATGTGATTTTAGATGACAGGCTTTGTAAGTTTAAAAATAAAGTACAAAAGATAAGCAAAGATGAAGCTTCAGCAAGTCTACTTGCTAGACAATTAAGCAGACTTGTTAGGGCTAATAAATTTTAATTTTGACATTTTTTCTTAGGACGAAAAACCTTAATAACTTCATCATTTGCTTCTATATAAGCACCTTCTATCAAATCGATACAGTAAGGTATAGCTGGAAAAACAGGCTCTAGGCATTCTTTTATAGCCTTAGGATTTCCTGGTAAATTAATGATAAAAGATTTATTGCGAATTCCTGCACTCTGTCTTGAAAGTATAGCTGTTGGGACATATTTTAAACTTTCTAAGCGCATAAGTTCTCCAAAACCTGGCATCATTTTATCACACACGGCTTCCGTGGCTTCTGGGGTTACATCACGAAGTGCTGGACCTGTACCTCCGCTTGTAACAATCAAATCGCATTTTTTTTCATCTGCTAGATAAAGTAATTTTTTAATGATCAAATCATAATCATCAGGGATTAATTCTTTATGATAAATAATATCATTTTTTATATATGAATTTAACACTCTTTCAATTTCAGCAGTGGCTTTATCTTCGTATATACCACTACTTGCTCTATCGCTTAGGGTCAAAACTCCTATGTTTATTGTATCCATTGTTTCTCCTTAATAAATTTTTATAACCATCCTTTTTTCTTGAAAACAACCAAAGGTAAAATGATAGAAATTACCATCACGCCAAGCACTATGGGATAAGCATAGTGAAGTTCAAGTTCGGGCATGAATTTAAAATTCATACCATAAACAGTTCCTATTAAAGTAGGTGGCATCATGGCAACAGTTGCAACGGTGAAAATTTTAATGATTTTGTTTTGTTCTATGTTGATTTGGCTGGCTAAAATGGTTTGGATATTATCTAAGATATTAAGTTGTGAAACACTAAATTCAACCAAAGAATTTAAGTCTTTTAAAACTATAGTGAGATTTTGTTTTATATCTTTATCGATTTTATCGCTTTTTAGCAAAGAAGTCATAGCGCGACGCTTATCAAACAAAGAATCTCTTACCCGCATATTAAGCTCTTGTAAACTTGAAATATCCTTTAGCATTTCATCATAACTATATTCATCTTTTTTTTCTAAAACACTTGTTCTTAAGCGTCTTGCTTCTTTATCTATCCATTCTAGTAAATCCGCATCTTTTTCAACACGCACTTCAAACATTTTATCAATAATATCAAAACCATCTTCAAAATTCTTCGGACTAGCTAAAATCCTTGCTTGAATTTCTTCAAAAGTGCTAAATTCGTTATATCTTATAGTAAATAAGATATTTTTAGCGGTAGCAAAAGTAACAATTTCTGTGCGAAGCTTGATTAAATTCCTATCTTCTTCATCGCTTTTAAGATCTCTTACTAAAAAATGAGCATTGATGGTTATTGTCGCATTATCTTCCCAATATTTTGCGCTAAGCTCTATTTCTTCCCTTTCTTCTTTTGTAGGAAACTCAAGATTAAATTCACTTGATATAAAAGCAATTTCTGCTGCACTTGGATGAAGTAAATCAATCCATAAAATATTTTGTGGTAGTTCTTGACTATCGAGATTAAAATTGATTCTTTGAACTAAAGCATTTTGAGTTTTGATATAAATATAAAGCATGATCGCTCCTTGTTTATGACTTTAAAATTATAACCTTGTTTGCTTAAAAATTAACTTGTTTCTAAAATGTTTCTAAAACTCATTAAATTTCCAAAATATTTTTTGAAAGGAAAAAAATGAGTAAGAAATTTTTCTTAAGTTTAGGTCTTGTTGTCTTATTGTTTTCAAATTCACAAGCTATTGATGAGAATTTGATTAAAGCTGTGCAAGCAGAAGGTAGGGTAAATTCTTTAGCTATGCCTGATACTTGGGCAAACTGGAAGGATACTTGGGCAGATCTTAAAAATCTTTATGGCATAGAACATAGTGATACAGATATGAGTTCAGCTCAAGAAATTGCTAAATTTAAAGCCGAAAAGAAAAATGCAAGCGGTGATATAGGGGATGTAGGAGCTTCTTTTGGAGAGATAGCGGTTAAACAAGGAGTAGCTCAGCCTTTTAAGACAAGCTACTGGGATCAAATTCCAACTTGGGCTAAAGATAAAGATGGAAATTGGCTTTTAGCTTATACAGGAACCATAGCTTTTATAGTCAATAAAGATGTAGTAAAAGATATACCTAAAACTTGGCAAGATTTGCTTAAGGGAAATTATAAAATTACCGTGGGTGATGTAAGTGTAGCAGCTCAAGCTGTGAGTGCAGTTTTGGCAGCTAATTATGCCTTAAGTGGGGATGAAAAAGATTTAAGTCCTGCTTTAGCTTTTTTTAATACTTTAGCCAAACAAGGAAGACTTGTAAATAATGATGTAAGCATAGCTAATCTTGAAAAAGGTGAAGTTGAAGTGGGTTTAGTTTGGGATTTTAATGGTTTAGGCTATAGAGATAAAGTGGGCAAAGATCGTTATGAAGTTTTAATCCCTGCTGATGGTAGTGTTATTTCGGGCTATACAACTATTATCAATAAATACGCAAAACATCCAAATGCGGCTAAATTAGCTCGTGAGTTTATACTTTCTGATAAAGGACAAATCAATCTAGCAAAAGGTTATGCAAGGCCAATAAGAATTGATCATATTACCTTGCCAGATGATATAAAAGCTAAACTTTTACCAAGTGAGCAATACAAAAATGCAAGAGCAATCAAAGATCAAAAAGCTTGGGAAAAAAGCGCTAAAGAATTGCCACAACTTTGGCAAGAAAAAGTTATAGTGGATATGAAATAAAGGAGATTGGATGAAAAAGGTTATTTTAACAAGTGCTATGCTTTGCAGTGTTTTATTTGGAATTCAAGAGCATGAGGCCAATTTAGCAGGGCATATTATCATAGATTCTAAAAGTACAGTAAAACCTCCTAAGGATGCTCCTGATTTTTTTAAAACTTATGGGAAATTTGCAAATATCACTAGAGAAGAAAAAATTGGAACTTTTAAATCTAAGGGAAACAGGGAAACAGATTTTTATTTACCTTTTAAAAATCAACCTATACAAGGACATAGTGGGATAAAATATATTCCAAAAAAAGATGTTTTTTGGGTGATTAGTGATAATGGCTTGGGTAAAAAGTATAATTCTTATGATGCTATGCTTTATGCTCACGAGTTTAAATTTGATTTTAAAAACTCAAAATACGAACTTTTAAAAACAGTTTTTTTAAAGATAGTGATAAAAAATACCCTTATCCTATAACCACCGAAACAACCAAAGAAAGGTATTTAAGTGGGGCTGATTTTGATACTGAGAGTATACAGCTTATCAATGATGAATTTTATATAGGTGATGAATTTGGTCCTTATTTGCTTCATTTTGATAAGAATGGGAATTTAAAAGAAGTTTTTGATGTGTATGTGGAGGGTAAAAAACTTATTTCTCCTGATAATCCAAATTTAAAATTTAGCGATAAGCCTGATGGAGAAAATGAGAAATTTAATATCAAGCGTTCTAAAGGCTTTGAAGCTATGGCAAGCTCTAAAGATGGTTCTAAACTTTATTTGCTTTTAGAAGGAAGCATTTACAATAACAACGCTTATGAGAATGAAAAAGGTAAAGAATATCTAAGAATCATAGAATTTGATGTAAAAAATAAAAAATTCACCGGAAAAACTTATAAATATTTCTTAGAAGATAAAAGCCATTCCATAGGTGATTTTAATATGATAGATGATAAATACGGCATCATCATAGAAAGAGATCAAAAAGAAGGCACTAAAGATAAGGCTTGCAAAGAAGGTGAAGATACTAAGCATTGTTTTAATAATGTAGCTCAATTTAAAAGAATTTATAAGGTTAAATTAGATGATAAAACTCATGAAGCTCAAAAAATTTCTTATATAGATCTTTTAAATATTAAGGATAGAAATAAAATTTCTAAAAAGCCTTTAGTAAATGATAAATTTGTTTTTCCTTTTGAAACCATAGAAGGTGTGGATATAGTAGATGACTCTCATATAGTTGTAGAAAATGACAATAACTTTCCTTATTCTTCAAGCAGAGAACCTAATAAGAGTGATGATAATGAATTTATTTTACTTGAAGTAAAAGATTTTTTAAAGAGTAAATGATGTCCAAAGTTATTTTAGTTGTGCTTGATGGCTTAAATTGTAAAAGCGCTAGTATAAATATGGGATATTTAAATGCGCTTTGCAAAGAGAATTTGGGCAAATTTTATTCTTTAGAATGCGAACTTCCTAGTATGTCTCGTCCTTTATACGAGTGCTTATTAACAGGCGTAAAGCCTGTTTTAAGTGGGATAATTAATAATAAATTGAGTTTTTCAAAACAAACAAGCATTTTTGACCTTTGCAAAGAACAAGGCTTAAAAGCTGGAAGTGCGGCTTATCATTGGGTTTTTGAGCTTTATAATAAAAAAGAATTTATTCCTTCTTTACATCGCCATATAGAAGATGAAAATTTAACTTTGCCTTATGGACATTTTTATTATGAAGATGATTATTTAGATTCTCATTTATTTGCAGATGGGGAGCATTTAAGAAACAAATATAATTTAGATTTTACTCTTATACATTCTATGAATATAGATGATGCAGGACATAAATTTGGCTCACACTCTATTGAGTATGCTAATAAAACCAAAAAAGTTGATGTTTTGATTTCTGAGTATTTGCCCACTTGGTTAGAACAAGGTATTAATGTAATCATCACAAGCGATCATGGTATGACAGAGGGTAAAAGTCATGGAGGCTTAAGCGAAGATGAAATTTTAGTGCCTTTTTTCACTTTTGGTAGTGCTTTTTCGTATGAAAATGCCAAGATAAAACAGGATGAAATTTGTGGCAGTATCTGTGAAATTTTAGGACTTAAACACGATAAGAGATATAATGATGAAATTTTAAAGGCCAAAAAATGAAAGAAAAATTTCTAGCCTTTTTAAGTATTTTACCTTTTTTTATAGTTTTTACTTTTTTTATGATAGCACCTTTGATTTGGATTGTTTTTAATGCTTTTTATGTAGAAGAGGATGAAATTTATTCTTTAGCCAATTTTATACATATTTTTGAGTCCAAATTCTATCTACAAAGCATTATAAATTCTTTACAAATCAGTTTTATTTCTAGTATTTTTGGACTTTTAATAGGGCTTTTGGCGAGCTATTCTTTATTTATTTTAGCTCCATCAAAAATATGTAAATTTCTTTTTTCTTTAAATACTATGATAAGTAATTTTTCAGGAGTTCCTTTAGCTTTTGCTTTCATTATAGTTCTTGGAAGCAATGGTGTAGTTAATGTGTTTTTGAAAAATTTAGGCATAGAGCCTTTTGTTAGTGTTTATGCTAATTTCGGAGTAAATATTGTTTATGTGTATTTTCAAATTCCTTTGGCAATCTTGCTTTTGCTTCCAGCTTTTAAAAGTCTTGAAAATTCACATTTAAATGCTTGTAAAATGTTAGGTGGAGGCAATTTTTTATATTGGTTAAAAATAGCTTTGCCTTTGCTCGCTCCTGCTTTGTTTGGTGTTTTTGTGATTTTATTTGCCAATGCTTTTGGAGCTTATGCGACTATTTATGCTTTAAGTTCGGGAAATTTTAATGTCGCTCCTGTAAGAATCGCTGCTTTAATCGCAGGCGATATCAATCTTGATCCTTATATGGCTAGTGCTTTAAGCATCATTATAACTATTATCATGCTTGTTGTTACCTTTATAGCCAATTTCCTTTCTAAAAAATATAATTTTAAGGTGCTTTAAATGAATGAAAATTTGAGTTTAAAAGCTAAAATTTATCATTATGCAGTTTTGTTTTTGGTTTTTTTATTTTTAGCTTTGCCTTTAATGGCTACTTTTTTATATTCTATTTCCACTTCTTGGGGTGTAAGTGTTTTGCCTGATGATCTTACGCTTAAATGGTATCAGGAACTTTTTCATGATGAAAGATTTTTACTTGCTCTTTGGCATTCTTTGCTTGTTTGTGTCGGCAGTATCTTGCTTTCTGTGATTCTTGTTTTCCCTTTGGTTTTTGTGTTAAATTATTATTTTTTAAAATTAAAAGCCTTTGTAAATATACTTATTATCATGCCTTTTGCTGTACCTCCTATAGTTAGCTGTGTAGGGCTTTTGCAACTTTATGCTGACAATATAGGAGGCACAGCTTGGATACTCATTTTTACTTATTTTACTATAGCTTTGCCTTTTATATATAGGGCTTTAGATAATGCTATATCTAATGTCAATTTAAATGAACTCATCGCATCTAATGCTATGCTTGGAGGTTCTTTAATGGGAGCGATTTTTAAACTTGTCTTGCCTAACTTAAGAAATGGAATTTTGGTGGCAGTTTTTTTAAGTTTTTCTTTTTTAATAGGTGAATTTTTATACGCAAATATTCTTGTAGGAAGTGCTTATGAGACTTTACAAGTTTATCTTTATAATATCAAAAATCAAAGTGGGCATTATTCTAGTGCTTTGGTAATAGTTTATTTTGTATTAATTTTTATAACAACTTTTATAGCTAGTTTGATTAAGGAGTGAAAAATGGCTTATTTAAAGATTAAAAATTTTAAAAAAGCTTATGGGGATAAAATTATTTTCGAAGATATTAATTTTAGTGCTAAAAAGGGTGAGTTTATAACCCTTTTGGGCCCAAGTGGCTGTGGAAAATCCACTCTTTTAAGGTGTATAGCAGGGCTTAGCCAAATTAATGGAGGAAAAATTTCTTTAAATGATAAAGATCTTACCAAATTAAGTCCTCAAAAAAGAAATATAGGTATGGTTTTTCAAAATTACGCTCTTTTTCCAAATCTTAACGTTTTTGAAAATATAGCTTTTGGTTTAAAGATCAAAAAAATGGATAAAAAGGACATAGAAAAAAGAGTGAAAAAAATGTTAAAACTCGTCGAGCTTGAAGAATACGCTAAAACTTATCCACATAAGCTTTCAGGCGGACAAATGCAAAGAGTGGCTTTAGCAAGATCTTTGGTGACTAAACCTGATTTACTTTTACTTGATGAGCCTTTATCGGCACTTGATGCTAAAATTCGTAAGCATTTAAGGGTGCAAATTAAAGAAATTCAAAAAGAACTTGAACTCACAACTATTTTTGTAACGCACGATCAAGAAGAAGCTTTAGAGTTATCCGATAGGATTATTTTAATGAATAAGGGTAAAATCATACAAAATTCCAACGCAAACAATCTTTATCTTTTACCAGAATCTCATTTTGTGGCTAGCTTTATAGGAAATTACAATATTTTAAGCCCTAAAGAGCTTGATAACTTGGGTTTAAAACACGATTTTAAAAAAGATATAGCCTTGCGTCCTGAAACCATAGAAATTTCTAACGAAGGCTTAGAGGCTAAGATCAAAGAAAAATCATTACTAGGCAATATCATACGCTATAGGGTTAGAGTGCAAGAAATTGAATTTAAGGTAGATACTTTAAATTTTAGCACTCATAGTACTTATGAAGCAGGTGATAAAATCGCTTTAAAATTCAATCTTTCTTTAGCAAAAGAGTTAAAATGAAGCTTGTTTTATTTGATTTAGATGATACTTTAATACAAGGCGATAGTGCTAAACTTTGGCTTAAATTTTGTGTTGAAAAAGGTTTTTTACCTCAAGAATATTTAGAAAAAATCGTTTTTTATCAAAAACAATATCAAGAAAAAAAGCTTGATATGGATGAATTTATGACTTTTTTTCTTCAAAGTGTTAAGGGTAAAAATGAAGATAGAATTTCATCTTTAGTAGATGAATTTATAAAAATTTATATAAAACCTTATGAAAAAGCTAAAGAACTTATAATCAAATATCAAGATCAAAGGTGTATTATAATTTCAGCTACGGCTGAATTTTTAGTTAGAAAAATCGCCTCTTTTTTGGGAGTGAGAGAAAGCATAGCCATAAAATGCGAGCGTGTGGGCGATAAATTTAGTGGAAAAGCTTACGGGGTTTATAGCTTTAAAGAAGGTAAGGTTTTAAGACTTAAAGAGTATTTGGGTAAAGATTATGAAAAATGGATGAAAGATTCTTATTTTTTTAGTGATTCTATCAATGATTTACCTTTACTAGAGTCTGTTAGCAAAGCCTTTGTATGTAATGGTGATGAAAAAATTTTAAAAATTGCAAAAGAGAGAAAATATGAAATTTTAACTTTTTAAGCTATAAGCGTGAAAATTCACGCTTATTCTAATTCATATTTTTTAATTAAAGTATCATAAAATCCATCAGTTTTTGCTTCATCTATGCCTTTGTTAAATATTTCAATAATATCTTTTTGTTTATTTTTATCAAAAGCAAAACTAAAGCCTTCTCCTCCATCTGTTTCTTGGTAGAAACTTACCAATTCTGGATTTTCAGCTAAAAAACCTTTAGCAGTATCTTGATCAGCTACAATAGCATCGATTTTGTTGTTTTTTAGTGCTAAAACAGCTATGTTTAAATCTTTATTGCTTTGTACTTGTGCATTTTTGATAGCTTTTGCAGTATTTTCTTGTAAAGTTCCTAGTTGAACTCCTATTTTTTTACCTTCTAAATCATTCTTTGTTTGAAGAGAGTCGTTGTTTTTTAGCTTAAGATAAAGATTTTTACTCATATAGTAAGGTTTCGTAAAATCAACACTTTGTCTTCTTTCATCAGTTGCGCTCATAGCTGAGGCAATCATATCGATTTTGCCAGCTTTTAAAGCAGGAATCAATCCATCGAAATTGGTTTCAACCCAAACAATTTTAATACCATTTTTTTTGGCAATCTCTTCAACCAAATCAGTATCAAAACCTGTAAGTTTTGAGTTTTCTTTATAATTAAAAGGTTTATAATTTGGAGCAGTTCCAACCTTTAATTCTACACTTGCATTTGATTCTTTATTTTTAGAATCACTACAAGCACCTAAAAATAAACCAACTAAAGCAACTAGAGCAATGCTTAATATTTTTTTCATTTTTTTCCTTTGATATAAAATGTTTTAAAATTATACTTATTTTAAATTTATATTTAATTAAGTCTGGATCAATTTTTAGAAAAGTTATATTAATGTTGTGCTTTTAGATAATATTTAAATAATTATAAAAGTATTTTTTTAATATTTAAAATAAAATTTTATTTAAGAATATATTAATATAAAATTTGTTAAATTTTCATTAAATTTAAATATTGAAAAATAAAATATCAAATTAATATTTTATTTTATAATCAACTCAGGACATACGGGATAGTGTTGCAAATAATCAATTTGCGATAAATCAAAAGGATTTTATTTTAGTGAGAAATGAGATGAAAAAATATTTTAATATTTTTAAAATTTTTACAAATAAGACAAATGCAAAATTTGGCTTGGGCGTTTGTAGTGTGGTTTTATCTTCTTCGGTTTGTTTTGCGGCGGTTCAGGCTACAAGCAAGGATGGAAAAATTTTTTATATTTCTGAACATTCTTTTAAGGATAATCAAGTTTATGATTTTCAAGCAGAAATTTTTAAAAAAAATTAATGGAAAAAATTTCTATGCTTCTAAGTCAAAATATCCTATATTAAATTTAACTATGATTTATAATAACCCTAAATCTGGAAATAAAAATTTATGCAAGCTTGAAATTTTAACTCCGGATACTTCAAAAGAAGAGATCATAACAGCTTTTAGCACTTTAGGAACCGTATCTTCAGATACTCAAGCCGTTCCTAGTTCTTTTATGCCTTTTATTGTAACAGCTTATGCTCAAAATACAAATGCAACAAATAATAAACTTATATTAGAAAATGGAGAATTATCTTCTGTGTATTTTTGCAAACCAAGCATAGGGGATTGTGGAGTACCTAATAATTCTCAAAAAGGCGATCGTTTTAAGTATTTAATTACTGCGGCGTTTACTGACAGGGGGGGGATTTAACAATCAAACCATTTTAAAAGAAAACTCCTATATCAATAATGGGTGTAGAAAATATCTACACCTTGCCCTTAAATGGAGTTCCTTATATTTCAGGATCTGTAGCTTTTGATGGTGAAGCTAAAGACAATAAATTAATCTTAGAGTCAAATACAAAAATTGACCTTCATAATTCCCAGTATTTTTCAGATGAAGAAGGTAAGGATATTTATGATAAAAGAATTACTCGTTTAATGGGAGCTTTTGGTATAAATTCTAATTTACAAAACAATAAAGTTCTTATCGATTCAGCCAATATCGTCCTTCATGGGCCAGATGATGAGTATACAGCTCGTTCGACCTTTGAAATTTTGGGTGCTTTAGCTGATGTAAATAATCTTAAAAAATACAATATAAGTAAAAATTCTGTAATAATTAAAAATTTAAATTTAGATTTAATGGTAAATTCGCAAAATAAAATAACTTTTTATGATGCTGTTTTATTTGGAGAAATTTACGGTGGAAGAACATTACAGGGTAATGCAGAGAAAAATTCTATAGAAGTTTATCATTTTAACTCATTAGATCATCTTAATAAAAACATTAAAACACATGCATCGTTAAACCTCTATGGTGGGTATTCTAACGATGGTGAAGCTAATGGAAATAAAATTGTATTTCGCCTTAAAAAACCTTTAAAAATCAGTGATAATTTTTATGGAAAAAATTATTACAATCTTTACGGAGGTTTTGCTACAGAGGGTGCGAATTTTAATGTTATTGATATACAAAATGATTTAACCTATGAAAAAGTTCCACAAAATTATTCTGATAAATTTACTGTATATGCGGCAAGAACTTTAAGCGGAAAAGCAAATAATAATATCTTAAGTATAAAAGATTCTGTTATTTCATTGCCTTTATATGCTTTTATTACAAGTGAAACTACGCTAGATGGTATAGACTATATCGCCGATGAATCAAACAATAATGAAGTAAATTTTGAAAATATTAAATCATCTAAAAATTTAAGTTTGATGATCAATGCTAAAAATGTTTCAAATAATAAAATAAATTATAATCTCATTCAGAGTTTAACCGAAGCGAGTTCTTTAGGAAAGGGCTCAAAAATTATTTTAAAAGCAACTCAAAATGCAAATAACAACCTTATAAAGCTTAAAGATTGTTCTTCGGCTGCCGTGGAAAGTTCGTGCATCATAAAAGCAGATAAAGAAAGTGCTTTTAATAAAATCATCATCAACAACACAGCTTTTAGTACTGCCTCGGATAAAAGACAAGGTTATGTGGGGTTGATAGCTGGAGTGTCTGCAAATTCTCATGATAATATCATGGAACTTGTTAATTTAAATATAGATGAGTATAAAAATCAAGATGCTATATTTTTAGCTCCATCTGGAACTTCGGATATTTCAAATTTTAAATCTTATAACAATACTTTATATTTAGGTGGAGAGTTAAATTTCTTTAAAGATGTAAATATCGATTTGCTTTCTGGTTCTGTTTTTCATGAAGTAAATAAAAAAGGCAAAATAATCACTCAAATTCTACCGCATCAAGAAGATTTTTCTAAAAACAATCGTTTGATTATAGATACTCAAGATGTTAAATCAGAAGTGGTAAATAACTTTGAAAATTTTACTTTTATTTTGCCAAATAAAATAAAAAATCCTATCTTAACTATAGAAAAACTTATCAATCTTCCTGCAAATGGAAGTATGGAAATTCTTACTAAAAATAAACCAACAAAAGGAAAATATATTCTCATACAAAGTGATGTTGGAATTTATGATGGTGACAATAGATTGTTAAATCAACAAGAATTAGAAAATTTGTTAGAAAAAATGAAAAATAATAAAAATAAATTTAATTATAACAAGATAGAAAAGTTGGCTAAAAGTACATTGAAAAATGTAAATTTTAGCTTTGAAGTTTCAGATGATGCAAAAATAATTTATATCAACATACTTTAAAGGAGAGTAACATGAAAAAGATGAGTAAACATATAGTTTTATCATTTGCGGTGAGTTCTTTACTCTTTTCTCAAGCTTATGCTTTACCACAAGGAGGTAAATTTACTCATGGTACAAGTGGGACTATCCATACCTCTGGAAATACTGTAACGATTACAGGAAAAGGACAAAATCATGTTATCCAATGGGGTGGTGGTTTTAATATAGGACAAAATGAAAGTGTAAATTTTAACGGCAAAAATCAAAACTACCTAAACATTGCTTATCAAAAAGATGCTTCTAAGATAGACGGAGCTTTAAATGGTGGGAATAACAATATCTTTTTGGTTAATCCTATGGGAGTTTTGATTGGCAAAACAGGAACTATCACTGCGGGAAAATTTGTAGCTAGTACGACGCCTTTAAGTGATGATAATGTCAAAACTTTTTTAGAGAAAGGAGCTGGTTTTTCTCCAGCATTTGATGTAAGTAAGCAAGGAAATATTATCAATCTTGGAAAGATTAATGCAGATAATATTGTTTTAATAGGAAATAAGGTTGAAATAGGAGTAGGAGCGGAGCTAGCGGGGCAAGATGGGCAAACTAATGCTAAAACAGCTCATTTAATAGGAAATTATGTTTATGTTAGTGTAGGAAAAGATAAAGAGAATAAAAATACTATTAAAATTGATAAAGATGGCTTCAAAGGCACGGCTATTGTTGAGGGATTTATGCAAAGGGATATGACAAGTTTTGCAAATGATAAATATCAATTTGGAGATTTTGGTACTATTTTAAAGTCTTCTTGCAATGGAAAAGAGAGTCAAAATTTTTATAAAGCCATCACTATTGGTGGTTGGGAAAATGATAAAAATATTCAAGAATGGATTTTATTTTCAAATGGTTGGAATAAAGATGAATTAAATGGAATTTTTAAAGATGATTTAACAACTGTAAGATTAGTTAGCGATATAGATTTTGGATATAAAAATGCAGTAGATCCTGTGGGTGCAAGTAAATATGCCTTTAGTGGAATTTTTGATGGTGGAAATTATACTTTAAAAAATATACTTATCAATGCTCAAAACACAGACAAAGGATGGAATACTGGTATTTTTGGTAAAGTTGAAGGAAAAGATGGTAACAATAAGGCTAAAATTTATAATCTTAATGTCGATGGTTTAAAATTTAGCGGAAAAACAAATTCTGGAGGAGCTTTTGTTGGGCAAAGCTCTAACGCAGATTTTAGCAATATTCATTTAAAAAATATTGGAGATTTAATTTTCTTTGATCCAAATTCTAAAAATGAAACCAGTGGATTTCTTTATGGTGGTGGTTTTGTAGGTTATGCTAAAAGCGGTTCTAGTTTTAATCGTATTAGTTTAGATAATTTTTCTAAAATCGCACTACAGCCAGAGGGTAAATTTAGCAGTGCGTATATTGATATTTACTTAGGTGGTTTTGCTGGCTATTCAGAAGGTAGTAATTTTTCTAATATTTTATTAAACAATATTGGCGGAGTAACGATTTTAGGTTCGGAAACAGGTGGTAATATTTTTGCAGGTGGTTTTGTAGGTTATGCTGGAGATAAATCATATTTTTCTCAAATTGATTTAAAAAATATAGGTAGTGTTCAAGCAGATGGTAAAACTTTTGTCAAGCATGCTGGCGCAGGAGGTTTTGCTGGAGCTATAAATGGAACTAATTCTTTTGAAAAAATTTCTTTAATAAATTTTGGAGATATTATTGCGAAAAGAGGATATGTTTGGGTTGTTAACGGTAACTTTAAAGTAGGTTCCGGCGGTTTTATAGGACTTTTAAATCCTTTAGATGATAAAATTTTATATGTCGATTTTAAAAATATATTATTAAACTTTGATCAAAAAATGCAAATTTACGCTAAAGCTGGAGATGGAGCTTCGAGCTATTTTCCAGATTTAAATAACTGGGAGTATAATTTTTCTGGTGGATTTTTTGGGGGATTGTTTACATCAAAAGTTGGGAGAGCAAATTTTAATAATATTCAACTTAAATTTGGACAAGATGTAAGTATTATTGCTCAAAAGTTTCGTTCAAATTCTAATGAAAAATATCAAGGTTTATTCTATGGGTACTCTGTGAAAAATTGGAATGATGGAATTATGAAAACGGATAATGTTGCTATCTATTATGAAAAAAATTATAACACTAATCAATATAATTGGTATTATCAAGATATCAAAGATGGCTTTTTTGGGAGTGCTATAAATGATTATGCTTACAAAGATGGCAGATCATATGAATTTTATGATTATAATGTGATGAAAGATATGGAGATAAATAAACAAATTATAGCTATTCTTGAAAAAGATGGAGTGGTTAGTAAGGATTATAACAATGGATATGTTTCTTATTATGATGGTAATGCAAAAATTACTCCAGAAGTGCCTGATTTTAAAGATCCCGTTTTATCTCAAAATGACTTTGACCCTAAATTGCTTCAAAGAATTTTAGATGATTTGATGAATGGAAAATACACTTATGATTTTGATACCAAAACTTGGACTTACACAGATAGTAAGGGTGTGGTAGGAAAAGATGAGGCTAGTGAGATCACTCAAAGTTTAAATTTCTTAAATGCGTTTAAAGATACTGGAGTAGAACAAGAATTTATAAATTTGTGGAAAAATTCTCAAGATCAAAATTATAAAAATTACGCCAATCTTTATGAAAAATGGACGCAAAAGAAAACTGCTATGGATAAAATCAAAACCGGCGAAGGTTATTTCGCTAGTTTTAAAGAAGAATTACAAAAATACCAAGAAGCCTTAGCTCAACTTGACAAAGAAAATAAAAACTATGAAAAAATCAAAGAATCAGGCTTAGTTAGCGATGAAACACTTAAAGTTATGTATGAAAAACTTTTAGAACAAAAAGAAGCTCTTGAAAAGCAGTTTGCGGATCTTAGTGGAAATGAAGGATTTCACTATAAGCTTGAAAATGAAATTTTAAATTCTCAAGGTTTTGCTATAAATGGAAGTGATGTAGATGGTAAAGCATACATTGGAAATTTTAATTTTAAAGGAAAATTAGCTTCATTGCCAGAAAAACCAAATATATCTATCTATGAGCCAGATAAACAAGGGGGTGAAGATCCAGCAAACCTTCTGTATTGCCGCCTGAAATTCCTGAAAAGGTTGTAGAAGCTCCTATAAAAATTCAAACCGAAGTAGACGCAAAAAAAGAAGAAGATGATGATCAAGTAGAAATAGGAGAAGCAGATGCTAGAAGTAGTGGTTTGCGTTGTATTGTAAGTGATAATTTTAAGACAATGAATATTTGTGTAAATGCAAAATAGGAAATAAAAATGAGAAAAATTTTAGTTGTTTTAGTCTTATTGCAAGTATTTTCACATGCTGAAGAGTTAAATAATAATAAAATAAGAGAGCTTATAGAAAGCTCTCCTGAAGCAAATGAACCACAAAATAAAAATTTAAAAAATACATTAAAAAATCAAAAAAGCCCTGTAAATTTTAAAGAGCAAAATACTACAAATATTACAAATTCACAAACTGATCAAAATGAAGCTAAGGTTTTTGTAAGAGAGTATGTTTTGCATATCGATAATAAAGATTTGACATTTAAAAAATTAAGAATTAGCGAAAAAGAAATTCAAGATGCAATAGCTGAATATCGCAACCAAGAGTTAAGCTTACAAAATTTAAAAGATATAACAAACATTATAGCTTATTATTGTCAAGTAAGTGGCTATCCTTCGGCAACTGCTTATATACCACCACAAGATTTAAGTTCTAACAAAGTGCAAATTAACATAGCTTTTGGAACTTTAGGAAAAGTAATCATTAAAAACAACTCAGGTGTGAGGGATTATGCTTTAGAGAGTAAATTGAACAAAAATCTTAAAGGGAAAGTTATCACAACTAAAAATGTGGAAAATGAAATTTACAAAATCAATGAAATATACGGAATCCAAACCAATGCTAATTTACAATCAGGTGATGGTTATGGAGAAAGCGATGTTATTATAGAAGTAAACAAAGGTGATAGTGCAACTTTAACTTTATATTCTAACAACTATGGGACTAAAGAAACAGGTCGTTTTAGAGCAGGAATGAGTCAAAGTTTAAACAATATAGCAAGACAAGGGGATAACTTAAATTTTTATCTTCAAGATAGCGATGAAAATCAAATAGATTATGGGATTAATTATAGTACTTTTATAGGAAATTTAAAAATTACTCCATTTGCAACTCAAGGACATTATGTTCTTGGTGGAATTTATAGAAATCTTGGTTTTTATGGGGACTCTATGAATGTTGGAGTAAATTTTTCTTATCCTGTGTTTTTATATACCGAGTATTCTTTATATCTTGTTTCGGGTTTTACTCATAAAAAGATTAAAGATTATTATCTTGATGGTTTAGTAAGTAATGAAAAAGCGAGCAATAGTGTAAATTTAGGCATAGAAGGAACTTATAAAGGTTTGGAGAATAATGTCCTAAGTTATACCTTAAATTTTACATATGGCAATGTTGAAAACGATGGTGATTCTTCTGGATTTAATGGAGTAAATTTAGGGAATTTTGGAAAAATGAATTTAAATTTAAGCAACGAATATCAATTCCAAGAACGCTTAACTCACATTTTTCAACTCAATTATCAAAAAGTTATCGGTGGTGCTGTTTTAGATAGTAGTGAATCCGTGTCTTTAGGTGGACCTTATGGTGTGCGTGCTTATTTAGAAGGCGAGGGGAGTGCGGATAATGTTGTTTCTGGCACCTTAGGAATAAGATTTCAAACACCTTTAGAAGGGCTTTACTTGACTCCTTTTTATGATATAGGATATTCTTGGTATGAAAATAAAGAATATCAAAGCGAAAATCATTATTTTATGGATGCAATGGGTATGCAAATACTCTATACAAGAAGTGCTAATTTTTATGTAAAAATGGATGCTGCAAGAGCTGTTCATCGGTTTAAACACGATGGAGAACATCGAGCAAGAGTTTATGTAAGCCTAGGAAAATACTTTTAACTTTGGGGTGATTGGAGAAATTTCTACCCCCCCCCCATTTTTCAACCCACCAAATACTTATATAAATACTTACACAAATATTTATACTATTTAATCCTTTATTTAATCCCCTTTTAAGTTTAATTGGTTATACTTTCATTTCCTTTTTTGAAAAAAAG
>NZ_VOAQ01000016.1:0-204962 GCF_008000505.1 Campylobacter sp. 2014D-0259
TACTTTATATATAAATCCTATGTTTATTTTTATTGTTGTTTTAGATGGTGTTTGAAATAGTGTTTAAAAAAGAGTTTGCTGCTGGTTAGGGTTTTTAGAGAGAATAGGGTGTTTTTAGGGTTTGGAAGGTAATAGAGGATAAAAATTTAAAATTTTCTAAGTTAAAATTACGTAAAATATATTAGCAATATTTTTGAAAAGATGTCGAAAATTTGAAGGCATCAAAATGGATTTTATAAAATTTCTTAATCATTTTCAACCCATATCTAAATCTTCTCAGCAAGCTAGTGTATATAAATCTTTTAAGTTAAATTTAAAACCAAAGATTCTTAATGAAAAAGACGAAAATTCCTCTTCATTTCAAGATCAAAAAACAGATGTAGCTCAAACTATGCTTCAAAGATTAGAAGATGAAAAAGTTTTCAATCAAAAGGTAAGTGATAAAGTGAAAAAAGCTGAAAGAGGTATGACTACTATATATTTTAGAGATCCTATTACAAATAACCTTGTTCGTAGTGCTTTAAGTTCAACAGCTATCAATAAAATGGGAATTGAATTTGATAAAGAAGATATGACTAAAAGACTTGATGGATCATATATATTAAATGGAAAAGCTGAAAATTTTGTGGCTGGATGGTATGCTGATATAGCATATACTAGAGCTTATGTGGCTAGCGATAGAAATAATGATGGATATTTAGAAGATTATGAGCTTGAAGATACGAAAAGTGGTTTTGTAGCACAGGAAACAAATTTAGGACTTTTTGTGCAATCTTATACACAATTAAATGGTAGTGTAGATACTCTATTTGGTTTTGAAAAAGATTTTAGAGAAATGCGTCCAGATGATACCAAAGATACAGATTATGCTGGTAGAACTATAGGCTTAGAGCTTGATAAAATGATAAGAAAAGATGGAGATTTTGATGGAGAGCTTAGTTTTAGCGAAACTGGCATGCAAGCAGTAAAAACCAAAGCTCCAAATTCTGGATGGACTGAAAGTGTAGGTATATTAACTTTAACTAAATTTGATCAAACTAATACAATGGAAATTAAAGATATCTTGGATAAATTAGGTAAAGGTGTAAAATATGATGATTTAAGTGAAGATGAAAAATCTCTACTTAAAATGCAATTATCTGATAAAATTTTTGATGAAGTTGAAGATAAAGAAACTGGTAATAAAAAACTTGTTTTTAATCTGGATAAATTTAAAATTTTCTATGAAGGTTTTGTGGATTTATTCAAACAAAGAAGTGTAAAAATGCTAGGTTTAAAACCTGAAGATGCAACTAAACTTAATTATGACAATCTTGGTGAAATTGTCAACGAAATGAAGCAAACTTATTTTGATACAAATTCTACAAGTTATGGAAAAATAGCTGATTTAATTAAAATTTGGGCTTAGTTTTTATAATTATCTTGTAAAGTGTATTGTTATTTTTATTTTGATATATTGATATATTGTATTCTTATAAAAAAGCAACTAATAAAAGTTTAGTCATATAGACTAAATAAAATTAAGTATATTTTTTTATATTTATACTTGACAAAATAACACTCAATGTTGTATAATACTTCTAGCAATCAAAAAATAGAGTGCTAAAAATTTAAGGAAAGAGCTATGAAAAGCCGAGATAAAAAGGATTTGATTTTAGATTCTATCATCCAAACTTATCTTTTAGATAATGTTCCTATTGGTTCAAATGAATTGAATTTAAATCTTTGCATCCCTGCTTCAACTATACGCGTCTATCTTAAAAGGCTTAGCGACGAGGGTTTGATCACTCAGCTTCATATAAGTAGTGGTAGAATTCCTACTATTTTGACAATGCAAAATTACTGGCAAAGTTTTTGGAAAAAAGAACAAGATCAAGATATCAATATCAAAAGTGAGAATTTTTTAAAAGAGTTGAGTAAAGAATTTGAAATTTACTGTCTTGTTTATGGTGGTAGAAGCTTAGTGCTTAAAGAAGTGCTTGATCTAAATGCTAAGTTTATAGTGCTTGATTTTAAAGAAGAAGAGCTCGTTTTAAAATATGAAAAAGAAGCATGGAATTTTTTACAAAGTCTTATAGGATTGGATCTTTTTAGTATAGAAAAAATAGCTTTGAGGGTTCATTTTATGGATCTTGTAGAAAAAATAGCTAGCTTAAGGCAAAATTTGATTTGCTATAGAAGCAATGAAGAAAGAGCTTATCAAATTTATCAAAATGATGAATTTGTTAAGCTCTTAGATTGCGGAGTTCATCGTTATTTTAAAGAAAGTCTTGAATTTGAACCTTTATTTAAAGAAGGTTTTATGGGGCTTAAGGTGGATGCGCAGTTTTTGGGCGAAGATGTAAATATTATCTTAGCAGGTAGTGTTTATACGGATTATAAAAAAATATTACAATACATAAAGGAGGCGGCGTGAGCGAGCAAAAGCAAGAATTTGAAAATGAAAACGCAGAAAATTCTGAACATTTGCAAGATGAGAATTTGCAAAATATCGAAGATGTTGAGCAAAACAGATTGCAAAAAGACTATGATGAATTAAAAGACAAATATATGCGTGCAAACGCTGAATTTGAAAATATTAAAAAAAGAATGGAAAAAGAAAAGCTAAGTGCTATGGCTTATGCAAATGAAAGCTTTGCAAAGGATTTGCTTGATGTTTTGGATGCTTTAGAAGCAGCTATTAATGTCGAATGTCATGATGAAATTAGCTTAAAAATCAAAGAAGGAGTGCAAAACACTTTAGATTTGTTTCTTAAAAAACTTGAAAAGCATGGAGTGGCTCTTATTAAAGAAGAAAAAGAGTTCGATCCAAATTTACATGAGGCAATGTTTCATGTAGATAGCCAAAATCATCAAAGTGGTGAAGTGGTTACCGTGCTTCAAAAAGGCTATAAAATAGCCGATCGCGTAATCCGCCCAACCAAAGTTAGTGTAGCAAAATAAATTTTAATAAAAAGGATAAAAAATGAGTAAAGTTATAGGTATAGATTTAGGAACAACCAATTCTTGTGTTGCTGTGTATGAACGCGGTGAGAGTAAAGTAATTCCAAATAAAGAAGGTAAAAATACAACTCCTTCTGTGGTAGCTTTTACAGATAAAGGCGAGGTTTTAGTAGGAGATAGTGCAAAACGCCAAGCGGTAACTAACCCTGAAAAAACTATTTATTCTATTAAAAGAATTATGGGTTTGATGATCAATGAAGACGCGGCTAAAGAAGCTAAAAACAGACTTCCTTATCATATCACTGAAAGAAATGGTGCTTGTGCTATTGAGATCGCAGGGAAAATTTATACTCCGCAAGAAATTTCAGCAAAAGTTTTAATGAAACTAAAAGAAGATGCTGAAGCTTTCTTGGGCGAGAGTGTTGTAGATGCAGTTATTACTGTGCCTGCATATTTTAACGATGCACAAAGAAAAGCGACAAAAGAAGCAGGAACGATAGCAGGGCTTAATGTATTAAGAATTATCAATGAGCCTACTTCAGCAGCTCTAGCTTATGGACTTGATAAAAAAGATAGTGAAAAAATCGTGGTTTATGATCTAGGTGGGGGAACTTTTGACGTTACTGTGCTTGAAACCGGTGATAATGTAGTAGAAGTTTTAGCAACAGGTGGTAATGCTTTCTTAGGTGGCGATGATTTTGATAATAAACTTATTGATTTTCTAGCTAATGAATTTAAAGATGAAACAGGTATAGATCTTAAAAATGATGTTATGGCTCTACAACGCTTGAAAGAAGCAGCAGAAAATGCTAAAAAAGAATTAAGCTCAGCTAATGAAACTGAAATTAATTTACCATTTATCACAGCAGATGCAAGTGGGCCAAAACATTTGGTTAAAAAACTTACTAGAGCTAAATTTGAAGGTATGATTGATTCTTTAGTGGCTGAAACCATCACTAAAATCAATGAAGTAGTAAGCGACGCAGGTCTTAAAAAAGATGAGATTAAAGAAATTGTTATGGTAGGAGGCTCTACTCGTGTTCCTTTAGTGCAAGAAGAAGTGAAAAAAGCCTTTAATAAAGATCTTAACAAGTCTGTAAATCCAGATGAAGTTGTGGCTATTGGTGCGGCGATTCAAGGTGCGGTTATAAAAGGCGATGTTAAAGATGTGCTTTTACTTGATGTTACTCCGCTCTCTTTGGGTATAGAAACTCTAGGTGGGGTAATGACTAAGATTATCGAAAAAGGTACAACTATTCCAACTAAAAAAGAGCAAGTTTTCTCAACCGCTGAGGATAATCAAAGTGCTGTAACTATCAATGTTTTACAAGGGGAAAGAGAATTTAGTCGTGATAATAAATCTTTAGGAAATTTCAATCTTGAAGGAATTCCACCAGCACCACGCGGTATGCCACAAATCGAAGTTACTTTTGATATCGATGCAAATGGTATTTTAACCGTTAGTGCAAAAGATAAAGCAACAGGTAAGGCTCAAGAGATCAAAATCACAGGTTCAAGCGGACTTAGCGAAGAAGAAATTAATAACATGGTAAAAGATGCTGAACTTCACAAAGAAGAAGATAAAAAACGCAAAGAAGCTGTAGATGCTAGAAATGCAGCTGATAGCTTGGCGCATCAAGTAGAAAAATCTTTAAGCGAGCTGGGTGAAAAAGTTGCTGCTGCTGATAAAGAAAATATCCAAAAAGCTCTTGATGATTTGCGCGAGACTTTGAAAAATCAAAATGCAAGCAAAGAAGAGATTGAAAGTAAAATGAAAGCTTTAAGTGAAGTTTCTCATAAGTTAGCTGAAAATATGTATAAAAAAGATGAGCCAAATACAGCTAATGATAAAAAGAAAAAAGATGACGATGTAATCGACGCTGAAGTTGAGTAATCCTAAAATCTCTATTCAAGCCTTTTTAAAAGGCTTGAAAATTTTTTAAAATTTTAAAGAAATGACAAAATCTGTAAAATATAATTCTTTTATTAGCTTGCTACCTAATTTTTCATTGATTTTTTAACCAATTCTTTTTGAAGTTCCAGTTTAAAATCAGATAATTCATTTTCTTGTATTTCTTTTACTAAAATGGTTTGAATAATGTAGGTAAAATTTTTGTAAAATCTTCTAAAGAAAATTTAACTTCATCCAAATCATTTTAGCGTAAGTAAACTAAAAACTTAGTAATAAAATAAAATTAATCTAAAAACTTTTTAGATATAATCTTAATAAACATAAAAGGAAAAATTTGAATTTATCATTTAAAACCTTTGATATTTCTAATGTGCAACGATCAAAAGCTAAAAAAGTGCAGGGTAAAAAATATGAAATTTTTCTTAATGAAAATGAGCAAAGTCTTATAACTCCTAAAGTGTCTTTTAAAGAAATTTTGAGGTATTATTATCTTTATCCAAAAAATGCCATTCCTTCTTTTAAATTACCTTTTTTCAAGCCTGATTTGAGTGGTTTTAGCACTCCGCATATTACTTGGCTTGGACATTCTTCGCTTTTTATAAGTTTTAAAGAATATAAAATTTTGATTGATCCTGTTTTTAACACTCATGCTTCGCCTATTTCTTTTATCAATAAGGCTTTTAAAAATACTCCTGTTTATAATGTAAATGATTTTAATGAAATTTTTGCTGTGATTATCACGCATTCGCATTTTGATCATTTAGATGCTAAGAGTATAAAAGCTTTAAAAGAAAAAGCACGATTTTTTATCACACCTTTAAAAGTGGGAAATTATCTAAAAAGCTATGGGGTGAGTGAGAAAAAAATCATAGAGCTTGATTGGTGGAGTGGAGTAGAATTTGGTGATTTAAAAATCATTGCAACACCTGCACAGCACAGTTCAAGTAGAGGAGATGGTAAAAACAAAACCCTTTGGGCTTCTTTTGTGATGGAATTTTTAAGTGTAGATAAGAGAGTGTTTTTTAGTGCAGATGGAGGATATTTTACACATTTTAAAAAAATAGGTGAATATTTTGGAAGTTTTGATCTAGCTTGTCTTGAAAGCGGACAGTTTAATATCGCTTGGCCATATTCACACTCTTTTCCTGATCAAATTTTAAAAGAAGCGAAAGATCTTAATGCAAAGGCTGTCATGCCTATACATTGGGGGAGATTTTTAGTAGGAACTCACGCGTGGAATGAAGTGATAAAATTTCTTTATGAAAATTTAGATTTACCCCTTATCACACCAAAAATGGGCGAGGCTTATGAAATAGGGGCTAAATTTAAACAGGATTTTTGGTGGAAAGAAGGATAAATTAACACAAGTTTATAATCTATATTTTGGTTTTTGCTATAGTTTTATAAAACTAAAAAAGGAGATTTTGTGAAAATCATTCAATGGAATAGGGCGGAATTTAGCCCAAAAGAAGTGAAAATCAATGTTTTAATTGACAATGAAAAAGGTAAAGAAATTCAAATTTTATTAGCTAAAGATAGTGTGATGAAAGAGCATAAAGCTCCTTTTGCTATACATGTTCAAGTTTTAAGTGGTAAAATTTGGTTTGAAGTGGAAAAGGAAAAATTTGAATTAAATGTTTTAGATATGATAAGCCTAGAGGCAAATGTAGCGCATTCTTTAGGTGGATTAGAAAATTCTATAATAAGATTGAGTTTAAATAAATCAGATAGTGTTCAAAGGGTAAATGCTGTGCTTAAAAAGCCTTGATTTTATAAGGTTTTAATTTGCCTAAATAATTCTAGGCTTTAACCTAGAATTATTTATAGTTTTTAATGAAATTTGCTATTCTTTCTAAACCTTTTTTGATAAGCTCATCGCTTGTGGCATAAGAAAGTCTGAAGTATCCATCCATTCCAAAACCTACACCTGGAACAACGGCAACTTTTTCTTGTTCAAGTAATTTTTGACAAAAATTCATAGAATCTTTTTCTATTTTTTGTATATTTACAAAAAGATAAAAAGCACCTTCTGGTTTATAAACACTGATATTTGGGATTTGTTTAAGTATGTCTAAGGCTAAGTTACGGCGTTTTTCAAAGGCTTGACGCATTTTTTCTATATCTTTATCACATTCTCCATTTAAAGCAGGAATGGCTGCATGTTGAGTGATGGAACAAATATTTGAAGTGCTTTGTCCTTGAAGTCTTTTAACGGCTGAAATTAGGGCTTTATTTTTGCTTGCCATATAGCCAAAACGCCATCCTGGCATAGCCCCGCATTTACTAAGCCCGTTAATAGTCACAGTGCGTTTTAAAGCATCTTCGCTTACACTTGCAAAAGCTACAAAATCAAAACCATCATAGCGAAGTTTTTCATACATTTCATCACTTAAAACAGTGATTTGTGTTCCTTCTAAAACTTTTGCAATTTGAGTTAATTCTTCTTTAGAATAAATCGACCCCACAGGATTTGAAGGAGAATTTAACATCAAAACCTTGGTTTTAGCTGTGATAGCTTTTTTTAGTTGTTCAGCGGTAATTTTAAAGCCATTTTCTTCTAAGCCTTCTACAAATACAGGTTTTCCACCTGCAAATTTTACCATTTCAGGATAGCTTACCCAGTAAGGACTAGGGATAATCACTTCATCATCTTTTTCTACTAAACATTCTATACATTCAAAAAGAGAGTGTTTTGCGCCTACATTGGTGATAATTTCGCTTGTTTCATAATCAAGATTATTATCTTTTTTAAATTTGATTTGAATAGCTTTTAATACTTCAGGAATTCCCGCAACAGCAGTGTATTTTCCACATCCTTTTTCAATAGCACTTATAGCGGCATTTTTGATGATTTGTGGTGTGTCAAAATCAGGTTCGCCTGCTGAAAAACTAATGATATCTTCGCCTTTAGCTTTAAGTTCATTGGTAAGTGCAGTGATGGCTAAAGTGATAGATTCTTCTAAAACTTGAGATCTTTTTGTAAGCATTTTTCAATCCTTAATAATTTTTGTTTAATTTTAGCAGAAAATTGCATTTTTACAATAAATTTAATTTAAAAATGAGTTATAAATTTCAATAAATGTGAAAATTTGTATTAATTTTTTAGGAAAAATTAATACGCATAATAATACATATAATTTTATGTATTATAAAAAATTATTATTTTTGTGATTCAGGTTGTTTTAATATAAGATTTTCAAGTTCTAAAATTTTCTTTTCTAACTTTTCTAGTTTGTCATCGCAATTTGCATCTATGGCTCTAATGTTTTTATTTTTACGCTCTTCGATAATATAAGCAGGAATGCCAACGGCAGTTAAATTTGCACCTACATCTTTAACTACTACAGCATTTGAGCCTATTTTGGCATTTTCTCCTATGGTGATATTGCCAAGTACTTTTGCGCCTGAGCCTATGATCACTCCTTTTTTTATGGTTGGATGGCGTTTAGCACCTTTTTCTAGGCTTGTTCCACCTAAAGTAACGCCTTGATAAATTAAAACATCATCTTCTATAATTGCTGTTTGACCTATAACCACTCCATTGGCGTGATCTATAAAAACACGCCTTCCAAGTTCTGCGCCAGGGTGTAAATCTACCCCAGTTAAGAATTGTGAAATTCCACTAATCATTCTAGCAATGCGTTTAAAATTTCTTATATAAAAAAAATGTGCAAAGCGGTAATTTACTACAGCCCACACTCCAGGGTAATTAAAAAAAAGTTCTATACAAGAATTAAAAGCTGGATCTTGTGCCTTTGGCTGAGAAAAATCTTCTTTTATAATACCCCAAAAATTCATCTAAACTCCTATGCTTTTTAAATAACCATTATCATTTAAGAAAAGATAAAGCTCCCCTAAAATATGCTTTTTTTGCTTGTCATTTACAAGCTTAGAATTACTTATGCGTTCATTAAGTATATCCATGATAGCGTGTATATCATAGTCTAAATCTTCTAAGGCATCAAGTATGGATTGTGCTTCTATAATCCCCTCAACTTCATAGCCTTTTTCATTGATACTTATAATAGCTTCAGTAGGATGAGTAAAAAGATTGTGTTTCATTCCAAGTACTTCTTGATAGGCACCTACAAGAAAAAACCCTAGAAAATAATTTTCTTTTTCTACATCTACATCGTGTAAAAATAAAGGTTTATCTTTAGAGTATGAAATTTCTCCATCACTATCGCAGGTTATATCCCAAATACTTGCACTTCGAGTCGGTTCTTCATCTAAGCGATCAAGTGGCATGATAGGGAAATTTTGTTCTAAGCCCCAAAAATCGGGTATGCTTTGAAAGAGTGAAAAATTTACCAAATACCTTTCTTGTACTTCATCTTGTATAGCAAGTAAATCCGCAGGATTTTGCTTATCACCTAAAAGCAAGATGGCTTTTTTTGTAATCAAATGAGTTAAAATTTCAGCATTGGAACGATCTTGTAAATCCACATAGCCCAAATCAAAAAGAGTTAAAATACTCTCTAAATGATCTATGCTATCGTGCAAGTATTCTAATGCATTGGAAGGTTTTATGCTTTTATAAAGATCATAAAGCTCATCGATAAGTTTTGGATTTTGTTTTTTAAGTATGAGTTTGTTTTCTGCGTATTCTTGAGAAAAAAGTTCTAATACAGGAGCAATTAAAACAGCGTGATTAGCTGCTACAAAACGTCCACTTTCTATGAAAATATCAGGCTCTAAATCTTTTTTTTGTTCAGCTATATTTTTTAGGATAAAAACTACATCGTTAGCGTATTCCCTTAAGGTATAATTTCTACTTTTTTCATTTTTAAATTGTGAGTATTCTACAGCTAAACCGCCACCAAGATTGATAGCTTTTAGATTTTTAGCTCCCATTTTTCTAAGTTCTGTGTAAATATTTCCTGCTTCATTTAAGGCTTTTTTCAAGGGATGAATTTCGGTAATTTGTGAGCCTAGATGAAAGTGAATCATGGTAAATTGTTCTAAAAGTTTGTTTTCTTTGAGTAAATTTACCGCTTCTATAAGTTCAGTGGATGTAAGTCCAAATTTAGAATTAATCCCACCGCTTTTTGCCCAAATTCCAACTCCAGCAGAATGTAAACGCACACGTAAGCCTATATTTGGTTTAGGTTTAAAGCGTTCTTTAGCTATGTCTATGATAGCTTCAAGCTCATTAAGTCCTTCTATAGTTAAAGTGATATTATGTCCCATTTCAGCTGCGATAAAGCCTATGTTGATAAGTTCTCTATCTTTAAAGCCATTTACGGTAATAGGTGCACCTTCGTTATTATAAGCCATAGCGAGTAAAAGCTCTGCTTTAGAACCTGCTTCAAGTCCGTAGTTATAGTCTTTTCCAAGCTTTACAAGATTTTTTACAAAACCAGGGTATTGATTTACCTTTAAAGGATAAACAGCGTTAAATCCTCCTTTATAGCCAAATTCCTTTCTTGCTTTATTGAAATTTCCGTAAATATTTTCAATTTGTTTTTGGATGAGATGAGGAAATCTTAAAAGTAAAGGTCCCTTATATCCATCATCTCTTAATTCTTTAACTATATCAATAATAGCAGGTTTTTTCTCGTGATTGATACAAACTTTACCATTTTTGATAATGAAATTTTCATTTCCCCAAATATCAATACCATAATCCATCATAAAACCTTCTTTAAGTCTGAAATTTTAATCATTTTTTCTTCTTTTTTTACTAAATTTTTATAAAACAAACTTTCATTTTGTGCTTCATTTTCTCCCATGCAAAGAAAAATTTCAGCATTATTTTTATCCGCGTTTTCGAGATGTTTAGCTAGTTTTCTTGCTTCATAGCTTAAAAGCACTTTATGTTCTTTTCTTAAATTTGTAGCGATATGCAAAAGTTTTTGGATATAAATTTCATCCATAGCACAAAGATAAATTCCTTCTCTTTGAACCTTTTCTTCTTTTTGTTCTAAAATGGCTATAATTCTTTCTATGCCCATGGCAAAACCTACACCAAAACCACTTTTTCCATCAAGATATTCAATAAGTCTATCATATCTTCCGCCCCCAGCAATAGCAGCTTTTGCACCAATTTCATCACTAATGAATTCAAAAGCCGTTTTAGAGTAGTAATCAAGCCCTCTAACAAGCTTAGAATCCACTTCAAAATCCACTCCATTTTCTTTTAAAACGCTTTGTAAAATTTCAAAGTCTTTTTGACAAGATGAGCATAAATTTTGATTTAAAAGCGGAGCATCGTTAAGTAAGCTTTGGCAATGCTCATTTTTGCAGTCTAAAACACGAATAGGATTTAAGTTTTTTCTACGCAAACAATCCTCGCAAAAACCTTCTTTGCTATCTAAAAAATGTATTAAATTTTCACGATATTTTGGCATACATTTTAAACAGCCTAAAGAGTTAATCAGTAATTTAAATTTAATATCCAAGCGTGAAAAAATTTCTACTAACATTAAAATAATACTTGCATCTTCATAAACGCTTGCATTTCCAAAACTTTCAACGCCAAATTGATGAAATTCTCTTAAGCGTCCCTTTTGGGGTCTTTCATAGCGGAACATAGAGCCATGATAAAACCATCTTTTCACACTAGTGTTTTTATCGAGTTTTTTTTCTATATAGGCACGCACCACCCCAGCAGTTCCTTCAGGACGCATGCAAACATGATTTTCGCCTTTATCGATAAATTCATACATTTCTTTACCTACTATATCAGAACTTTCTCCTACGCTTCTTTTAAAAAGGGTGCAAAGTTCTAAATGCGGTGTATTGATAAAAGTAAAGCCATAGT
This sequence comes from Campylobacter sp. 2014D-0259, assembly GCF_008000505.1. NCBI lineage: Bacteria > Pseudomonadati > Campylobacterota > Epsilonproteobacteria > Campylobacterales > Campylobacteraceae > Campylobacter > Campylobacter sp. 2014D-0259. The sequence continues at coordinate 11,619 of NZ_VOAQ01000016.1, forward strand.
TTTTAGCTACTTCTTCGCAGGTTTTAATCACTTTTTCATAATAATATGCATCTTTATCTAATAAATCTTTCATTCCTTTTAAAGCGTTAATCATTGTAAAAATTCCTTTATTTGTTGGTGTAATTTTTCTTTACTTTCTTTTGCGTCAAGTGTTAAAATTTCTATAGAAATTTTTTCTTTTAAAAAATGAAGCACTTTTTCGAGTTTATCTTGCACACTTAAAAAATACTCAATGCCACGTTTTTCTATGCTATCTAGTTCTTTTTGACTGAGGCGTTCTTGGATAAGGTTTGCATCTCCTTTTAAAAAGATAATTTTTTGTGGAAAAAAATTTTCTAAAGCAAAACTATTTAAAGCAAAAAGCAAATCGTTTTCAAAATCTTTGGCATAAGCCATGCCTGAAATAAAACTTCTATCGCTAATAATGAGTTTGTTTTGATTGGTTTTTAAGATTTCTTCAAAATGTTGAGCACGATCAGCTAAAAAAAGCAAGAGTTCAGCTCTTTTGCTAATAGGATGAGTTTTATTAAGTAAAATTTCTCTTAAATGTTTTCCAAGTTCTGTTCCGCCAGGTTCGAGTGTAAAAATGGCGTCTTTGTAAATTTCTTTTAAAAGTGAAATTTGCGTACTTTTTCCTACGCAGTCAATACCTTCAAAAACTACATACAAGATTGATCCTTTAAAAAAGGTAGAATTTCTTTTGGAACAAGAGAACTTACATCGCCCCCATGTGCTACTATAGAGCGAACAATAGAACTTGAAATAAAAGCATGTTTTAGACTTGGCATAAGATAAATGGTTTCCATATCTTCCCAAAGTGCGTGATTTGCATAGCCAATTTGCAATTCGTATTCAAAATCACTCACTGCTCTAAGTCCACGGATTATAGTATTAACTTTTAATTCTTTGGCTAAATCTACAAGTAAATTATCAAAAGCAATGATTTTAACATTTTTTAAATTTTGTGTTGCAAGCAGGGCTAGTTCTTTGCGTTTTTCTAAATCATAGCAAGGTTTTTTATGTTCACTTTTTGCTATGGCAACGATGACTTCATCAAAAATTTTTAAAGCCCGTTTTATAACATCTAAATGCCCGTTGGTAATAGGATCAAAAGTCCCAGGATATAAACAAGTCATTTTTGCTCCAATTTTTTTTAAAAATATAACAAATTTAAACTAAAAATTTTGCCATTTTTCATATAAATTGTGTTTTATTTCTAAAAGATCTAACCATTTACCTACGATAAAATTTTCCATTTGCTCTAGATTGTTTGCTTTAGAATAACTTGCGATAATAGGAGGTGCGATGATAACTCCCATTTGGCTAAGTTTTAACATATGTTCTAAATTTAAAGTAGAAAAAGGCATTTCACGTACGCCTAAGATGAGTTTTTTTCTTTCTTTTAGGGCTACTGCTGCAGCACGCATTAAAAGAGTGTCTGCAAAACCAGCGTGAATTTTTGCTAAACTTGAAATCGAACAAGGAGCAATGATAGTTTTTTCTATTCCAAAAGATCCACTTGCTACACTTAGACTTAAATTTTTATCATCTAAAAAATGAGTGTATTTAAAATTTTCTTGACAAATTTCTTCTAAATTTACTTCATTTTCAGCTTTGAAACTAAGTTTTGCACCTTGAGTTAAAATACAATAAAGTTCGCATTGATTTTCTAAATTTTTTAATAATTTTAAGCCTAAATTGACACTGCTTGAACCAGAAATTCCTAATAAAACCTTCATTGTATAATCATCCTATTTTTACCCACTACGATGCCTTGCATAACTTTACCTTCTTTGTTTTTTGCACGAATCCTTTCGCCCATATTTGCACTTTGCAAAGCCACAAGTTCGATTAAAACATCAACATTTGCTTCGCTTAAAACCCCGATTATAGGATCATTTCGGCGTATTAAAGCTGTGGTTTTAAACATATTTGCTCTTAAAATAGCGTTTTTGTTAATATTGCTTTTAGCTACAAGATTATCTACATCATCTAAGGTTAAGGCATTTAAAGGAACTTTATCAAAATCAATCAATACGCTTTTATAGTCAAAAGCTCCAAGTTTATCTCCTCTTTTTATAGTGCGTTCGCTTTTTAAAACTTCTAAATTTGCTTGAATGAAATATCTAAAAAATACATTTTTTTGTATATTTTGCGGAGTTTTAAATTCAGCCCTTAAAAAGCCTTGTGCTTGATTAAAACGTCCATTAGCGATTCTTAGAAATTCATATTGATCAAAATCTTTAGGCAATGATGTTATTTTTAAATCAATTTGAGAAATTATAATTTTAGGAAAATTATTTCTAAATTCTTTAGCTAGTGCTGTTTTGATTTCTTCTAAACTAGCTGCTTGGATATAATTTATCACAATAAAAAAAGTTAAAAAAATAATTTTCATTTTTATCCTAAGAATTATAATGCAATAAATAGTATTTTAGCTTTTATAAGTTTAACAAAGCCTTTAGAAGGCTTTGTATAGAGTTAAAAAGTAGGGATAACAGAGCCTTTATATTTTTCTATGATAAAATTTTTAATTTTATCGCTTGTTAAAATTTCTTTAATAACAAGACTTTTTTGACTTGTTTCTTCACCTTTTATTGTAGCTAAAACAATAGCATATAAACTATCTTTATCTTCCATAAAAATACCATCTTTTAAAGGGTTTAAACCTGCTCCAAGAGCATAGTTTGTGGTAATAACAGCCAAATCAGTATCATTTAGGGCTCTTGGAAGTTGTGCGGCTTTAAGCTCTATAAATTTAAGTTTTTTTGGATTTTTACTTATGTCAATAGGGGTTTTAAGGGTGCTTTGACTTTTAAACTCTATTAAATTTGCTTTAGCTAGTAAATCAAGAGCTCTGCTTTCATTGGTAGCATCATTAGGTATAGCGATTTTAGCACCATTAGGAATATCTTTTATATCTTTTATGGAGTTAGAATATATAGCCATAGGAACTAAAACAATAGCACCTAAAGAACTTAAATTTGTTCCTTTGTGGGTATTAAAATCATCTAAAAAAGGTTTATGCTGATATAAATTTGCATCTAAATCTTTTTCATTTAAAGCGATATTAGGTATATTATAGTCATTAAATTCCTTAACTATTAACTTCCAACCTTTTTCTTGAAATAAGGGTTTGGAGAAATTTAAAATTTCAGCATAAGGCGTTGGTGTTGCACCTATGATTATGGTTTTATCTGCTCCAAAACTAAGGCTAATTGTAAATAAAACACTTAAAAATATTTTTTTAATATTCATGTTATACTCCTAAAAAGCTGGGATTAATATATCTTTATAATGTTCATTAATGATGGCTTTAAATTTATCGCTTCTTAAAATTTCATCAATTACTTTGGTCTTTTCGCTATTTTTATCTTCTGAGCGTACCACAACATAATTTACATAAGGGCTATTTTTATCTTCCCTAAAAATAGTATCTTTACTTGGATTCAGACCGGCTCCAAGTGCGAAATTAGAATTAATTATAGCAATATCAACATCATCTAAAGCTCTTGGAAGTTGTGCAGCTTTAAGCTCTATAAATTTAAGTTTTTTTGGATTTTTGTTTATGTCCAATGGGGTTTTTAGAGTATTTTTGTTAAGCTCTATTAATTTTGCTTTCTCTAAAAGCTCTAAAGCTCTACTTTCATTGGTGGCATCATTAGGTATAGCAACTCTAGCACCTTCTTTAAGATTTTCTAAATTTTTGATTTTTTTACTATAAACTCCTACTGGAGCTATAAGTACAGGCGTTGTTGCAATTAAATTTGAACCTTTCTTTAGGTTGTATTCTTCTAAAAAAGGTTTGTGTTGATATAAATTTGCATCAAGTTCTTTTTCCTCTAATGCACGATTGGGCAAAATATAGTCTGAAAATTCTACTATTTTAAGCTCATACCCTTTGTTTTTAAAATCATCTTTCATTAGTTCTAGTAAGCTACCAAAAGGATTTGGAGTGGCTCCTATAGTAATGTTTTGTGCAAATAGACTAGATAAATTTAGAATGCAAGCGAGTATAATAATTTTAAATAAATTCATAAAAACTCCTTTGTATTTAAGAAAAAAGTCCCCAGGTAAGGGACAAAATTAAAAAGCAGGTAAAACAGATCCGTTGTATTTTTCTATGATAAATTGTTTGATTTTATCACTTTGTAGAGCTTGGGTTAAGGCTTTGATTTTTGGATCGTTTTCATGTCCCACTCTTACAACAAGAATGTTTGCATACGGGCTTTCTTTATCTTCGATAAATACGCTATCTTTTGCAGGATTTAGATTTGCAGAGAGAGCGTAGTTGGAATTAATTACAGCAAAATCAACATCATCTAAAGCTCTTGGAAGTTGTGCGGGCTTTAATTCTACAAATTTAATTTTTTTAGGATTGTCTATAATATCAAGAGGTGTTTTTAAAGCCTTATCTTTAAATTTTACCAAACCTTTTTTTGCAATAATATCTAAAGCTCTACTTTCATTGGTTGGATCATTTGGAATGGCGATTTTAACCCCTTCTTTAATATCATCTAGACTTTTATATTTCTTGGAGTAAACAGCCATAGGTTCTATGTGTATGGCGGCTACTTTGATAAGTTTGGTGCCTTTGTTTTTATTAAATTCTTCCAAATAAGGAGTATGTTGGAAAAAATTTGCATCGGCTTCTCCGTTATCAACAGCTAGATTAGGTAAAACATAATCTGTAAATTCTTTGATTTCAAGTTTATAGCCTTGTTTTTCTAAATCAGGTTTTACTTGCTCTAGGATTTCAGCATGAGGGACGGGAGTTGCTGCAACTGTGATGGTTTCTAATGCATTTGCATTAAGACTTAATGTTAAAATACTTACTATAAATAAAGATTTGATTTTCATTTTTTTCCTTTTTAGTCATTTTGTGCTTGCTTTAATCTTAATAAATTCACTCTGACTATCAGGAAGAAGCATATAAAAACTTGTTGATAGTCAGATTAACGCATCTGATACATCATTTTAATTCCTTTAATTTTTTGTTTAAATTTTACTTAAAAAAACTTATATTTATCTTAAAAGGAGATATAATCTCCTTATTTTTCGAAACCTTTATAAAGCAAACTTCCCAAAAATAAGATAAAAACAATTACTTGCCAAAAGAAATTTTCATCATTGTTTATATTGATAACTATGCTAATTCCAAGTAAAATCAATAGAGTGGCAATAATATATGTAGTTTTACTATTTTTAGCCCAAGTATAAAATAAATTACCTAGAATTTGAACTAACTGAACTAATATAAGTAAAATAACTACAGTTTGAATCATAACTTCTTTGTTAAATCTTTCATAACCATAGCGAATAGCGACATCTCCCAAACCTCCACCACCGACAGTTCCAGCAAGAGCAGAAAAACCAATGGTAAAGATCAAAGTTAGGGTAATTCCGCTAATTATAGCAGGAAGGGCCTCACTAAAGATAACCTTGAAGATAATTTGAATATTGCTAGCACCATAACTTTTTGCTGCTTCTATGATTCCTTTGTCTATTTCTTTAAAAGCGCTTTCAAGCATCTTTGCCAAATAAGGAGCTATTCCGATAGCTAAAGGAACTATGGCAGCATTTGTACCTATGCTTGTGCCTACTATGATTTTAGAAAGTGGTAAAAGAACAACTATAAGAATTAAAAATGGAAAGGCACGCAGTATATTTGTAATAAAATCTAAAATGCTATAAGCGATTTTATTTTCTTTAATTCCGTTTTTATCCCAAATAGCAAGTAAAATTCCAGGAATGATAGCCAATAAAAATCCAAATAGTACAGCCATTAAACTCATATAAATTGTTTCATTAAGCGCAGGTTTTAAAATGTTTTCATAATTTTCACTGAAACTTGTAATAGAACTTAAACTCACTTCTTTAATATCCTGCCAAGAAAATTCATTAAAAAATTGAGAAATTCTACTAAAAAAAGCACTGATGATAGAGATGTTTTCTTCATTCATGATGCCACCTCCCATAATACTCCACTTTTTTCTATGTAATCAAGAACCTTGTCTTTATCCTTTTCATTTATATTTATAACTAAATTTCCCAAGGCTTTTCCATTAAGTTTTTCTATTTTACCCCAAACTATGTTAAAGTCTATATTTAGAGTTCTTGCCATATGAGTGATGACACTATTTTGGGCAACTTCTTTTGGAAAGTAAAGTTTGATATTAAGTCCGTGCTCAGGCAAGAAGTCGCTTTCTCCTAAAAATTCTTTCATTTTGGCATTAGGCCTTAAAAAAAGCTCATCAATTGCTCCACTTCCTATGATTTGTCCATGTTCAAGTAATAAAGCTTTTTGAGCTATGTCTTTTACTACATCCATTTCGTGAGTTACTAAAACAACAGTAATCCCAAATTCAGCATTGATTTTAGATATAAGCTCTAAAATATTTTTTGTAGTGTTTGGATCAAGAGCCGAAGTAGCTTCATCACTAAGTAAAATTTTTGGGTTTAAAGCTAAGGCTCTAGCAATAGCAACGCGTTGTTTTTGCCCCCCGCTCAGTTCTCTTGGATAGGATTTATTTTTATGATCAAGCCCTACGATTTCAAGTAAGGAATTGACTTTTTGGGCAATTTCTTTTTCGCTCATGTATTCTTTATTAAAAAGCTTGGCATGAAATTTACACTGAGTATAGTGTGTTCTTAAAGGCATAGCAACATTTTCAAATACATTTTTGCGTTCCATTAGGGCAAAATTTTGAAAGATCATCCCTATATCTTTTCTAAGCACTCTTAGCTCTTTTGATTTTTTTTGACTTAAATCTTTAATTTCTTGATCAAAGACTTTTAAACTTCCTTCTTGATAATTCTCAAGTCCATTAATACATCTTAAAAGAGTGGATTTTCCAGCTCCACTATGACCTACTATGGCGTAAATTTCACCCTTTTTAATCTCCAAAGAAACATCGTTTATCACGAGTTCCTTGCCATAATATTTTTTTAAATTTTTTATTTTTATCAAATTTTTAACCTCTTAGATTTTGAAGTTCAACTGATATTTTTTCAAGTTGAATTTTTAAATTTTCTAGAGCTTCTTTATTTTGCTCAACCACCTCTTTAGGTGCGTTAGCGATGAATTTTTCATTTGAAAGCATGGAGTTAAGCTTGAAACTTTCTTTTTCAAGCTTATTTTTTTGATTTTCAAGTCTTGTTAAAATACCACTTAAATCAACATTTTCAAGCGTAATAAAAATTTCTAAATTCTCGCTAACATCACATATTGCCTTTGGTAATTTTTCTTCACTAAATTCTATTTGCTCGCACTTTGCGAGCATCATGATAAAATTCATATAAGCTTTGATTTCATCTTTGATTTTTTTATCGTTAAATTTGATATAAGCTTTTTCTATTTTAGAATTTCCAAGATCGATTAAACTTTTAGCACGGCGGATACCAACTATGCTTTCTATGAGCAAAGAAAAGATTTTTTCTATATTTTTATCTTGTTCTTTAAATTTTGGATATTTGCTTATCATAATAGAAGGGCTTGTTTTAAGTTCTGTATCGCTTAGTTTGTGGTATAAATACTCGCTGATAAAAGGCATGAAAGGATTTAAAAGTTTTAAAGCTTCTTTGAAAATACTACCAAGTTCTTTAACGCTTGATTTTTCGGCTTTGCTAAGCTCTATACCCCAATCGCAAAAATCATCCCAAAAGAATTTATATAGAGTATTAGCTGCATCATTAAAGCGATAATTGTCTAAATTTTCTCTTACATCCTTAACACAAGTTTGAAATTTGGCATAGATATATTTTGCTAATTCTGAATGAAGTGTGATATTTTCCAAATCTTCAAATTTACTTTCATTTAAAAGCAGATAATTTGTAGCATTATAAATTTTATTTGTAAAATTTCTAACTTGTAAAAGTTTATCATTGCTAAGTTTAATATCTCGTCCTTGTATAGCAAGAAGTGCTAAAGTAAAGCGTAAAATATCAGCACTATATTCTTTAATACTTTCATTTGGATCGATGACATTTCCAAGACTTTTACTCATTTTTCTACCTTGCTCATCTTTCACAAGAGCATGTAAATAAATATCTTTAAAAGGCAGTTGATGTAAAGCATTAGTGCTTTGAAACATCATTCTAGCCACCCAGAAAAATAAAATATCAAAACCTGTAATGAGTAAAGAATTGGGATAAAAATCTTCTAAATCATTTTCAGACCAAATTTTATCTTTGCCCCAATTTTCATTTCCCCAGCCTAGAGTACTCATAGCCCAAAGTCCTGAAGAAAACCAAGTATCAAGTACATCTTCATCTTGTTTGAAATTTTGACTTTGACATTTTGGACAAGTTTTAGGCGTATGTTGGCTTGCCCATTCATGAGAGCATTCGCAATAATACACAGGAATTTGATGCCCCCACCAAAGTTGTCTTGAAATACACCAATCTCTTAAATCTTTCATCCAAGCATTAAAGCTATTTATCCAGTGATTTGGGTAAAATTTACTTTCGCCAAGTGCAACTTTTTCTATACTTTCTTGGGCGATTTCTTTTTTTACAAACCATTGCTTGGAGATATAAGGTTCAACTATATTGTTGCAACGATAACAATATCCTATTTGATTGTTATGCTCTTCTATTTTTTCTATAAAGCCAAGACTTTCAAGTTTGGCTACGATTTTTTCTCTTGCTTCTAAGCGTTCTAAACCTTGAAACTCTAAACAATGCTCGTTTAAAATTCCTTTTTCATTAAAAACACTTATAAAATCTAAATTATGTCTAAGTCCTACTTCATAATCGTTCATGTCATGAGCGGGAGTAACTTTTACAACTCCTGTTCCAAATTCTTTTTCTACATGTTCATCGGCTATGATTTTAATGGCTTTTTTGCTTATAGGCAAAATCACTTCTTTACCCACAAATTTAGTATAGCGTTCATCATCAGGATGTACCATAACTGCAGTATCGCCAAAAAAAGTTTCAGGACGCGTTGTGGCTACTACTAAAAATTCATCGCTATCTTTTAAAAAGTATTTAATATGATAAAGTTTTCCTTTGTTTTCTTTGTATTCAACTTCTATATCACTTAAAGCGCCATCGTGAGTACACCAATTGATCATATAGTTTCCGCGTACAATAAGTCTTTTATCATAAAGTTCTACAAAGGCTTTTTTTACGGCATTAACCAAACCTTCATCCATAGTAAAACGCAAGCGACTCCATGCAGGAGTGATGCCTAGTGTTCTCATTTGGTCTAAAATTTTTCCACCGCTTTGCTCTTTCCACTCCCATACTTTTTCTATAAATTTTTCTCTACCTAGTTCTTCTTTTTTAATGCCTTGAGCAAGGAGTTGTTTTTCTACAACATTTTGAGTGGCAATACCTGCGTGATCAAGTCCTGGTTGATAAAGAACCTTATAACCGTCCATTCTTTTATAACGCGTCATAATGTCTTGTAGAGTGAAGGTTAAAGCATGTCCTATGTGTAAAACTCCAGTGACATTAGGAGGAGGCATCATAATGCAGAAATTTTTATCTTTTTCTTGTATGGTTTTATTGCCATCGATTTCAAAATATCCGCGTTCTTCGCAAATTTGATAATACTCTTTTTCTAAATTTTTATCATACATTATTTGCCTTTATTGTTTTAGCTTATTTAATAGAGCTAATTTCTATAATTTCACAAAACGGGAAGAAATATTGTGCTGTATTAAGTCCAGTTTTCAAACTTTTGATATGTTTAGAAAAATCACTTCCTTTGCCGTCTTTTTTAATTTGAAGTTTAAGTCTTTCTAAAATTTCTTCACGTGCTACATGTTCATTTAATTCTTTTGGATTGTTTAAATATGGGCTTAATCTATCTAAACTAATATATTTATAAGCTTTTTTCATATCTGAAAAGATAATTTCTTTGTTATAGATAGTTAATTTCATTTCCCCTTTTGGTAGCATTTTAACAAAAATACTTAGATAATAATCTTTTGCATTATCTTGTATAACGCTTAGCATATCTTTTAACAGATTGATTCTGTATTGGCTTAAAAATTTTCCATCTAAAATGTAAACTTTCATATTTTCTGTGCTAAGCTCAGGTTCTAAACGACTGTTTTTTCCTATGCTTAGATATTCTCTAGCGGTATTTAGATATTTATTTTTGTTTGATTTGTTTGATTGAAGTTCTTTTTTTACAGCTCTTTCTCTTTCTAAGATCTTTTGTTGTTTGCTGATTTCTTTTTTAAGAGCTTCTATTTTGGCTTGTTTATTTTCTTGTTTTAATTTTTCTTTATCCGTATCTAAAATTTGCTTATTTTCATTTGTATTAATATTATTACTTGTATTGGTGTCATTATTTAAGCTTTGATTGTTTTCGCTTATTGATGTATTAAATGTATCGTTATTTAAGCTTTGATTTTCATCTAATAGGTTTGTTTCTTGCTTTTGGATGGTATTGTTATTAATATTTATATCTGATGAACTATTGTTGGTTTGGATCGAAGGTGAATAGGAATTATCGTAGTTATTGGTATACGATTTTTGTTCGGTGTAAGTGTTGGTATTTAAGGTGTAATTCTTTGGTTTTGAATATTCAAAAAGATAATAATATGTTCCACCTAATATCACAATAACAGCAATTAATATGCTAACAATAATAGAAAAAATTTTCAAATTCATTTGCTATCCCTTAAAAACAGAAAGTTAAATAATTTTAGCATTGTACTATAATCTAATATAAAGTAATTTTAAATTTTTATATTTTTAAGTAATTTTTTTTTATAATTTTAACTTTTATAAGGAAAATAATGCCACTTTCAAAATTAAATAATGAACAATATCTTGCCGCTACTGCTGATTTTGGACGCAATCTTGTTATTGCAAGTGCAGGGACGGGAAAAACTTCTACTATTGTTGCAAGAATTTCTTATCTTTTAAGCAAGGGAGTGGCACCTCAAAAAATTATGCTTTTGACTTTCACAAATAAAGCTAGTAAAGAAATGATAGGGCGTTTAGGGAAATTTTTTGATAAAAATATTACCAGTAAAATACTTGCAGGAACTTTTCATAGTACGGCTTATACCTTACTTAGAAATGCGGATAAAAATATAGCCTTAAAGCAAGCAAGCGAGTTAAAAACTCTACTTAAAAGTGTCTATGAAAAAAGAACTTTTAGGCATTTAAGTGATATAAAACCTTATCAATCAAGTTATTTATATGATCTTTATTCTTTGTTTCAAAACAAAGCACACAATCAAGATTTTTATACTTGGTTTTGTCAAAACTACGAAGATCAAAGTATTTATGCTGAAATTTATGAAGATATTTTAAAAGAATATGATAATGAAAAAAAGCGTTTTAATTATGTAGATTTTAATGACTTACTTATCAATCTAAAAGAGCTTTTAAAAGAAGAAAAATATGAATTTGATGAAATTTTAGTAGATGAATATCAAGACACAAACACTTTGCAAAGTTCCTTAATAGAGGCTTTTCATAGTAAAAGTTTGTTTTGTGTAGGGGATTATGATCAAAGTATTTATGCTTTTAATGGAGCGGATATTAATATCATAGGTGGGTTTAAAGATCGTTTTAAAGATGCAAAAATTTTTTCTTTAAATAAAAACTACCGTTCATCAAGAAGTATTTTAGCTTTGGCTAATAAAGTGATTTTAAATAACGAAAGATTATATCCAAAAGAACTTATTGTTACAAGAAATGATGAGTTTAAAGCCCCATCTTTGCTTACTTTTGAAGAATTATTTGATCAGTATCAAAATATAGCCAAAATGATACTTACAAGCGGAGTAAGTTTGGAAGAAATTGCCGTGATTTTTCGCAACAACTCAAGTGCTGATGGGGTTGAAGTAGCTTTAAGGGAGCAGGGCATTGCAAGTGTGAGAAAGGGAAGTGGAAGTTTTTTTGAAAGTTTAGAAGTTAAAGCTTTTAGCTCTATGCTTGCTCTTGTGGTAAATCCTAAGGATATTATGGCTTTTATTCATTTGGTTCAATACACCAAAGGTGTGGGTGGAGTTTTAGCAAAAGAAATTTTTGACGCACTTTTAAAATTAGGGCATGGAAATTTAATAAAAGGTTTTTTAGATCCTGATAAAAATGTAAATTTGCAAAATCATCAAAAAAGAAATTATCAACTTGGGCTTTTTGCAGATTTGGAAGAATTAGCCAGCGAAACTCGTTTTAAATTTGAGAGTGAATTTGATGCACATCCTATTTTAAGACTTTCAAAAATCAATGATTTGTGCGCTAGAAATTTGGAAAAAATCTATCTTTTTTTAAAAAAAGCTATGGAAATAAAACATTCTTTGACTTTAGTCAATTTAATTTGTGAAAATTCTTTTTATAGAGAAATTTGCGAAGAACTTGCAACCAAAAGAGCGACAAATAAAGCAGGGCAGGTGGATTTATTAAGAAAGAGTGAAAATTTAGAAAAAATAGAAACAAAATTCAATGTTTTAAAAGAGCTTACAAAAAATTATAGCGATATTTACAAGTATTATAATTTTCTAACTTTAGGTGCAAGCGAAATGAGTAGCGGCAAAGGAGTTAATTTGCTTAGCGTGCATGCGAGTAAAGGCTTGGAATTTGATCTTGTTTTTGTGATTGATCTTGCACAAGGTCGCTTTCCTAATCAAAAGCTTATGGGAATGGGTGGAAGCTTAGAAGAAGAAAGAAGACTTTTTTATGTTGCGGTAACTAGGGCAAAAAATATACTTTATTTAAGCTATGCTAAATATGATAAAAACAAAAAAACTTCTTTTGCTCCTTCTCGTTTTCTTATAGAAGCAGGGCTTTGCAAGGGAGAGTTAACTATAGATTGATAAAATTTCCTTTCAAGTAAGTTATATTATTAAAGAAAGGTTTATTTTATGAAAAAAATATTAATTTTAAGTTTAGTAGCAGCAAGTTTTTTAAATGCTGAAATTTTAGTTTATGGTCCAGGTGGTCCTGCTCCTGTGCTAAAAGAGCTTGCTTTAAAATTTGAGGAAAAAACAAAAGAAAAGGTGATTGTAACCGCAGGTCCAACTCCAGCTTGGATAGATAAAGCAAAAGAAAATGCAGATTTGATTTTTTCAGGCAATACTTCAATGATGGATGATTTTGCTAAAAAAATTCCAAGTTTAAGTTTGGAAAATTTAAGCGTTTTAAATGTGCGTCCATCAGGTATTATCGTGCGTCCAAATAATCCAAAAAATATTAAAAATTTTGAAGACATTTTAAAAGATGGCGTAAATGTTATGGTGGTTGATGGTGCAGGACAAGTTGGACTTTATGAAGATATGGCTTTAAAAAGTGCAAAAAGAGAAAATTTGGTAAAATTACGTAAAAATATAAAAATTTATGCTAAAAATTCCAAAGCTGCTGTAGATGAGTGGAATAACAATCCAAATATTGATGCTTTAATCATTTGGTCTCATTGGGCAAAGGCTTTAGGCGATGATAAAGCTTTATTTATCAAAGATAAAAATGCAGTGATTTATCGTGCAGCTGAAATAGCTCCTACAAAAAAAGGTTTAGAAAATAAAAAAGCTTTAGAATTTGTCGATTTTATTAAGAGTAAAGAAGCTCAAAAAGTGTGGAAAAAATATACTTGGAAAGAAGTAAAATAATTTTCAGTGAAATTAAAAATAATTAATATTTATAGGATATAATCACTCCTAAAACATTAATTGCAATAATGTTTAAAATATCAAAAAAGGAAATTAAATGAGTACAGTAAATTTTAAAGGAAATCCTGTAAAACTTAAAGGAAATTCAGTAGAAGTTGGAGCAGATGCTCCTAAGGTAAATCTTAAAGCTAAAGATTTAAGCGTGATTGAAATCGGTGCAGCGGGTAAAACTCAAATCATTTTAAGTGTTCCAAGCTTAGATACACCAGTTTGTGCTACAGAAGCTAGAGAATTTAATAAAAAAGTAGCCAGTTACAATGGTGCTGAAGTGATTGTAGTAAGTATGGACTTACCTTTTGCTATGGGAAGATTTTGCAGTACAGAAGGTATTGAAAATTTAAGTGTTGCAAGTGATTTTGTGGCAAAAGAATTTGGTGAAAAATATGGTGTTTTGGTAAATGAAGGTGCTTTAGAAGGGCTTTTAGCTCGTGCCGTATTTGTGATTAAAGAGGGTAAAGTGGCATATAAAGAACTTGTAAATGAAATCACAGAAATGCCAGATATTGCAAAACTTGATGCATTTTTTGGTGGTTCTAGCTGCTGCGGTGGTTGTGGTTGCCATTAATTTTGATTAAGCCCATTCTTAGGGCTTAATTTTTACATCTTCATTTTTTTATTATTTTAAGTTGATTATATTTTAATTGTTAAGTTGATTATATTTTAATTGTTAAGTTGATTATTTTTAATATTTATTTTGTGTAAGAATAATATAAAAAGGACAATAAAACTCCTATAAAATAGAGCTTTAAAATTATTATTTTTATTAAAATTTCAAGAGATTTTTATACTCCATTTTTTATAATAAGATGATTTTTTTATTTTGGAGGAATAAGGATGAATAGAAGGGATTTTATTAAAAATACCGCTATTGCAAGTGCTGCTAGTGTTGCAGGACTTAGTGTTCCAAGCTCTATGCTTGGTGCACAAGAAGAAGATTGGAAATGGGATAAAGCTGTTTGTAGATTTTGTGGAACTGGCTGTGGAATTATGATAGCCAGAAAAGATGGCAAAATCGTAGCAACAAAAGGTGATCCTGCAGCACCCGTAAATCGCGGACTTAATTGTATCAAAGGTTATTTTAATGCTAAGATCATGTATGGTGAAGATCGTCTTGTTATGCCTTTACTTCGCATGAATGAAAAAGGCGAATTTGATAAAAAAGGCAAATTTCAACAAGTTTCTTGGCAAAGAGCCTTTGATGAAATGGAAAAACAATTTAAAAAAGCCTACAATGAACTCGGCGTTACAGGTATAGGGATTTTTGGTAGTGGGCAATACACCATCCAAGAAGGTTATGCTGCTTTAAAACTTGCAAAAGCGGGCTTTAGAACAAATAATATCGATCCAAATGCAAGACATTGTATGGCCTCTGCAGTGGTTGGTTTTATGCAAACTTTTGGTGTAGATGAACCATCAGGCTGTTATGATGATATAGAACTTACAGATACTATCATCACTTGGGGAGCTAATATGGCTGAAATGCACCCAATCCTTTGGTCAAGAGTAAGTGATAGAAAACTAAGTAATCTTGATAAAGTCAAAGTTGTTAATCTAAGCACTTTTTCTAACCGTACTTCAAATATTGCTGATATTGAAATTATTTTTAAACCAAATACAGATTTGGCTATTTGGAACTACATAGCAAGAGAGATTGTTTATAATCATCCAGAGGCTATGGATATGAAATTTATCAAAGATCACTGCGTATTTGCAACTGGTTATGCTGATATTGGTTATGGTATGAGAAATAATCCAAATCATCCAAAATTTAAAGAAAGTGAAAAAGATACAGTTGAAAAAGAAAATGTAATCACTTTAGACGATGAAGAGGCTACTTCTTTATCTTATCTTGGCGTTAAAGCGGGTGATAAATTTGAAATGAAACATCAAGGTGTGGCTGATAAAAACTGGGAAATTTCTTTTGAAGAATTTAAAAAAGGTTTAGCCCCTTATACTTTGGAATACACTGCAAAAGTAGCCAAAGGCGATGATAATGAATCTTTGGAAGATTTTAAGAAAAAACTTCAAGAATTAGCTAATCTTTACATAGAAAAAAATCGCAAAGTCGTAAGTTTTTGGACTATGGGCTTTAATCAACACACAAGAGGTTCTTGGGTAAATGAACAAGCTTATATGGTGCATTTTTTACTAGGAAAGCAAGCTAAACCAGGTAGTGGAGCCTTTTCTTTAACAGGACAGCCAAGTGCCTGTGGAACAGCTAGAGAAGTAGGAACTTTCTCGCATCGTTTGCCTGCAGATATGGTTGTAGCCAATCCAAAACACAGAGAAATTTCTGAAAAAATTTGGAAAGTTCCTGCAAAGACCATCAACCCAAAACCAGGCTCTCCTTATCTTAATATCATGAGAGATTTAGAAGATGGAAAAATTAAATTTGCATGGGTGCAAGTGAATAATCCATGGCAAAACACTGCAAATGCAAATCACTGGATCGCAGCAGCAAGAGAAATGGATAATTTTATTGTTGTAAGTGATTGTTATCCTGGAATTTCAGCAAAAATAGCTGATCTTATTTTACCAAGTGCTATGATTTATGAAAAATGGGGTGCTTATGGTAATGCTGAAAGAAGAACTCAACATTGGAAACAACAAGTTTTACCTGTAGGTGCTGCCATGAGTGATACTTGGCAAATTTTAGAATTTGCAAAACGCTTTAAGCTTAAAGAAGTTTGGAAAGAGCAAAAAGTGGATAATAAGCTTACCTTGCCAAGTGTTTTAGAAGAGGCAAAAGCTATGGGTTATAGCGAAGATGATACACTTTTTGATGTGCTATTTGCCAATAAAGAAGCAAAAAGCTTTAATCCAAACGATACTATCGCAAAAGGCTTTGATAATACTGATGTTAAAGGTGATGAGAGAAAAATTCAAGGCAGTGATGGAAAAGAATTTGCAGGTTATGGCTTTTTCGTTCAAAAATACCTTTGGGAAGAATATCGTAAATTTGGCTTAGGACACGGACATGATTTAGCGGATTTCGATACCTATCATAAAGTAAGGGGTTTAAGATGGCCTGTGGTTAATGGCAAGGAAACACAATGGAGATTTAATACTAAATTTGATTATTATGCTAAAAAAGCGGCTCCAAATTCAGATTTTGCTTTTTATGGTGATTTTAACAAAATGCTTACAAATGGGGATTTAATAGCTCCTAAAGATGAAAAAGAGCACAGTATTAAAAATAAGGCTAAAATTTTCTTTAGGCCATTTATGAAAGCACCTGAAAGACCAAGTAAAGAGTATCCATTCTGGCTTGCAACAGGAAGGGTTTTAGAGCATTGGCATAGTGGAACTATGACTATGCGTGTGCCTGAGCTTTACCGTGCTGTGCCTGAAGCACTTTGCTATATGAGTGAGAAAGATGGAGAGAAATTAGGCTTAAATCAAGGTGATTTAGTTTGGGTGGAATCTCGTCGTGGTAAAGTAAAAGCAAGAGTAGATATGCGTGGAAGAAACAAACCGCCTGTAGGACTTGTATATGTGCCGTGGTTTGATGAGAATGTATATATCAATAAAGTTACTTTGGATGCGACTTGTCCGCTTTCAAAACAAACTGACTTTAAAAAATGTGCTGTAAAAATTTATAAGGCTTGATTTAGGGTTTTGATTAAATGAAAGGTAGAAGAGAATTTTTCGTTAGTGCCTTTAAGGCTGCATGTTTATGTACAGGAGGTGGATTTTTGGCTAATTTGGCTTTAAAAGCCGATGATAATTATGCCTTGCGTCCTCCTGGGGCTGAAGATGAAGCTAGATTTTTAAGCAAATGTATTCGTTGTGGGCTTTGTGTAAAAGCCTGTCCTTATGATACTTTAAAGCTTGCTAGCTTGTTAGATAGTCCAAAAAATGGTACACCTTTTTTTAAGGCAAGAGAAATTCCTTGTTATCTTTGTAAGGATATTCCTTGCATTAGAGAATGTCCAACTGATGCTTTAGATAAAAAGCATTTAGAACAGGGTATAGAATCTTTGAAAATGGGTATTGCTATTGTTGATAGTGCTTCTTGTGTGGCACACTGGGGAATTCAATGTGATGCTTGTTATAGAGCTTGTCCTTTGATAGATAGGGCTTTAAAACTTGAGCTTAAACGCAATGAACGCACCGCCAAGCACGCTTTTTTACTACCTAGTGTGGATCATGAAGTGTGTGTAGGTTGTGGGCTTTGTGAACTTGCTTGTATTACTGAAAAACCAGCCATTCGTGTTTTGCCAAGGGAGTATGTATTGGGAAAAGCAGGATCTCATTATGTAAAAGGCTGGGATGAAAAAGATGAAGGACGTATAAAAAATGCAGATACTTCAAAACATTTTGATGCTAAAAAAGCAACCAATTATTTAAATGATGGAGAACTGTGATGAAGTATTTAATTGCTAGACGCATCGTTCAGCTTGGAATTTTAGCGCTTTTTAGTTTTAAAGCTACAGATTTTATCCTGCAGGGAAATTTAAGTTCTTCTAGATTTTTTAATACCATACCTTTAAGCGATCCTTTTGCGGTTTTGCAAATCATTTTAGCAAGCTGGAGTATAGATTTAATGGCTTTAATAGGAGCTTTGATTATATTTTTTATCTATGGTTTGCTTTTAGGAAGGGTTTTTTGCTCTTGGGTTTGTCCTGTTAATTTAATCACAGATTTTGCTGCTTTTGTGCGAAATAAATTAACCCTTAATAATAAATTTTTAATTTTACCTAAAAATTTACGCTATTTTGTGTTGGTCTTGGTTTTAGTCCTTTCTTTTGTATTTTCATTGCCTGTGTTTGAAAGTTTTTCTTATATAGGAATGATACATAGAGGGATTATTTTTGCTACAAGTTCTTGGATTTTTGTAGCCTTTATACTTTTTTGTATCGATACTTTTTTAAGCCCTAGGGCAATTTGTTCACATTTTTGTCCACTAGGAGCTTTTTATGCTTTTATTTCTCGTTTTGCTTTGCTTAAAATAAAGCATGATAGTGATAAATGCACTAAATGTTATGAATGTATCCGTATTTGTCCTGAAAAACAGGTTTTGTGGATGGTTGGAAAAGAAAGTACTAGCGTGAAATCAGGAGAGTGTATAAGGTGTGCAAGATGTATAGAAGTTTGTAATGATGATGCTTTGAATTTTAATATTTTTGATTTAAGGAATAAATGATGAAGAAGAAATTGGTTTTATTAGGAAGTGCTGCAGTGGTATTTTTTGCCGCTTGTGCAATGAATAGTGGGGTAAGTTCGGAACAAATTGGACTTAGAAAAGCAAGTTTAGAAAATGAAAATAAAGTAAATTTAGTGGAAGCAAATTTCACAACTTTACAACCTGGGGAATCTACTCGTTTTGAGCGTTCTTATGAAAATGCACCACCATTAATTCCGCATGCTATTGAAGATTTGTTACCTATAACTAAAGATAACAATATGTGCTTAAGCTGCCATGATAAGGCTATAGCAGCAGATGCTGGTGCAACTCCACTTCCTGCTAGTCATTATTATGATTTTAGACACAATAAAACCACAGGAGATATGATTAGCGATAGTCGTTTTAATTGTACTCAGTGTCATGTTCCACAAAGCGATGCAAAACCTTTAGTGGGAAATAGCTTTAAACCTGAATTTAAAAATGAACAATTAAAAAGTCGTTCAAATTTAATTGATGTGATTAATGAGGGTGTAAAGTAAATAAATGAAAAAATTTCTTTTTATTTTGAGTCTTTTTTGTGTTTTGTCTTATGCTTATGAGCTGAAATTAAATGCCAATATAACAGCTTTAAAGCTTGATAAGCAAAACTTATATATAGGCACTGATAAAGGTGAAATTTTACAATATAACATTAAAGATAAAAGTTTAAAAGAACTTTTATCTTTGCCAAAGATTAAAAATTATTATGGTGATGATTTTGCTAAAATTTACAACATTGATGTTTTTAAACATACACTTTTAATACTTAGCGAGGGTGATTTTGGTGCTAAAAATTTAAGTTTTTATAAGGAAAATTTACAAATCAAAAAGCTCGAAGAAAATAGCATAATAAAAGCATTTTTTATCAATGAAAATACTTATCTTTTGATTTCTATTGGTTCTGAAATAGAATTGATTGATAAAAGTTTAAAAAATATAAAAAAATTTAATTTTTCCCATTCTAGTCTTAATGATGCAGTTTTAAATGAAGATAAGAGTAGACTAGTTGCAGGTTTTGAGAGTGGCGAAGTAGAACTTTTTGATTTGAAAAATTGGAAGATGTTAAAAAACTATGATAAAATGCATAAAGATAATATCTATCAAGTAGATTTTAAAAATAATGTTATTTTAAGTTGTGGAACGGATAGGCGTATAGGAGTTGTAAAAAATGAAGAGCAAAATTTTTTACAAAAAGATTTTTTGATATATACTTGCGCTTTAAGTCCTAATGGAGAATTGGCTGTTTATAGCGATAATGAAGCTGGAGTTAGTGAAGTTTTTAGTACAAGTGATTTTAAGCCTGTTAAAACTTTTAATAATGAAAATTTGATGAGTGAGTTTATTATTTTTTTAAACAATAAAGATTTTATCATTTCAGGCTTTGGTGATAGTATAATGTTTAGGAGTATTGATGAATAATCTTTCTAGTGTTCTGATTTTAGTAAAAGAAGAATATATAAATGATTTAAAAAAGGCTATATCTGAAATTCCTTTTTGTTCTGTAGAACTTTGTGAAAATGAAAAGATTATAGTTGTGATTGAAAGTGAAAATTTAGAAGATGAGTTAAACTCTTATAAAATGCTTGAGAAATTGCCAAATATTATCAGTATTAATATGGTTTTTTCTTATCAAGATTTAAATGATGATATCCAAAAAGCAATCAATAGTGGCGCAATAGAAACGATAGAAAAAAATGAAAATGCTGAGAATATTCGCTACTATGGTAGTGTGTTTAATCAATTTTCTTAAAGTGTAAAGATGGTATTTTTAATCCCATTGCTTATTATAATTGGTGTTATTTTTGGAATTGATTATGTGTATTTTAAAAATCAAGATTTAAAAGCGCAAGTTAAAAAAGAACAAAAAGAATTAAATTCTAGCTTAGAGAAAGAAAAAAAAGAATATATAGAAAAATTGTTTAAAACAAAATAGACATTAAAAAACATCTTATTTTCTTAAAGATAAATTAAAAAGCTTTTTGCTAGAATTAAAGAAAAATTTTAGGAAACAGTGATGAAAAATACAGTCACTGAAGCTTCTATCTATGAGGCTCAAGGGTTAAAAGACGAAGCTTTAGAAATTTATAAAAATATCTTAAAAGAAGATCCAGATAACCAAAACGCTATCGATGCGGTTCGTCGTCTTAGTGGTTTTAGATCCAAGCATAAAGATTTAAACACTCAAATGTTGGATTTTTTTATTAATATGAAAAGCGATGAAGAAATTAATGAATTTAAAAGGTGGTTGATAAAAATATGAATTTGGAAGATTTAGCTAAAAAAACCATTAGCGAAGTTAGCTCTATCATGGAAGAGCAAAGAAGACAAAATGAAATTTTAAAAGAACAAGAATTAAATAGAAAAACTGAAATAAAAGATGAATTACCGCCTATGGAGTTTGTATGCGAAGAGCTCGATACTCCGCAAGACTTAGAAGATAAAATTTCTATGGCAAAATTTGAAGAAGAGCAAAAAATACAAAATAATATTGAAATTTCTACTCAGGAAAATAAAGAGTTTAAAAAAGAAGAGCCTTTTTTACAAAGTGAAATTTTAAATCCTAGTGTTATAACAGAGGTTCAAACGCTTAATGAGGATATTTTTTTAAAACATCTTAGAGAGAGAATTTTAGTTCTTTTTGAAGGTTTAAATAGTATAAAAAAAGATGATCTTGAAAATAGGTTAAACTTGACCATAAATTTTTTAGAGTTTTTACTTGCAAATATCGAAGATAAGCTTAAAAAATAATTCCGATTTACAGTTTATTGCTGAGTTTTTAAAGCCTTATACCAAACGAGCGTATTTGGTTGGAGGTAGTGTTAGGGATTTGTTTTTAGGTTTAAAAATTTGTGACTATGATATAGAGCTTTATGATATAAAACTTAAAGATTTTGAAAAGATTATGCAAAAATTGGGCGCACAAGGCTTTGGAAAAAGTTTTTTTGTGTATAAGTTTAAAAATTATGATTTAGCTCTTGCTAGAACCGAAAACAAAATAAGCTATGGACATAAAGGTTTTGAAGTTCAAATTTGCAATGATGAAAAACTTGGCGCCAAAAGACGCGATTTTACCATAAATTCTATGATGATTAATCTTTTTAACGATGAGTTTTTAGATTTTTACGGAGGATTAAAAGATCTAGGAGCAGGCTTTTTAAGGCATATTGACAAACAAAGCTTTCAAGAGGATAGTTTAAGGGTATTAAGAGCAGTAGTATTTGCCTCAAGGTTTAACTTTAAGATAACTAGTGAAAGCTTGAAATTGATGCAAAGTATGGATATAACTGATCTTAGTAAAGATAGGATCAATGCGGAGCTTTATAAATTCTTTAAAAGTCCTAGACTTGATGTCGGCTATAGATATTTACAAGAACTTGGCTTAGAGAAACAGGTTTTCGGCTTTGAGAGTGTTTTTAAGAGTTTGGAATTTCAAAATTTACTCAGACAAAGTAGAGAATTTGTAAAAAGCGATGCTTTATTCTTGTATTTGTATTTGAATTTTTTTAATTTAGAAAAAGATATATTTTTTAAAAGAACTAAACTTAAAAAAGAATACCTAAAATACGCAAATCAAGCTTTTTATCTTGATGATATAAGTGATTTTGAACTAGCAAAAATTGCTTTTGAAATGCCATTGAAGGAATGGCTTGGACTTTGGAGTAAAAAGCGTATTGAGCAAGCTAAAAGATTAGGGCTTTATGAGAATAAGTTTGAAAGTAAAATTTTAGCAAAAGATTTCATAAATGCTGGATTTTGTGGTAAAATTCTTGGTCTAAAGCTTCAAGAAGCAAGAGAGAATGAATTAAAAGAATATATAAAAGGTTTAGTTAAATGATTTCTGTATTAAAAATTTGCACCAAAGATCAAAAAGGTTTAATTTATAGAATTTCTGATGTTATTTTTAAATATCATATCAATATAGTAAAAAACGATGAATTTGTAGGCGAAGGAATGTTTTTTTTTCGTGCTCTTTTAGAAGGTGAGTTTGATAAAGAAGCTTTTATAGGAACGCTTGAGGCTATGCTTGGACAAGAAGCCTTGATAGAGCTTTGCGAGAAGAGAAAAAAAGATATTGTTGTTTTTGCTACTAAAGAAAGTCATTGTTTGGGAGATTTGCTAATAAAGCATTATAGTAACGAACTTGAAGCAAATATCAAAGCTGTGATTTCAAATCACAACTCTTTAAAGGATTTAGTTGAGAAATTTGAAATTCCTTATCATTTTATCAGCGCTGAAAATTTAGATCGAAAAGAGCAAGAAAATCAGATTTTAAAATGTCTTGAACAATATAAATTTGATTATTTGGTTTTGGCAAAATATATGCGAATTTTATCTCCTGATTTTGTTAGGCATTTTGAAGGTAAGATTATAAATATTCACCATTCTTTCTTACCTGCATTTATAGGAGCAAATCCTTATAAACAAGCCTTTGAAAGAGGGGTTAAAATAATTGGAGCTACGGCACATTTTGTAAATAATAATCTTGATGAAGGTCCTATTATCACTCAAGCTGTTTTACCTGTAAACCATGAATTTACTTGGCAAGATATGCAACAAGCAGGTAGAAATATAGAAAAAGATGTTCTTTCAAAAGCACTTGATTTGGCTTTTGAAGATAGAATTTTTATACATAATAATAAAACTATAATATTTTAATGCGATAATTTTACTATAGTTTTATTTAAAGCATTAAAAAAATAATCAATATCCTCTTTTTCATGTGTATAATGCAAGCTTATTCTTAACCAACCTGGTTTTGTTTTAAGTTTTTGATTGTCTTTTAAGCCTAGCAAATCATGACCATAAGGCCCAGCGCAAGCACATCCAGCGCGTGTTTCTATGTGGTATTTTTTACTAAGTTCGTAAGCGATATCAAAAGGAGAAATTCCTTTGATATTGAAAGCAAAAATAGGCAATCGGGTTTTTAAATTCTTTGCATATAAAATTAAATTAGGTATAGTTTTTAGTTTTTCAAAAAAATAATCTTTTAAAATTTCTTCTTTTTTTTCTATATTTTTAATCCCTATAGAATCTTTGATTTTAAAAGCTAAGCTAGCGCGAATGAGTTGTAAAATTCCAGGTGTTCCTCCTTCTTCTAAAGCTTCTTCATTACAAAGGTAGCATTGTGAAGTGCGAGAAACATAGCCCACAGTTCCACCTGCTGCAAAGCTAGGCTTGTTTCCACAAAGATCTTTTTTGATGGCTAAAAGTCCAGAACCGCCAATACCACCGATTAATTTATGAGAACTTATAAACAACGCATCATAGTATTGACAAGATATGTTTTTATAGGGAATGAAACTAGATGCATCAAAAGCAACTATCCCTTTAAATTTACGAACCATTTCAGAAATGCGTTTGTAATCACTTAATATCCCAGTAACATTTGAAGCTAAAGAAAAGCTAGCGATTATTTTTCTTTTTTTATTTTTTTGTAAAGTTTTTTCTAGAAAATCAAAATCAATTTCTCCATTTTTATCTAAGGGAATTCTAATACATTCACATAAGCCTTCTCGAAATGAAAGTTCATTAGAATGATGCTCATAAGGCCCTACGATAACTAAAGGTAAGGTATTTTTATCGATTTGCGTAAAATATCTTTCTTTTACAAGAGGGGGAATGTAAATGCCGATCAATTCTTGAAATTTTTTAATAGCACTGCTTGATCCTGTTCCGCAAGCTATAAGGGCAAAATTTTCATCTAATGATAAACTTTTTTTTATATCTTTTCTTGCTTGTTCGTAAGTTTGTTGAGTTTTAAAAGAATTTAAAGAGCTATCAGAATGTGTATTTGCATAGGTTGGGAGAATTTTTGAAATTTCTTTTTCTACGCATTTTAGAGCTAAAGCACTTGCTGTGAAGTCAAAATGCAAAATACCTTTTTTTAAGATCAATTCTTTTTTTAAATCTGAAATTTGCAAATACAATCCTTATAAAAATTTGCTAAAATTATACTATAAAAATGCTTTATAAAAGGAAAAATATAAAATTTAAGAACTTTGTAGATTTGCATAAGAATTTGTCTTTAAGCAAGCTTTTTGATTTTTATAGTGTGTTTGAAGGTTTTGAAAAATTAAACATTTTAAATTTTGAAGACGATATATTTACAAATATAGAGCGAATTTTGCTTGATGATTATCTAAAAATTAAAAGTTATTTTGCCTTGGATGAAACAAGTTCTTACGCTCTTACTTTGCTAGCTAAAAACAATCGTAAGCGTTTTTCTATCAATAGAAAAATTCAACATTTTAAAGCTTTATCTACACTTAAATATCTTTTAGAAACAGGTATAATAAAACTTGAGTATAGTAAGGAAGCTAAAAAAATAAAAGATAAAAAACAAAAAATCAAAAAAGAACTAAGATCTTATGTTGTCCAAGATAAGATTATATTTAGCAGCCATTTTACTCGTTTCTTTTTTTATTTTTTAAAGCCCAATGAAAAGCTTATTTTGCAAAATCGTTATAAAGAAGTTTTAGAATGTATTAAGGAAAAATTTGAACTTTATCAAAGTTTTTGTTTTGAACAGCTTTCTAGAGAATTGCTTGAGAAAAAATTCAATATCAATGGAGTGCAAAGTTACTGGGATAAGAATTTAGAACTTGATCTTTATTATCAAGATGAAAATTTGTGTTTTGTCGGAGAGGTTAAATTTAAAAATAAAAAAATTTGTAAAAATATTTTAAATCTTTTAAAATCAAAAGCAAAGTCTTTAAATTTGGCTCCAAATTATTACATTATAATCTCAAAAAATGGTTTTAGCAAGGAATTTGATAAAATATGTGAACAGAATTTGCTTTTACTTGATTTGAATGATTTTAAGATTTTATTAGAGGAATGATAAATGAATGAAAGTATTTTAAAAAGTTTAGACTCAAATGAAAAAGAAACCCTACAAAAAGGCTTAGAAAGTCTTATAGAACAAACTTATGTAATAGAAAATGAATACAAAACTTTAAATGAAAACTATAATTCCTTACGCGCAATGGTTGATGAGATTATAGAGGTGTTGCCTAGTGCACTTTGGATTTTAGATAAAGAAAAAAATATTATTTTACAAAATCAAGAAGCCTTGAAAAATCCAAAATTACTTAGTATCATTAGTCTGGATAAAATTCGTGATGAGCTTGAATTTGAAGGTAGGTTTTATGCGGTAAAAATCATAGCACATAATGAAAAAACTATAGTTTCAGCTATAGATATTAGCGATGAAAAACGCAATGAAAGGCTTGCAAGTATGGGTAGTGTAGCGGCTCATTTGGCACATGAGATAAGAAATCCTATTGGATCTATATCTTTACTTGCTTCAACTCTTTTTGCTCGTAGTGAGCTTAAAAATAAGCATATAGTTCTTGAAATCCAAAAGGCTATTGCTAGAGTAGAGCGTATCGTAAATTCAACTTTACTTTTTACTAAGGGTGTGCACATCAATGCTTTAAATTTTAATCTTTTAGAGTTAAAAGAAGAGTGTGAAAGTGCCATTAACTCTTATAATTTCACTTCTCAAATAGACTTTGAAATATCTTTTTTGGATAAGCAGATTTGTGCTGATAAAGCTCTTCTTGGTTTGGTTTTGCAAAATTTGATTTATAATGCTATTGATGCGATAGAAGAAAGCGAATGTGAAAAGCCTATGATTAAAATTTTAGCAAGTTGTGATAATGAAAAAATATGCATCAGAGTGTATGATAATGGTTGTGAAATAAAAGATGAGAAATTGGTTTTTGAAGCTTTTAAAACAACAAAACTTAAAGGCAATGGGCTTGGCTTGTCTCTTTCTAAAGAAATCATAAACGCTCATAAGGGAGAGTTAAGTTTTCAAAGCGATCCTAAGAATTTTTATTTTACCTTGCCTTTGGTGTGATAAATATTTTCTTTTCACCCCAAAACGGAACAGATTTTGCTTATATTATTTTAATATATTTAGATTGAAGGCAAAAAAATCTAAATCAAGGAATTAATATGAGTATCTTTAGTATCAATGATAACTCAAACTATAATTCTATACTTTCACAAAGTAAAGCCAATAAAGAAAGTAAAGAAAATTCTAAAATAAGTTTTGCTAATGCTTTTTTAAAACAAAATGCTAGTAAGTTAAATGAAATTCAAAGTGCAAATTCACAAACTCTAGCAAGAAGTGAAGTATTAAATTCTACTAATACAACAAATACTAGCAATAACACTAATTTTAGTATAAGTAGTAAGACAAGTTCTCCTAATTATGATATATCTAGTGAATTTAAAAACTCTATTTATACTCTAAAATATAAACAAGCAGATATAAGTAATAATACAGCCTATGGTTATAGTGTAGATAAAGATGGCTATATGGGAAGTGATTTTAACAAAGCTGCAGGATTGCCTGAAGATTTTAAGATACATAAATCTACTTTGGATGAGATAGAGAGAGTGGCTGAATATAATGTTTCTGATATAAGAGAATATCTAGGTGTAGATAAATATTATTCTAATATAGATATGGCTGAAACCATAAAACAATACTACAATCTTTTTTCTAATGCTTTAGGTCAAAGTTTTCCAAGTGATAAAACAAGTTTTAGTGAAGCAGATATAAATTCTATGCCTAGTGGTTATGGTGTAAGTGGAACGCAATGGATGGACTTTAATGATCCAAGCAATAGAATGAATATTACAGGTTTAAAAGATTTTTCAAATTCTTTAATTTCAAATGTTTATAAAACCCATGAACAAGCAAAAGAAGCTGATGATCTTTGGGTTGATTCAGGATATATGATTGATGGATTATTGCCTAAAACTTTAGGTTTATCCTTAGAAGAAATCAAAAATGTTTCTAAAGGTGAAGATTGGCAATTTAAACCTGATATGTCATTTTATCCAAAAAATGAAGATGGAACTTATACTAAAGAAGATTTATTTATGAGTTTTTTAAAAGCTCAAAATGGACAACCCGTTGAGAGTCCAAAAACTACACTTAATCCAAAAGTAGAAGCTTACAATACAGCTATGACTAAGGAGAGTTTTTCAACCACTAGCGTTGATTTGACTGATATCATGACAGGTAAGGTTGATTTTGCAAGTTTATTAAAATATGAACTTGATAGAGGTCGTATAGCTGGAGAGCTTTATATGTATGAAAAGGGTATGTCTCCTAAGCAAGCTTTAGGCAATTGGGCTTTAGACGCTGAGATTAAACAAGCTCTTGCTAATGGCTGGAAAGCAAGTAGTGAAAGTATAAATTCTTATGTTGGATCTATAATGGATAGATTAAATAATCTTATAGGACAAACTAGGGCTTAAAGAAGTATTTGCACGAAGTCAAATTGAAAATGATGACATTTGCAAATACTTATACGAATCACATAAAACTAGGCGCATCGTTTGAAAAGAGTATTAAATCTCCGTTTTTTGTCTCTTTAGCTAGAGTTTGAACTAGCTGGCTTTTTTCTTTAAGTATAATGGTTTTTATTTTTAACTCTTTTTTGAAAATTTCAGCATTGATTTGTGCGCTAATGATAGCAAGATCAAAACACTCATTGATGATTTTAGCAAGTTTTATATTTTCTTCTTCGCTTACTTCCACTATACCAGGACTTACTAAAACTTTGCGTCCTTTATAGCTTTTACAAAGTTCATAGCTTGTGCTCATACCTTTAAAATTTCCATTAAAACCATCATCTATGATAAATTTAGGCTCTCTTGAAAGCACTTGCAAGCGATGTTCTACGGAGTTTATATTTAAA
Organism: Campylobacter sp. 2014D-0259; assembly: GCF_008000505.1. Classification (NCBI taxonomy): domain Bacteria; kingdom Pseudomonadati; phylum Campylobacterota; class Epsilonproteobacteria; order Campylobacterales; family Campylobacteraceae; genus Campylobacter; species Campylobacter sp. 2014D-0259. The sequence continues at coordinate 40,145 of NZ_VOAQ01000016.1, forward strand.
ACTTGCTTTTGAATTTTTTCTAGCTTTATACCAAGATAATGAGCACAAAGTATACAAACACAAAGATTTTGCGCGTTAAAATCCCCTAAAATTTGACTTTTAAAATCATAGGATTTATTTTCTATATCGATTTTAAATTCTAAACCTTCAAGACTTGAATGAATAAGACTTAATTTATCATCATAAAGGCTGATGAGTTTATCTTCTTCTTTTTGGGTGCTAGAGTGTAAAAAAGCCTTTTCTAGTCTTTTGGAATTTAAGGCTTCAAGTTTGGTTGAACGGATATTTTCAACACTTTTAAAATACTCTAAATGTGCATTGCCTATCTCTCCTACTATGCTGATGTGAGGTTGTAAAAAACGAGTGATTTCATCAATATCGCCTTTAAGTCTAGCACCTGCTTCAGCTATGTAAATTTGAGTATCTTGGCTTAAATTGGTATTGATATCAGCAACTATACCTAGCAAGGTATTGACAGAGCGTGGTGTTTTGTAGCTTTTAAAGTCATCTTTTAAAAGTTCGTATAGAAAATTTTTAATACTTGTTTTTCCAAAACTTGCGGTAATGAGTATGATTTTTAAATTTTCATTGGCTCTTAATTTGGCTTTGGCTTGTTTTTTATAATATAAATTTGTAAAAAACTCATAAATTTTAAGACTAAATAAAGCAAAAGGAAGGCTAAAAAGATTAAAAAGAAAAGAAAAACGCAAAGCAAGTATAGCAAAAATAGCATTATAAACAAAAACAAAAACAAAAAACCATTTAACCTTACTTGTAAAAACAAGCTTTTTATCTATACCTTTGCTCCAAAAATACAAAATCGGAGTATGGATCAATGCAAAATATGCCAAAGAATATAAAGGAAAAGCTAAGAATAAAAAATAAGGAATAAATAAAAAATACAAATGCCACAAAGGTTTATGATAATGAAAAAACACGCGTTTAAATTTATAAGAATACCATTGTAAAGCACTCATAAGATAAAAAGCTATACAAAAATTAAAAAATAAAGAATTGACAAAATAAAGAGCATTGATAAGCATTTAAATTTCCTTGATTTTTTGAGCTATGAAAGCAGAATGTTTTAAAAAGAAAAAATGATCCCCCTCTAAAGGATAAAAAGTGCTATTTTTTAAAAGTTCATGCATTTTTTCACCACAATACAAAGGCGTAGCTTCATCGCTTTTTCCCCAAAAAATCAAGCTTTTAGCCTTTTGCTTGGCAAAAATTTCACTAAAATCCTCATCAACAACCTTTTTAAAGGTTTCATACATCATAGGACTAAGATTTACTCCATCTTTACTAGCAAAATAGCGATAAAATTTCCCCAAACCAAAGAGTTTTAAAATTTTAAAAATACAGATTTTAAAACGCACTTTTAGGGATTTTTTAGCCAAAATTCCCGCACTTGAAAGTAAGATTAGAGTGTCTTTTTCTTTTGCGAGTAGGGTACTTACTTTTCCACCAAAAGAATGTCCCATGAAAAAACAGACATCGAGTTTTTTTTGTTTTAAAAAAAGTTCTGTGATATTGGCATAATCTTGAGTGTTTAAAATTTCTTCCACGCTTGAATTTCCAAAACCCGCTAAATCCATATAAATTTGACAAAAATCTTTCAAAAAAGGACAAAAACTTTGCTTCATAAGTTCTTTATTGGCTCCCCAGCCGTGTAAGATAAGTATTTGCGGTAAGGAAAGATCACCTAAAATTTCATAAGAAATTTGATAAGTTTTGTTTTTATAAGAAAGTTGAGTTTGAGCCATTTTAAGCCTTTTGATTTTTGTAGATATTTTCTAAAAGTTGCATGGCATTTTGTAAGCGTTCAAATTCTTTCATACTAAGCATTACAGCTTCAAATTTGTTATTTTTTAAAATAACTATTTTTCCACTTTCGCTTTTTTTGAGTTTTTCCATAATGGGGCTAAAATTTCTTACCACTTCGGTGGCAGTGTAAATTTCATCTTGTTTAAAAGAGAGCATTTTTCTTCCTAAAATACGCTAAATTTTATGTATAATTTAGCGTATTTTGACTTAAAAGCTTATAATTTTCCTTTTTGTCCGTTGATGGAGTGAAGGAAGTTGTAATTGATTTTTATCATTTTTTCAAGTGAAATTTGATCAGCTAAAGCGTTTAAAGTGGTATTAAAATCTTTAAAAAGATAATTAGCCAAAGAACCAGGATTTGGGTTGATTTCATTTAAATATACTTCATTATCCAGTATAAAAAAATCGCAGCGTATTAAAGCACCTTTAAACAAAGGATTGTAGATCTTTTTAAAACTGTCTTTGAGTTTTTCTTTTAATTCTTCGCTTAAATCCGCTTCTATAAGTTCATTGTGTCCTGAAAAGCTAAGATATTTTTGTTCAAAGTCTAAAAATTCTTTTTTCTTTGGCTCTTCTATAATGGAAAAAACAAACTCATCATTGATCATACATCCTGCAAGATTGTATTCTTTGATATTGTTTTTAAATTCTTCTACTACAAGATCATTGTCAAATTCAAAACCTACATCTTTGGCGTATTCTAAATCTTTTTCATCTTTTACTATGCTAATACCTATACTACTTCCAAGTCTTGCAGGTTTGATAATACAAGGAAAACTAAGCTTTTCTTTAGAGTTTTGATTTTTTCTTAGCATGGTATAATCAAGTGTTTTTACACCAACGCTTTTGGCATAAAGTTTGGTAAGTTCTTTGTTGAAAGATAATACACTAGCTTCAAGCCTAGGTCCTATAAATTTAATAGAATAAAACTCAAATAAAGCCGCAATTTTTCCATCTTCTCCATCTCTACCATGGATAAGATTGATCACGCATTCGCACTCTAGTTTATTTTCTTTTAAAAAGCCTTTGCTAAAAAAACCTCCTTGTTTGATGAAGAGTTCTTTTTCATTTTTATAAGCTTTGGTGCTAAAAGTTTTAGAATTCATTTTTTCGCTTGGAATGTGATAAAATCTTCTTTCTTCATCGCAAAAAACAAATTCTAAATTTTGATTGATAACTTTTTTAAGTACTACAGCACTTACTATACTGATCTCATGTTCATAAGAATTTCCGCCAAAAAGTATTGCAAATTTCATTTTATTCCTTTATCCTAGTTTTTTAAGAGCTTCTTTGATGAGTTCGCTTGTTCCTGTTGCTTGAGCACTTGCTAAAACACTTATGATTTTTTCTTGTTTAAAGCCTAGAGTAAGAAGTGCGGCTAAGGCTTCGCTTTTATCATCGCTTACATTTTCAAGTTTGGTTTTTGTGTCAGAAAGTTCTACTATAATGCGTTTTGCACTTTTTGGACCTATTCCAGGTACTTTTTTAAGCACGCTTTCATCGCCCAAACTTAACGCTTTGTAAAAAGAATTTACATCAAGACTAGAGCATACCGCCATAGCAGTATTTGCACCCACTCCATTGACTTTTAAAAGCATTTCAAACATTTTTTGTTCATCTTTATCCAAGAAGCCATAAAATTTATTAGAATCTTCTTTGATGATTTGAGTGATAAAAAACTCATGCTTTTCTTGGGTTTGAATTTTAGCAGAACAAAAAAGAGAAATAAATATCCCATAGCTTAAACCACTAGCACATTTAACAATGATAAAAGTAGGTTCTTTTTTTGTGATTATTCCTTCGATGCCGACAACCATGCTATATCCTTTTCTTCATAATCTAATTTTTTATGTATTTCTATACTTTCTTGGTTGTTTTGTATGACTTTTTTAATGCCTATAAATTTAGCACTTTCATTAACAAATGAAGAGTAAAAAATATCTTCTTTAGGCTCTAGAAGTGAAAATTTGATTTCATTCATATCAGTCCATTTGCCGCTTTTATTTATAAAAGTTGCTTCAAAAAGCATTTTTTGCAAATTGATTAATTCTAATTGTAAAGATTTTTTGCGTTCAAGAAGTTCTTTTTCTTCATTTTGTAGTTTATTTAATTCAAGATTTTGTAAAGAGAAATCTTTTAGGGCTTTTTCGTATTGTACAGGAACATTTTGACCTTGATTTTTAAGTTCTGTTATCTTTTTTTCAACGCTTAAAATTCCATTTTTGCTTGATAAAATGTATTGTCTTATTTTATTTATTTTATGATTTAACTTAGAAATTTGCTCTCCTAAAATCGCAAATTCTTCATCATAATTTTTATCAAGAGTTTTAATTTTAGCATGAAATTTATTGTTATCCCCGTTAATGCGTTCTATTGTGGTGTTTTCAAAAAACACACAAGAATTATTACTTTCTAAATTTTCTATATAGATTTTATCAGCTTGTATATTTCCGCCTAAACTTTTTTTAATTCTCACTTCTTTGGCTTTGATTGTTCCACCTTCGAGCAAATCTATATTTAAAATTTCGGCTTCCGCAAATCCTCTATGAGTTTTTATATAGGCTTGTTTGGCTTGAATTTTGGCTTTAGAGTGTGTAGTGCCTTCAATTTTCATTTTAGTGGCATTAAGTTGAGTGTTGCTTCCTACGCTTCCGACTACATTTAATTCTTCACATTCTATCCCAACACCAGAATTTACAGCATCTTTTACTTCTGAAAGAAATTTTATATTGATTTTGACATTTTTGTCTAGTCCAGCTCTTATAATCCCTATATTTTTAAAATCTACCCCATTAAAATCTAGTTCATTGGCAATATCAAATTTTTCACCATCTTGTACTACATAACCTTTTTTTAAAGCTATATATTCTGTGTATCCATCTTGCTCTACTTGTTTAAAAGCCGAAGAACAAGAAAATTTAACTTTATTTTCATTTGCGGCTAAAACTTTTAAGGTGTGTAAATTTAAGTCTTTTCCTTCTTTACCTTGTTTAAATTTGGCGTGTTTTAAAACAACTTCATTTTCATCAACAACAATAATACCTGAGCGTTTTTCATCGATAGTGTAGTTTTTGGTTTTTTCTTTATAAGTCAAGATCAGGGATTCATCTTGACTTTCTATAGGATCAATACCTTGTGCAACGGTGATTTGTATAGTTTTATTTAAAGGGGTGTTTTTATGTTGATTGCAAAAAGACATTAAATTTTTCTTAAAATCAAAAATGCGGATACCTATTAAAAATTTAAGTTTCAACATCTTTTTATAAATATTTTGCAAAAGTTCTAGTGCTAGTTTTTCATGAAAGTCTAAATTTGTAAAATCAATTTGAGCAACTATTTTGGTTAAATTTTTATTTGCAACCAGTTTGACTGCTTGAGATGCTTTGCTTTGGTTTATACCGTGGAAAATTTCTATTTTGTATTCTTGCTTGATTTGAAGATCATTTTTTAAAAAAATTTCATCTTTATCAAAAAGAGTTAATTCTTTTTCAGAGATTTTTTCCCATTCTAAATCTCCAAAACGATATTGTGTAGAAAATGCCAATAAACTAAAATCAAGCTCATTTAAGCTAAGGTTTGTTCGTGAAGCTACGCTTAAAAGCTCTCGAGCTGGATTTTCTGTATAGGCAATAATTTTTTCATCCAAAGCCAAAACTTTCCCCTTGTAAAAAATTAAGAATGTAATTATAGTCAATTTTTAATCAATTTTAGTTAAAATAGTTCTCTTTATATTTTGAAATTTATGAAAAAATTTAATGAAGAGTTTAGTATTTAAAAATTTTATTATCAATGCTTTAGGAATTTTATTTTCAAGAATTTTAGGGCTTGCTAGAGATGTTTTAATAGCGCTTTTTTTAGGAGCAGGGCTTTATAGTGATATTTTTTTTGTGGCTTTAAAAATGCCTGCTTTTTTTAGAAGAATTTTTGCAGAAGGGGCTTTTGGACAAAGTTTTTTGCCTAATTTTGTAAAAGCGAAAAAAAAAGGAGCTTTTTGTGTTAGTGTAATGATGCAATTTAGCCTTATAGTTTTTTTATTTTGTCTTTTGGTAAGTTTTTTTTCCTCTTTTTTTACTAAGCTTTTTGCTTTTGGGTTTAACGCAGATACTATAGCTTTAGCGGCTCCTTTGGTGGCGATTAATTTTTGGTATTTGTTTTTTATTTTTTTAGTTACTTTTTTAGGAGCTATTTTAAATTATAGACAAAAATTTTTCATTACCTCTTTTTCTGCGGCATTATTTAACTTAAGTATTGTTATAGCTGCCTTTTTTGTGGATAAAAATGCACCGCAAAATACACTTTATTATTTTTCTTATGCAACGGTTTTAAGCGGGGTGGCACAGCTTATTTTACATTTGCTTGTTTTAAAAAACAATCCTGTAATCCGTGCTATGGCTTTAAGTATAAAATTTAAAAAAGCCAAGGCGAAATTACAAGGTTTTTATGGCAATTTTTTTCATGGAGTTTTAGGTTCTTCTGCGACTCAATTTAGCTCATTGCTTGATACAACTATAGCTAGTTTTTTAATGAGCGGGAGTATTTCTTATCTTTATTATGCAAATCGTGTCTTCCAACTCCCCCTTGCACTTTTTGCTATCGCTCTAACTCAAGTTTCTTTTCCAAAAATTTTAAAACATTTAAAAAGTGGTCAAGAAAATTTAGCCTTAAAATTTATGCAAAGAGCATTAGCGTTTTTAAGCATTTTGCTTATTGCTTCTAGTATTATAGGTTCTGCGTTTGCTTTGGAAATTTCAAAGCTTTTATTTGAAAGAGGAAATTTCACTCACGAAGATAGTGTGATTACGGCTTATGTTTTGATTGCTTATCTTATAGGGCTTTTACCTTTTGGTTTGCAAAAGCTTTTTTCTTTGTGGCTTTATGCAAAATTTAAACAAAAAACAGCAGCTTGGATCGCGGTAAAATCTTTAATTATCAGTGCTTTATGTTCTATGGCTTTTATATTTTTGATTAAAGATGAAAGTTTAAAGGTTATTGCAGTAGCACTTTCAAGCTCTATTAGTGCTTTTTATTTGCTTGGAGCTAATATCAAAGAATTTGGTTTTAAGAAATTTTTTGCTTTAATATCTATTAAAATTTGCTTGTTGGTTATAGTTGCTTTGATTGTTTTTACAATCTTACTTATTTTGATTAAACCTTATATTTTAAGTTTTTTTATAGGAATTTTTACAAGTTTTAAAGGAGTTTTTTAATGAGATTATTAGACAGTGTAGCAAAAGAGAAAATAAAACTTGATAAAAAAGATATTAGTATTTACTTATGCGGGCCTACGGTTTATGATGATGCACATTTAGGACATGCAAGAAGTAGTGTTTGTTTTGATCTTTTGCGTAGGGTTTTACTTGCTAATGGCAATAGGGTAAAATTTGCTAGAAATTATACAGATATTGATGATAAGATTTTGAAAAAAATGGCTCAAAGTGGTCAAACTTTAGAGGAAATTACGGAATTTTATATCAAAAGTTATGAAGAGGATATGAGGGTTTTAAATGTATTAGATCCTGATTTTAAACCTCGTGCAACGCATTATATAACAGCTATGCTTGATTTGATTAAAAAGCTTGCTAAGGATGGGTTTGTTTATACTCTAGAAGATGGAATTTATTTTGATACAAGTAAAGATGAAAAATATTTAAGCCTATCAAATCGCAATTTAGAAGAAAATATCTCTCGTCTAAGTAATGAAGTGCAAAAAAGAAATGAAAGCGATTTTGTGCTTTGGAAATTTGATGAAAATTTTTACGAAAGTGAATTTGGCAAAGGGCGTCCAGGTTGGCATACTGAATGTGTTGCTATGATTGATTCTATTTTTGAAAATACTCTTGATATACATGCTGGAGGGATAGATTTGCTTTTTCCTCATCATGAAAATGAAGCTGCGCAATGTCGTTGTGGATGTAAGAGAAAATTAGCAAATATTTGGCTTCATAATGGTTTTGTAAAAATCGATGGTGAAAAAATGAGTAAAAGTTTAAATAATAGTTTTTTTATAAAAGATGCTTTAAAAGAATTTATGGGCGAGGCTTTAAGATTTTATCTTTTGAGTTCTCATTATAGATCTCATTTTAATTATTCTTTATCGGATTTAGAAAATGCTAAAAAACGTTTAGATAAATTTTATCGCCTTAAAAAAAGATTGGATTTAGGTGAAATTTCTGATTTTGATGTTTTAAATGATATTGAAATAAAAAGCGAAATTGCTAAGCAAATTTTAGAGATTTTAAATGATGATTTAAATATTTCTAAAGCCTTAGCTCTTTTGGATGATTTTATCAGTAGTGCAAATTTAGAGTTGGATAAAGAAAGCAAAAATAAAATTTTAAAACAAAATATCAAAGAAGCTTTAAGCGAGCTAGCTAAAATTTTTGGCTTTGGTTTTATGGATACAACTTTATATTTTCAATGGGGTGTAAGCAAAGAAGAACGAGAAGAAATTGAAAAGTTAATTTTAGAAAGAACTGAGGCTAAGAAAAACAAAGATTTTAACACAGCTGATGCAATAAGAGAGCGATTAAGTAGTAAAAAAATCACTCTTTTAGATACTCCAAATGGAACAATTTGGGAGAAAATAAATGCATAATGAGATGAATTTAAAAGAGGTTTTAATACGCTTTAAGCCCTTTTATAAAAGATATTGGAAACAATTTGCTATAGCTATTTTCGGTATGATTTTAGCAAGCGGAGGAACTGCTGGAAGTTTTTATGCTTTAGAGCCTATTTTAAATTATATTTTCGTTGAAAAAAATGAAGCTTTACTTTATACAGTGCCTTTTTTGCTAGTATTGATGTATTTTTTTAAAAATCTTGGAACTTATTTACAAAGTTTTTATGTTTCCTTTATAGGAACAGATATGTTAAGAGTATTGCGTGCTAGGGTTTTGAAAAATGTTTTACGCTTGGATATGGATTTTTTTAAACGCTATAGAAGCGGAGAGCTTGTAAGTCGTTGTACTAATGATATTAATGCACTTCAAAGCATAGTATCAAACATTATTCCTGATTTTTTTAGAGAGCTTTTAACTGCTATAGGACTGCTTGCGGTAGTCTTGTATCAAAGTCCTACTTTGGCTTTTTTTGCTTTAGTGATTTTGCCTTTAGCTATTTTTCCTTTGGTATGGTTTGCTAAAAAACTTAAAAAATATGCAAGAAATATACAAGAAACAAATTCGGATTTACTTTCTTATTTGGGTGAAATTTTTTCAAATATTGAATTGATCAAAGCTAATGATAATGAAAAAAAAGAAAGTGATAAATTTGCTAAGCATAATGATACTTTATGTAAATTAAACCTAAAATCCGCACGTATTGATGCACTTACAAGTCCTTTAATGGATATGATGGGTTCTGTTGGGGTTGCTGTGGTGATTATTGTAGGGGGTAGAGAGGTTATCAATGGTTCTATGAGTGTGGGAAGTTTTATCAGTTTTGTTTCGGCACTTTTTGCGATATATACTCCTTTAAAGCGTCTTTCGTCTTTATATGGAAAACTTCAAGGTGCTGTTGCGGCAAGTGAAAGAACTTTTTATTTATTGGATTTAGAACCTCAAATTAAAGGTGGAAGCAAAGAATTAAAAAACATTGAAAAAATTAGCTTTGAAAATGTTGAATTTGCTTATGAAAATCCGCATAAAAGTGTTTTAAAAGGCGTAAATTTTGATTTTGTTAAAGGGCAAATGCTTGCTCTTGTAGGGACAAGTGGGGGTGGTAAATCTTCTATTATTAATCTTTTGATGTATTTTTATGAAAAGCAAAAAGGTAAAATTTTACTCAATCAAGAAGATATTAGCACTTTTACCATAGAAAGCTTACATGCTAAAATAGGACTTGTAACGCAAAATATTTATCTTTTTAATGATAGTTTTGCTGCAAATATTGCTTATAGCGAAGAGTTAGAAGAAGAAAAAGTCATCCAAGCTTTAAAATTGGCCAATGCCTATGAATTTGTTAAAGAAATGGGTGGGATTTGGGCTGAAGTGAAAGAACATGGTAAGAACTTAAGTGGAGGGCAAAAACAAAGAATAGCAATCGCTAGAGCTTTATATAAAAATCCTGATGTGCTTATTTTTGATGAAGCAACTTCAGCTTTGGATAATGAAAGTGAAAAAGCAATAGTTAAAACTATAGAAAATTTAAAACAAGATAGATTGATTTTAGTGGTTGCACATCGTTTAAGCACTATAGAAAATGCAGATAAAATAGTAGTATTGGATAAGGGCAAGGTATTGGCAATAGGTAAAGATGAAGAGCTTTTGCAAACTTGTTCTTTGTATCAAAAATTTAAAAGCAAAGAAAAAACAAAGCCTAGCTTTAGTTAATTTTAGTTAGAATTTCAAAAAGGATTAAAAAATGGCTTATGAAATGATAAAACCTTTACTTTTTAAGTTAAACCCTGAGCATGCACATGCTTTGGTTGAATATAGCTTAAGGGCTTTAAGTGCTAGTTTTCCAGGAGCTTTAAGTTTTTTAGCACACAAATATATAGTTGATGATGAGAGTTTAAGGCAAAATTTACTTGGACTTGATTTTAATAATCCTGTAGGTTTAGCAGGAGGCTTTGATAAAAATGCCACTATGATAAGACCTTTGAGTGCTTTAGGATTTGGTTTTTTAGAAGTGGGAACTTTTACTCCAAAACCTCAAGAAGGCAATGAAAAGCCACGCCTATTTAGACTTGTAAAACAAGAAAGTATACAAAATGCTATGGGTTTTAACAACGAAGGTGCTGAAAAGATTGCTTTAAGACTTGCAAAAACTTATCCTTTTGTTTTGCCTTTAGGGGTAAATATAGGGAAAAATAAAATCACTCCAAATGATAAAGCCTTGGAGGATTATTTTACTTTGTTTAGAGATTTTAAGGATTTGTGTGATTATTTTATCGTTAATATCTCATCTCCTAATACTAAAAATTTAAGAGAGTTGCAAAATGATGATTTTTTAAATACCTTGCTTGAAGAAGCCAAAAAAATCACTTCTAAGCCTATTTTGATAAAAATTGCTCCTGATATGAAAATAGATGATGCTTTAAATTTATGTGAAAATGCCATTAAAAAAGGTGCAGATGGGTTTATATTAGCCAATACTAGTGTTGATTATAGCTTGCTAGATAATAATCGTACTTTTGGTGGTATTAGCGGAAGGCTGATTACGGAAAAAAGTGGTATTTTTTTCAAAGAAGTAGCTAAAATTCTTTTTGGCAAAACCTTGCTTATTGCAAGTGGAGGGATTGATAGTACTGATATTGCTTATGAGCGTATTAAAAATGGGGCTAATTTAGTGCAAGTTTATACAGCTTTGATTTTTAAAGGCCCTTCTTTGGTAAAAAATATCAATCAAAATCTTATAGAGCTTTTAAGAAAAGATGGTTTTTTACACATTAGCGAAGCTGTTGGGGTAAATTTAAAATGATTGCTTATGAAAAAATTCAATTAAAAAACAAGCTTGAAGTTTATGCTTTACCTGTAAATAAAAATAGCGATGTGATTAGCGTTGATATTTTTTATAAAGTGGGTTCAAGAAATGAGATCATGGGAAAAAGCGGCATAGCTCATATGCTAGAACATTTAAATTTTAAAAGTACTAAAAATTTAAAAGCTGGCGAATTTGATGAGATTGTTAAGGGTTTTGGTGGTGTGGATAATGCAAGCACAGGTTTTGACTATACTCATTATTATATTAAATGTGCGAAGAAAAATTTAGATAAAGCTTTGGAACTTTTTGCAGAACTTATGGCAAATTTAAATTTAAAAGATGAAGAATTTCAGCCTGAAAGAGCAGTGGTTTTAGAAGAGCGTAGATGGAGAACAGATAATAATCCTTTGGGATATCTTTATTTTAGACTTTTTAATCATGCATTTATGTATCATCCTTATCATTGGACTCCTATAGGTTTTTTTAAGGATATAGAAAATTGGAGCATTGAAGATATTAAAGAATTTCATAGTATTTATTATCAACCTAAAAATGCGATTTTACTTGTAAGTGGCGATATAGAAAGTAAAGAAGTTTTTGAGCTTTCAAAAAAACATTTTGAAAAGATTAAAAATACTAGGACTATACCTAAAATTCACACAAAAGAGCCTAAGCAAGATGGAGTAAAAAGAATATATTTGCATAAAAACTCAGATACTGAACTATTAGCCCTTGCTTATAAAATTCCAAATTTCAAGCACAAAGATATACCTGCTTTAAATGCTTTATCCGAGCTTTTAGGAAGTGGGAAAAGTTCTTTAATGAGTGAAATTTTGATTGATAAATTAAATTTAATCAATGATTATTATGCTTATGTTAATGATTGTATAGATGAAAATTTATTTATTTTTATTTGTAATTGTAACCCCAATGTTAATGCAGAAAAAGTAGAAAAAGAGCTTTTAAAAATCATTGATAAACTTAAAATGGGTAAAATTTCTCAAAAAGATTTGCAAAGAGTGAAAAATAATGTCAAAAGTGATTTTATTTTCTCACTTAACAATGCTAGTGCAGTGGCAAATATTTATGGTTCATATCTAGCAAGAGGGGATATCGATCCTTTGTTAAATTATGGGAAAGATATACAAAATTTGGAATTAAAAGATTTGATTTCTTGTGCTAAAAAATATTTTATTCAAGAAAATTCAACTACGGTAATTCTAAGAAAGGATTCAAATGGATAAAAATATTATCATTGGGGCGATGACGGCCCTTATTACACCGTTTAAAAATGGAAAAGTTGATGAGCAAAGTTATGCAAGATTGATTAAAAGACAAATAGAAAATGGCATCGATGCAGTAGTTCCAGTAGGAACAACAGGAGAAAGTGCAACTTTAACCCATGAAGAACATAGAACTTGCATAGAAATAGCCGTTGAAACTTGCAAAGGAACTAAGGTTAAGGTTTTAGCAGGTGCGGGAAGTAATGCAACTCATGAGGCAGTGGGTTTGGCTAAATTTGCTAAAGAACATGGTGCCGATGGGATTTTAAGTGTGGCACCGTATTACAATAAACCTACGCAACAAGGACTTTATGAGCATTATAAGGCTATTGCGCAAAGTGTAGATATTCCTGTGCTTTTATATAATGTTCCAGGAAGAACAGGTTGTGAAATTTCAACAGATACTATTATCAAGCTTTTTAGAGATTGTGAAAATATTTATGGGGTAAAAGAAGCGAGTGGAAATATCGATAAGTGTGTGGATTTGCTTGCGCACGAACCTAGAATGATGCTTATTTCAGGAGAAGATGCGATCAATTATCCTATACTTTCAAATGGCGGAAAGGGAGTTATTTCAGTAACTTCAAATTTATTACCCGATATGATTAGCGCTTTAACTCATTTCGCTTTAGATGAAAATTATAAAGAAGCTAAAAAAATCAATGATGAACTTTATAATATCAATAAAATTTTATTTTGCGAAAGTAATCCTATTCCTATTAAAACGGCTATGTATATAGCTGGATTGATAGAAAGTTTGGAGTTTAGACTTCCTCTTTGTCCTCCAAGTAAGGAAAATTTTGCTAAAATTGAAGAAGTGATGAAAAAATATAAGATCAAAGGATTTTAATGAATACAGAATTTCAAGGAAAAACTTTAGTAATCAGCGGTGGAACTCGTGGGATAGGTAAGGCTATAGTTTATGAATTTGCTAAAGTGGGTGTAAATATAGCTTTTACTTATAATTCTAATGCACAAATTGCTGATGAAATGGTACAAGATTTGGAAAAAAATTATAAAATTAAAGCTAGAGCTTATGAATTTAATATCTTAGAACCTGAAACTTATAAAGAACTTTTTGAAAAAATTGATGCGGATTTTGATAGAGTGGATTATTTCATCTCAAATGCTATCATTTCAGGACGTGCGGTTGTAGGTGGTTATACTAAATTTATGAAATTAAAACCAAAAGGAATTAATAACATCTTTACAGCCACAGTAAATGCTTTTGTTGTGGGCGCACAAGAAGCAGCTAAAAGAATGGAAAAAGTAGGGGGTGGAAGCATTATTTCTATCTCATCTACAGGAAATTTAGTGTATATAGAAAATTATTCAGGTCATGGCACAGCAAAAGCTGCCGTAGAAGCTATGGCAAGATATGCGGCTACTGAACTTGGAGAAAAAAATATCCGTGTAAATGTCGTAAGTGGTGGGCCTATTGAAACTGATGCTTTAAGAGCTTTTACAAATTATGAAGAAGTAAAACAGGCTACTATAAATTTAAGTCCTTTAAATCGCATGGGGCAGCCTGAGGATTTGGCTGGAGCGTGTCTTTTTCTTTGTTCAAGTAAGGCAAGTTGGGTAACAGGACATACTTTCATCGTTGATGGTGGTACAACTTTTAAATAAAAATTAAGAAAAATCAATGGATTTTTCTTAAAAATATTTTTCAATCAAGTTTTAATTTCCATCCTAAAAAAACACTTAATAATGCAAGTAAAAAAATAAAATTTAAAGTCCAATTGCCAAAACCTACAAAACCTATAGATAATACGCTGTAAAAAAATCCTCCCACAGCTGAATAAATACAAATCGTACTTAAAGATCCATTTTCTGCCATTTTTTTACATGGGCAGATTTTATAAAATTTTTTATCGTTAAATTGATTTTTCTTTTTATTTCCCAAAAATAAACCAAAAAAGGCAAAAAGATTTAAAAAAATAAAAGCATATAATAAAATTTGATCTAATTCCATTTTAAATATACCTTAAAAGTATCTAAGCCAAGAGGGTAGATGGACTTGCTCTTCTTTTAAAGTAGTCTCTTGTCCATGTCCTGGTAAAAGTTTAAAATCTTCTTTGTAAGTCATAACTTTTTCTAAGCTTTGTTTCATTAAATTTGCATCTGAATAAGGAAAATCCCATCTTCCTATGCTTCTATAAAATAAAAAATCTCCACTAAACATGATATTTTTACCTACAATTTCTATCATAGTGCAACCTGGTGTGTGTCCTGGTAAAAAGTGAAATTTAAAGTCAAGTCCGCCTATAGAAATGATATTTTCATCATTAATCAAATAATCCGCTTTGCTAGGCATAAAACCTTGATTAAAAGGATCTTCAAGCATAAAAGCATCATTTTTATGAATATAAATGGGGATTTGATAGGCTTGTTTTACTTTTTCATTATCCCAAACATGATCGTAATGTCCGTGAGTGTTTAAAATCGCTAAAGGATTTTTTACATGTTTTTTGATGAAATTTAGTGCATCAAAACCAGGATCAATGATAATTTCTCCATGCTCACTAAATAAAATATAACAATTTGTCTCATAAGCTCCACAAGCTTGTTTGATAATTTGCATTTTTTACCTCTTTAATAAAAAATTTGCCTTAAATAAATATAATTATACATTAAATTTTTAAAAGGCAAGCTTTATGGATTGGCAAAAGATTACGGAAAAAATGTGTGATTTTATACAAGAAAAAGTGAAAAATTCTCAAAGTCAAGGTGTTGTTTTGGGGCTTAGTGGCGGGATTGATTCTGCTTTAGTAGCAACGCTTTGCAAAAGAGCTTTAAAAGAGAATGTTTTTGCTCTTTTAATGCCAACTCAAATTTCAAATAAAGCCAATCTTGAAGACGCTTTAAGGCTTTGTGCGGATTTAAATCTTGAATATAAAATCATAGAAATTCAAAGCATTTTGGATGCTTTTATAAAGCAAAGTGAAAATACCACTCTAGTATCTTTGGGAAATTTTGCAGCGCGTATTAGAATGAGTTTGCTTTATGATTATTCTGCTTTGAAAAATTCTTTAGTCATAGGCACTTCTAATAAAAGCGAATTACTTTTGGGTTATGGTACGATTTATGGAGATTTAGCTTGTGCTTTTAATCCTATAGGATCGCTTTATAAAAGTGAAATTTATACCTTAGCAAAATACCTTAACTTGCATGAAAATTTTATCAAAAAAGCTCCAAGTGCGGATCTTTGGGAAAATCAAAGCGATGAGGCGGATTTGGGTTTTTCTTATGCAAAAATCGATGAAGGTTTAAAAGCCTTAGAAACTAATGATGAAAAACTTTTAAGAACGCTTGATCCTTCTTTGATTGCTATGCTAAAAAATCGCATGCAAAAAAATACTTTTAAGGGAAAAATGCCTGAAATTTTGGAAATTTAAACAATGAGTGAAGAAAAAAATTATGAACTTTGGCTTGATAATTATTTTTTTAAGCCTAATTTTTGGCAAAAATGCCTTGCTTTTATACTTTTACCTTTAAGTGTGTTTTATGCTTTTTTTGCGATTTTAAATACTTTTTTTCGTAAAAAAATAGTTTTTAAAAAGCCTGTTATTAGCGTTGGTAATTTAAGTTTTGGAGGTAATGGAAAAACCCCGCTTTGTAAAGCTATAGCAAGGGAATTTGATGGCGTTTTTATAGTGCTTAGGGGCTATAAAAGAAAGTCTAAAGGTTTGTTTGTTGTTAAAAATCAAAATGAAATTTTATGCACCTTAACGCAAAGTGGCGATGAAGCTATGGAGTATGCTTTTGAAGAAAATATCAAAGGTGTGATTGTGAGCG
Organism: Campylobacter sp. 2014D-0259; assembly: GCF_008000505.1. Taxonomy (NCBI): domain Bacteria; kingdom Pseudomonadati; phylum Campylobacterota; class Epsilonproteobacteria; order Campylobacterales; family Campylobacteraceae; genus Campylobacter; species Campylobacter sp. 2014D-0259. The sequence goes on from NZ_VOAQ01000016.1 coordinate 56,473, forward strand.
AAGATAGAGTAAAAGGTATTGAAAAAGCTTTTGAGTTGGGAGCTAAAATCGTTGTACTTGATGATGCTTTTTCTAAATTTCATATTAAAAAATTTGATATTTTACTTGAAAGCAAAATCAAACCTTATTTTAATTTTACCTTGCCAAGTGGAGCTTATCGTTTGCCGAAATTTTATGAAAAAAGGGCTGATTTTATTGCATTAGAAGGCAGGGATTTTGTGCGTTATTCTTTTGTAAAAGAAAATCCAAAGGCTGTTTTGGTAACTGCTATTGCTAAACCTTTTAGATTGTATGAGCATTTTATCAAAGCAAGGGCTTGTTATTTTTTTAAAGATCATTATGAGTTTAAAAAAGAAGAATTAGAAAATTTGCTAAAAAAACATAATTGCGATACACTAATGCTTACTTTTAAGGATTTTGTTAAAGTTAAAGATTTTGGTTTTAAATGTCAAATTATAGAATTAAATATAGAATTAAAAGATTCATTAAGAGAAAAAATAAAAACTTATATCAAGGAGTTTGAACAGTGAAATTGGTCGAGAGTAGAAATGTAAAAAATGTATCAAGTTTTAAGGAAGCTTTGATTAACCCAAACGCCCCAGAAGGAGGGCTTTACTCACCTTTAAATTTGCCTATTTTTGAAGGAGAAAAATATGCCAATTTGTCTTATAAAGATTTTGCTTTAAAGCTTATAGAAAGTTTTGGTTTTGGCGAAGAAGAGCTTTTTAAAAAGGCTTTGAAAAGTTACGAAAGCTTTGATGATAAAAATACACCTATTTCTTTGCAAAAAATCTCTGAAAAAACCTATATTAACGAGCTTTGGCATGGACCTACAAGAGCTTTTAAAGATATGGCTTTGCAGCCTTTTGGCGTGCTTTTAAGTGAATTTTCAAAGGATAAAAATATTTTAATTATTTGTGCTACAAGCGGCGATACAGGACCTGCAACCCTAAAAAGCTTTGAAAATGCAAAAAATGTTAAAGTAGCTTGTATGTATCCAAAAGGTGGCACAAGTGGAGTTCAAGAGTTGCAAATGCGAGCTTTAGATAAGGATAACTTGAAAGTTTTTGCCATAGATGAGGATTTTGACGCAGCGCAACGCACTTTAAAAGAATTGCTTTTTTCAAAAGATTTTCAAAATGAAATTAAAGCTTTAAATTATGAGCTTTGCGCAGCTAATTCTGTAAATTTTGGGCGTATTTTATTTCAGATTATTTATCATTATTATGCGAGTTTAAAACTTTTTAATGAGTTTTTAGAAGAAGTACAAATCATCGTTCCAAGTGGAAATTTTGGCAATGCTTTAGGAGCTTTTTATGCTAAAAAAATGGGAGCTAAAATTTCAAAAATCAAAATCGCTTCAAACGCAAATAATATTTTGAGTGAATTTTTTAATCAAGGCGTTTATGATTTGCGTGAAAAAAGTCTTAAGAAGACTATTTCTCCAGCTATGGATATACTTATTTCATCTAATATCGAAAGACTTTTGTTTGCGAAATTTAAAGATAAAAGAACTAAAGAACTGATGAATTTGTTAAAAAATGAGAGATATTTTAAACTTGAAAAAGAAGAATTACAAAGTTTGCAAGAAGATTTTGAGGCGGATTTTTGCACCGATGAAGAATGTATGCAATTTATCAAACAAAGTAAAATTTTAATTGATCCGCATACCGCAACTTGTTTTAAAATGCTTGATCCTTTAAAACCTAGCATTATCACTTCTACAGCAGAATGGACAAAATTTACTCCAAGTATGATAAAAGCTTTATATGATAGGGATTCTAAGAATGAAAAAGAAGATTTAAAATTTATAGCTAAAGAGTTTAATGTCCAAGTTAAAGATGAAATTTTGACTTTATTTGATTTGAAAAATAGCGATGAAAAGGTATTTGAAGCCAGAAATATAAAAAAAGAAATTTTAGATTGGATGCAAAAATGATTATTATTCCTGCAAGATTAAAATCAAGTCGTTTTCATGAGAAAATTTTATGTGATATAGGTGGAGTGCCTATGTTTGTGGCTACTGCAAGAAGAGTAAGTAGCGTGGATGAAGTTTGTATAGCTTTAGACGATGAAAAGGTTTTAAGTATCGCTAAAGAATATGGTCTAAATGCGGTTTTAACAAGCAAAGATCATGAAAGCGGTACGGATAGGATTAATGAAGCTTGTAAGAAACTAGCTTTAAAAGATGATGAGATTATTATCAATGTCCAAGCTGATGAGCCTTTTATAGAATGTGAAAATTTATTAAAATTTAAAGAATTTGCAAGTTCTTGCTTGGATAAAAAAGCTTTTATGGCGAGTTGTTATAAAAAAATCACTCAAGAAGAAGCTATGGATCCTAATCTGGTTAAAGTGCTTTGCGATAAAGAAGGGTATGCTTTGTATTTTTCAAGAGCTAAAATCCCTTATGAAAGAGAAAATTACGAGGAAAGTTTTAAAGGGCATTTAGGCATTTACGCTTATAGTGTAAAAGCATTAAGGGAGTTTTGTTCTTTATCAAGTTCTGCGCTTGAAAGAGCGGAAAAGTTAGAGCAATTAAGAGCTATAGAAAATGGTAAAAAAATCAAAATGCTTGAAATTTCAACAACAAGCATGGGGATTGATACTAAAGAAGACTATGAAAGGGCTTTAAAAATTTATTTAGAAAAATAACTCCACCCCAAAACGGAACAGATTTTGCTTATATTATTTTAATATATTTAGATTGAAGGCAAAAAAATCTAAATCAAGGAATTAATATGAGTATCTTTAGTATCAATGATAACTCAAACTATAATTCTATACTTTCACAAAGTAAAGCCAATAAAGAAAGTAAAGAAAATTCTAAAATAAGTTTTGCTAATGCTTTTTTAAAACAAAATGCTAGTAAGTTAAATGAAATTCAAAGTGCAAATTCACAAACTCTAGCAAGAAGTGAAGTATTAAATTCTACTAATACAACAAATACTAGCAATAACACTAATTTTAGTATAAGTAGTAAGACAAGTTCTCCTAATTATGATATATCTAGTGAATTTAAAAACTCTATTTATACTCTAAAATATAAACAAGCAGATATAAGTAATAATACAGCCTATGGTTATAGTGTAGATAAAGATGGCTATATGGGAAGTGATTTTAACAAAGCTGCAGGATTGCCTGAAGATTTTAAGATACATAAATCTACTTTGGATGAGATAGAGAGAGTGGCTGAATATAATGTTTCTGATATAAGAGAATATCTAGGTGTAGATAAATATTATTCTAATATAGATATGGCTGAAACCATAAAACAATACTACAATCTTTTTTCTAATGCTTTAGGTCAAAGTTTTCCAAGTGATAAAACAAGTTTTAGTGAAGCAGATATAAATTCTATGCCTAGTGGTTATGGTGTAAGTGGAACGCAATGGATGGACTTTAATGATCCAAGCAATAGAATGAATATTACAGGTTTAAAAGATTTTTCAAATTCTTTAATTTCAAATGTTTATAAAACCCATGAACAAGCAAAAGAAGCTGATGATCTTTGGGTTGATTCAGGATATATGATTGATGGATTATTGCCTAAAACTTTAGGTTTATCCTTAGAAGAAATCAAAAATGTTTCTAAAGGTGAAGATTGGCAATTTAAACCTGATATGTCATTTTATCCAAAAAATGAAGATGGAACTTATACTAAAGAAGATTTATTTATGAGTTTTTTAAAAGCTCAAAATGGACAACCCGTTGAGAGTCCAAAAACTACACTTAATCCAAAAGTAGAAGCTTACAATACAGCTATGACTAAGGAGAGTTTTTCAACCACTAGCGTTGATTTGACTGATATCATGACAGGTAAGGTTGATTTTGCAAGTTTATTAAAATATGAACTTGATAGAGGTCGTATAGCTGGAGAGCTTTATATGTATGAAAAGGGTATGTCTCCTAAGCAAGCTTTAGGCAATTGGGCTTTAGACGCTGAGATTAAACAAGCTCTTGCTAATGGCTGGAAAGCAAGTAGTGAAAGTATAAATTCTTATGTTGGATCTATAATGGATAGATTAAATAATCTTATAGGACAAACTAGGGCTTAGAAGTTTTAATTTTTTAAGTTTGAAACAAATTGCTAATAACAAAATAAGATAAAATTAGTATAATTTTTTTACAAAAAATTTTGAAAGGAAATTATGAAAAAAATTATTTTGATTTTTATCTCTTTTTTTGCTTTAAATTTGAGTGCAAAAGATTTGGTTGTAGGAATGGAGCTTGGATATCCGCCTTTTGAAATGAGCGATAAAACAGGCAAAGCAAGTGGAATTAGTGTGGATTTTTTAGAAGCTTTTGCAAAGAAAAACGGCTATAAACTTGTAGTAAAAAATATCGCTTGGGATGGTTTGATACCTGCTTTAAAAACAGCCAAGATAGATCTTATCATGTCTTCTATGACAATTACCGATGAGAGAAAGAAAGTGGTGGATTTTAGCATTCCTTATGCTAAGGCAAATTTGGCTATTTTAACTCCTTTGAACTCTGATATTACAAATATCAAAGATTTAGATAAAAAGGGCAAAGTTTTGGCTTTAAAGCGTGGCTCTACAGGACATTTATATGCGGTTAAAAATTTAAAAAATGCAACTATTAATTTATTTGATAAAGAAAATGCTGCTATTTTGGAGGTGATTCAAGGTAAGGCTGATGGATTTTTTTATGATCAACTTACGATTTATCGCACTTGGCAAAAACATCAAGATACAACTAGAGCCATTTTGGTGCCTTTTCAAGAAAATCCTGAGTTTTGGGGTATAGCAGTACAAAAAGGCAATGCAGAACTTAAAAAAGAGCTTGATGAATTTATTGCAGAAAGCAAAAAAGATGGGCTTTTTGATTCTTTAGGAGAAAAATATCTTAAAGATGTTAAAGATACTTTTAAAAAGAATAATTTAGAATTCTTTTTCTAAGAAGGATTTTCCTTCTTAAGTTACAAAGCTTTCCACAAGCCTTTGCACTAGCAAATTCCATCCATCCACTAATACAAAAATCAAGAGTTTAAAAGGTAAAGAGATCATAGTAGGAGGTAGCATCATCATACCCATAGCCATTAAAACTGAGCTTACAACCATATCTATGACTAAAAAGGGTAGGTAGATTAAAAACCCTATTTCAAAAGCGGTTTTAAGCTCTGAAATCATAAAAGCAGGAACTAAAACTGTAAGGGGAACATCATCTATGGTTTTGGGATTGGGTAGATTGCGTATGCGATAAAAAAGGGCTAAATCTTTTTCTCGAGTATTTTTAAGCATAAAATCTTTAAAAGGTTTTGCTCCTTTTATAAAAGCCTCTTCATAGCCTATTTTTTCTGCTAAATAAGGTTTTATACCTTCATTATAGGATTTTGTAGCTACAGGTTCCATGATAAAAAAAGTTAAAATTAAAGCCAAGGTTACTAAAATAGTGTTAGGTGGCATACTTTGCGTCCCCATAGCTTGTCGCAAAAATGAAAATACCACAATAAGACGCAAGAAAGAAGTCATAACAAAAACTATACTTGGAGCGAGCGCAAGTATGGTTAAAACAATCACTATATTTAAAGTAGTAACAAGCTGATTAGGTGTATTGGGTGCACTTAAGCTTAAATTTACTGTAGGGATAGTTGCTTCAGCAGCAAATAAGCTCATGCTTAAAAGTAAAAATAATAATATTTTTTTCAAAATTTAAAAACCTTTTTTTTGTTTTTTATTAAAGAAATTTAAATTTTATCTTTTGATGACTAAAAACTAGTTTAAGGGTATTAGGATTTTAACTTTAAACTGCTAAAATAGTCTTTTAGACTTCTTAATAACAAAGGTAAAAAATGAAAACTTCTATTTTGATTTTAGCGGCAGGATTAGGCACTAGAATGAAATCACAAAAGCCAAAGGTTTTGCAAGAGCTTTGTCAAAAAAGTATGATTTTACACATTTTAAAAAAGGCTTTTGCTTTAAGTGATGATGTAAGTGTAGTTTTATCGCATCAAAAAGAACGCGTTGAAAAAGAAATTTTAGAATATTTTCCAAAAACACAAATTTTAGAGCAAGACTTGCAAAATTATCCAGGAACTGCGGGAGCTTTAAGGGGGTTTGAGCCTAAAAATGAAAGAGTGTTGATTCTTTGTGGCGATATGCCTTTGGTTGAGCAAACAAGTTTGGAAGCTTTGTTGAGTAATAATGCAAAATTAAATCTAGCAGTTTTTAAAGCAAGAGATCCTAAAAGTTATGGCAGAGTGGTGATAAAAAACGATAGCGTTGAAAAAATTGTTGAATTTAAAGATGCAAATACACAAGAAAAAGAGATAAATACTTGCAATGCTGGGGTTTATGTGATTGACTCTAGGCTTTTAAAAGAGCTTTTACCTTTGATTGATAACAATAATGCGGCAAAAGAGTATTATTTAACCGACATTGTAAAACTAGCAAAAGAAAAAGATGTGATGATTAAAGCGGTTTTTGTAGATGAAGATGAATTTATGGGGATCAATGATAAATTTGAACTCAGTATAGCTGAAAATTTCATGCAAGAAAAAATTAAAAAATACTGGATGCAACAGGGTGTGATTTTTCATTTACCGCAAAGCACTTTTATAGGTACAGATGTTGAATTTATGGGTGAATGCGAAGTATATGAAAATGTAAGGATAGAGGGTAAAAGTAAGATTATAAACTCTATCATTAAAAGTTCAAGCGTGATAGAAAATTCCATTGTAGAAAATAGCGATGTGGGGCCTTTGGCACATTTGCGTCCAAATTGTGAGTTAAAAAACACTCATATAGGAAATTTTGTAGAATGCAAAAATGCAAAGTTAAATACCGTAAAAGCAGGGCATTTGAGCTATTTGGGAGATTGTGAGATAGATAGTGGAACCAATATAGGCTGTGGGACTATTACATGTAATTATGATGGGGTAAAAAAGCATAAAACCATCATAGGAAAAAATGTTTTTGTAGGTTCGGATACGCAATTTATCGCACCTGTAAAAATCGAAGATGAAGTGATCATAGCAGCAGGAAGCACAGTAAGTGTCAATGTAGAAAAAGGTGCTTTGTTTATCAATAGAGCAGAGCATAAGATGATAAAAGATTATTATTACAAGAAATTTCAAAAATGAAAACCATACTTTTAGCCATTAGTGGCAGTATAGCTTTTTATAAATCTTACGAGCTTATTTCTTTGTTTAAAAAAGAAGGCTTTAGGGTGAAAGTTTTGCTTTCTAATAGTTTGTTAAAATTTGCTAGCAAAATGAGTTTTGAAGCCTTGGCTGATGAGATTTTATGCGAGGAAAATGAAAGTTGGCAAAATTCAAACAATCACATAGCTTTTAGCAAGGATGTAGATCTTGTTTTATTTGCTCCTGCAAGTGTTAATTCTATCAATAAACTTGCTTTTGGTATAGCGGATAATCTTTTTATCCAAACCTTAATCGCAGCAAATAAACCTCTTATCATTGCTCCTGCGGCAAATACAAATATGTTTCATCATTTCAGCACGCAAAATTCTTTAAAGATACTTAAAGAAAATAAAGCTTTGATTATAGAACCTATTTGTAAAGTTTTAGCTTGTAAAGATGAAGGCGTAGGAGCCTTAGCTGAAGTTAAGGATATTTTTAATATCACCAAAAGAGAGCTTTTAAAAGAAAAGTTTTGGTGCAATAAAAGCGTAGTTATCACAGGTGGTGGCACAAGGGAAAGAATCGATGATGTGCGTTGTGTGAGTAATTTTTCAAGTGGAAAAATGGCAAAGGCCATAGCTGATGCTTTTTATTTTTTAGGAGCTAGGGTAAAACTTTTAAGCTCTGTGGAATTTGATACGCCTTATGAGCTTTGCAAATTTGAAAGTTCTAAGGATCTAAAGGAGCTTTTGGATAAAAATTTAAGTCATGACTTTTTGATTATGACAGCTGCAGTGAGTGATTTTATCCCACAAAGTGTAAAAGGAAAAATTAAAAAAAATGAGCATTTGCAGGGTTTAAATTTACATCTATCTTTAAATGAAGATTTGCTTAAAACTTGTAAATTTCAAGGCAAAAAGATAGGTTTTAAGATGGAATTTGATTCTCAAAATGCCTTAGAAAATGCGAAAAAATCTTTAAAAGATAAGCAACTTGATATGGTTTGTCTTAATATCATTGATCAAAAAAATTATTTTGGAAGTGATCAAAATGAACTTTATTTTATCACTTTAAACAATGAAAATAAAAGCACTTTGCAAAGCAAAGAAAAATTGGCATTTGAATTAGTAAAATGGTGTGAAAAATTATGAGTATGATTAATTCTACCTTGCCTATACAAATGAAAGTTTTGGCTAAATCAGGTTATGGACATTATACGCTTTTGTTAAATCACAAAAAGATTCAAACCAAAAGCATGATAGAGCTTGAAATTGGTGCTGAATATTTAGCCGAACTTTATATGCAAAATGGTGGAGTTATACAATTTAAACATCTTTCAAAGCGTCCTAATTTCAAACCTTTTGAAGAGGGATTGGCTTTGATAATCGCTATTTTAGAGGATAAAATTTCTTATAAAAAATTTATCATACAAAATCTTTTAGATTGTAAAGATATAGAGCGTTATCAGATATTAAAAGAAATGCTTTTTGCAAGTTTTGAAAATATTTATCATATTCCTTTTATCTTTGAAAATAAATCTTGCTTATTTCAAATGCGTAAAAGAGCAAAATATTTAGAAATTTACTTATATTTTAGTGTTTTTGGAGCTTTGAAAATTTTAATAGACTCGCAAGGCATTAGTGTTTTTACACCTTTTGCTAAGGTGCAAAAATTTTTAAATGAACATTTAGATTTTAATGTATCGCAAGAAAACAAGATTGAACCTTTGTTTGTTTTTAAAAGGCTTTTTGATTTTAAAGGATGAAAAATGAATGAATTAAAACACCTTGCTGTTGTTATGGATGGCAATAGGCGCTGGGCTAGAGCTAAGGGTTTTTTGGCAAAACTTGGATATTCCCAAGGAGTCAAAACTATGCAAAAATTGATGGAAGTTTGCATGGAGGAAAATATTTCAAATTTAAGCCTTTTTGCTTTTAGTACGGAAAATTGGAAGCGCCCTAAAGATGAAATTGATTTTATTTTTGAACTTTTAGATCGTTGTTTAGATGAAGCTTTAGAAAAATTTGAAAAAAATAATGTGCGTTTAAGAGCTATAGGTGATTTATCGCGTTTGGAAGATAAAGTAAGAGAAAAAATTACCTTAGTTGAAGAAAAAACAAAGCATTGTGACGCACTTTGTGTTAATTTGGCTATAAGTTATGGTGCAAGAGATGAAATTATAAGAGCTGCTAAGCGTGTGATTGAAAAAAAACTTGAGCTAAATGAAGAAAATTTAACGCAAAATTTAGATTTACCTTTAGATGTGGATTTGATGCTTCGCGTTGGAAATGCCAAAAGGCTTTCAAATTTCTTACTTTGGCAGTGTTCATATGCTGAAATTTATTTTAGTGAAACTTTATTTCCATCTCTTACCAAGAGAGAATTTAAAAGGATTATTAAAGAATTTAGAAATAGAGAAAGAACTTTTGGAAAATGATATTTTTCATAATAATTCTAGGGGCTTGTTTGGGTTCTTTTTGCACAAGTTTGGCAAGTAGGATAATTGAAAAAAAGCCCTTTTTTATCTCGCGCTCTTTTTGTTTTTCTTGCGATACAAAATTAAAATACTATGAAATTATTCCTATTTTTTCTTATATTTTTTTAAAAGCAAAATGTCAAACTTGCAAATGTCATTTGCCTATTTCTTTGTTAATCAATGAAATTTTAGGCATAATTTTGCTTATTTTGGCTTATTCTTTAAGTCAAAATTTTTATGATTTTTTATTTTTATCTCTATTTTTATTTAATCTTTTCTTGCTTTCTTTAATTGATATTAAACTCAAAGCCGTACCACAAATTTTACTTTGGAGCGCTTTTTTATTTGCTTTTTTTTACGCCTTTAGGGAAAGTGAAATTTTACATTTTTTGATTTTTAAAGAGTTTAGCGGAGGTTTTTTGCTAAATGCTTTTAGTTTTGGAGGATTTGTTTTTTTATTAAAAAGTTTGGTTTTTTTTCTAATGAATTTCCGAAAAAAAGATGAAATTTTAGAAAATTTGGGTGATGCTGATATTATCATTATGTCTTGTATAGGTGGAATTTTAGGTTTTGAGTATGGATTTTTAGTATTACTTATAGCTTCTATTTTAACTTTGCCTTTTTTTATTTTTTTTAAAATTAAAGCAATAAAAGAGCAAGAACTTGCTATGATACCCTTTTTAAATATCGCTTTTGTGGCAGTTTTATTTTATAAAAACTTAGGATTATTCTAATGAAGCTTAGTTTAAGATATGTTTTAAATCAATTTTTAAGTACGAATTTGTCTATATTTTTCGTACTTTTTGCTATTGTATCTATGGTGTTTTTTATTCAACTTGCAAAACTTACTTCAAGCATAGAGATTAGTTTTTTGGATCTTTTAAAGCTTTATGGGTTTATGTTGCCTAGAATTTTAATTTTTACCTTGCCTATATCTTTTTTTATTTCTTTAACTTTGGCTTTGTTTAGGCTTTCTAAGGAAAATGAAAGCATAGTACTTTTTACTTTGGGATTTTCACCAATGATTTTGGCAAAATTTTTCCTTAAAATTGCAAGCTTGATTAGTGCTTTTATGCTTGTTGTGGCTTTGGTAATGATACCTATAGTATTTGAACTTCAGGATAACTTTGTAAACTATAAAAGCACTCAAGTGAAATTTAACTACAAAACAGGAGAATTTGGGCAAAAATTTTTAGACTGGATGATTTTTATAGAAAAACAAGATAGTGATAAGTATGAAAACATAATTATGTATCGCCCTAAACATAAAGCAGATGATAAAGAACAACTTATCATAGCCAAAGAAGCGCATGTGCAAAGAAAAGATGATAGCTTTGCTTTTAGCTTAAATCAAGGCAAAATGTATAATTTTGAGCAAGGTCAAAGTATTTTTAGTGGAGAATTTGACACTTTAGTAGTAAATACTCAGTTTAATACAGACAATCTTCAAACAAAGAAATTTTATGAATACTGGAATGATTTAAACGAAAATCCACAAAGAGCAAGAGAATTTGTGATTTATACAACTATAGCCTTGTTTCCACTTGCTAGTACGCTTTTTGCGCTTTGTTTTGGTTTGGTTACTTATCGTTATGAAAAAGGCTATGTGTATTTAGGTATGTTTGGAGTGATTGCTATATATTTTGGACTTTTAAGTTCTTTTTCTCAACCTCCAATTTTGGCTTGCCTTGGAATTTTTTCTTTAAGTTTATTTGTTTCGGCTTATTGTTTTAAGAAAATGATTTTGAGTCGTTATTGATGAAAATAAAAATTATATTTTCTTATGATGGCTCTGCTTTTTTAGGTTCTGCTACTCAGCCTCATAAAAAAGGTGTTCAAGATGCTTTAAGTGGGGTCTTATCGCATTTGGGTATTGTTTCACCTCTTTTGATGGCTTCTCGTACAGATAAAGGAGTGCATGCAAGCTATGCTGTAGCTAGTGTAGAATGTGGAGATCATTTTGTAAATTTAGAATATCTTCAAAAACAGCTTAATAAATTTTCCCATCCTTTTATCCATATCAAAAAAATTGAAAAAGTAAAAGATGATTTTGAAGTAAGATTTGATGTAAAAAGTAGAGAATACCGCTATATATTTTCTCACTCTTCTTATAGTCCTTTTATGGCTTCTTATGTACATTTTTATCCTAAATTTGACTTAGATAAGGCTAATGAGCTTTTGGGTTTTTTTGTGGGAAAAAAGGATTTAAAGTTTTTTTGCAAAAGTGGAGGGGATAATAAAACGACTTTAAGAGAAATTTTTATTGCTAGAGCTTATGCTTATAAAGATTTTAGCATTTTTCATTTTAAAGCTAATGGTTTTTTAAGAGGGCAAATTAGATTAAGCGTAGCAAGTGTTTTAAAGGTTTTAGAAGGAAAAATGAGTGAAAAAGAACTCAAAGAACAGATTGAAGCTAAAAAGCAATACAATCACTTTTTAGCACCGCCAAATGGGCTTTATTTAAGCCGTATATGTTATTAAAAACTTTCATAGAAATTAAAGGCCTTTTGGGTTAAAATTTTTCTTATTTCTTCTTGATGTTCTTTACCTTTGGTTTCTAGGGTAATTGAAATCATCGCATCGCCATAATCAAGCTTGGTGGAAAATCTATCATAGTCGATTTTTACTATATTTGCATTGGCTATTTTTAAGCTGTCTGTAAGGTGTAATAATGCCCCAGGTTTATCTACTAAAGTAACATGAATTTGCATTTTTCTATAGGATTTAAATAAACCTTTTTCTATGATGATATTTAGCATTTGTGCATCGATATTACCTCCGCTTAAAACTACGCCAATTTTTTTATGATTTTGTGTATTTATTTTTTGATGAAGCAGGGCAGCTACACTCGCAGCTCCTGCGCCTTCAACTATGATTTTATGTTTTTCAAGTAAAAACAATACCGCATTAGCGATTTCTTCATCATCAACTTGGATAAAATCATCTACGCATTCTAAAATAATATTAAAATTAATAGGATTTGCATCACGCACAGCAATACCATCGGCTATAGTGCGTACGCTTTTTGCATTTTTGATTTTTTTAGCATGAAAACTTTCATACATTGCAGGAGCTCCTTTGGCTCCAACGCCGATGATTTTAATGTTTGGATTGATTTGTTTAGCTGCACTTGCGATACCACTTATAAGTCCTCCACCTCCAACAGGTGCGATAATCATATCAAGATCGCTTATTTCATCAAGCATTTCAAGCATCAAAGTTCCTTGTCCTGCCATTACAAATTCATCTTCAAAAGGATGAATAAAGCTAAGATTATTTTCTTTAGCATAAGAGGTTGCAAAGGCATAGGCTTCATCAAAATTATCCCCTTTGAGTATCACCTCTGCTCCTAAGGCTTTTGTAGCAGAAACTTTTAAGAGCGGAGTGGATTCTGGCATTACAATAACTGCCTTAATGCCAAATTTTTTTGCACTAATGGCCACGCCTTGAGCATGGTTTCCCGCACTTGCGGCAATGACTCCATGTTGTTTTTGTTCAGTGCTAAGATTGGCTATTTTATTATAAGCTCCACGAATTTTATAAGCACCTGTAATTTGTAAATTTTCATTTTTAAGATAAATTTCACTTTGACAAATATCACTTAAAAAAGAAGAGTATATGAAAGGAGTTTTGTTTACAAACTCTGAAATTTGTTGTTTTGCTTTGTAAATTTTATTAAGCTCTAACACTATTTTTCCTTTGTTTTAAAATGCGGATATTCTAGCATAATGCAACGATTTTGTATAAAATTTATATCTAATTTTTTACATTCTTCTTTGGCTGTTTCATTACTAATACCAAGTTGAAGCCATAGGTTTTTAATATTTTTTTCAACAAGCTTAGGAAGAATTTCTAGTGCCACTTCGCCTTTTCTAAAAAGTATAAGTGTATCGATTTTTTCTTCTATTTGATCTAAATTTCTATAAACTTTTTCATTTAAAATAAACTCTTCTTTAGGATAAATAGGAAAAATTTTATAATTTTTTCTTTGTAAAAATTCTGCTACCCTATAAGAAGCTTTTGTTTTATCTGGACTTAAGGCAAATATGGCAATATTTTTACTTGCATTTATAATATAAGAGATAGTTTCTTTTTCATTCATTGTTAACCTTTGTTTTGGTATTTTATCTTAAATGATTAAAAAATTAACTAAAGTGAATTCAAAAAATGAAAAAAGTGTTATAATATAGCAAATTCCGAAGTTTAATAAGGAGGGAAAAATGGAAGAATTTTATCCATATACTTTAACAATCCATCTTCTTTGTGCTATTTTGTTTATAGGTTATTTGTTTGTTGATGTATTTGTTTTGGGCGTAGTTAAAAAGAAAAATCCTAATTTTGACAAAAGTCTTTTTAGTGCTACTGGGGTTAAAATAATGCCTTTTGTGGTTCTTTTGCTTTTTTTAAGCGGAGGTGCTTTGGCAGGTTTTCATTTTAAACCTTTAAATTTACTTTTTGCTGTAAAAATTATTTTGGCTTTTGGAATTTTATCTTTAGTTGTTTTTTCTTTATTTTGTCATTTTATATTAAAGAAGAAAAATCCACTCGGTGCTTTTATCCACCCTTTTGTATTTGTGCTTTGTATCGCGATAGTAATACTGGCTAAATTAATGAATTATTTTTTTATACCTTGCTAAGAAATACTCCGCATTCAAGATGTGGAGTATTGACAAATTGATCAAAAAGAGCAAACTCTTCCACTCTATGTGTTAGGCTTAATTCTTTTAAATTTTCTTTTAAAGTGATAGGATTACAAGAAATATAAATAATATTTTCATATTTTTTTATTAAGTCAATTACGCTTTTATCAAGTCCTGCACGGGGTGGATCAACTAAAACATGAGAGAAATTAAAATCATCCAATCGAATATCTTTTAAACGAAAAAATTCTCTTTCTTTTTTGATAGCAAGACTTAATTCTTCGCTTGAAAGTCTTGCAAAGTGGATATTTGTTGTATTATTAAGTTTGCAATTTTTTAAAGCAAAATTAATATTACTTTTTGAAATTTCAGTGGCTAAAACTTTAAAAAAGAATGGTGCTAAAGCTAAAGTAAAATTTCCATATCCACAGTAAAGCTCAAGTAAATCCATTCTTTTTTGAGTATTTAAAATTTCACACACCCAAGTAATCATTTTTTCATTTATAGTAGTGTTAGGCTGAATAAAACAATCGTTGTTAAATTCATAAAATATTTTTCTATCTTGAATATTTAAAGTTTGTCTTAGATTTTCTGTTTTAAAAATAAGTTTTTTGCCTTTACTTCTTGCTATGAGGTTGATATGAAGAATATTGCTTAAATTTTCTAAATTTGACTTTATATCTTCTATATTTTTATGATAGAGTAAGGTTATGCTAAGTTCTTGCTTTGTGGTTAAAAATTCTACACCAAAAAGTTTTTCTTTTAATTTATTATCTTGACGCAAGTATTCTAGAAGTTTTGGCATAAAAGCACAAATTTTTTCATCAGCAAAATCTAAATATTCTATAATGTACTTTTTTTTGCTTTTTGGATCAAACATTGCATAAAAAAGCGTATCATTTTCATGATAAAATGAAAGTTCAGCTCTTGTACGATAATGTTTATCTTTTGAGGCAAAAAGTTTAAAATCCTTTGTATAAAATTCTTTAAAATATTTTTTTATGAAAGAGTGTTTTTCATCTAAAGTGAGAAAATTTCCAAAATTTTCAAGACTCATGGAACTTTCTTTCCGATGAGTCTTAGTAAAAGCGCAATAAGTATGAAATTTAAAGGCAAGACAAACCAAACGCTAAGTCCTAAAGATACAGGAATATATCCAGCGATTAAAGAAATACCACAGATAAATAAAGCATAAGGAATTTGTGTTCTTACATGCTCCATATGATCGCATTTTGCGCTCATAGATGAAAGGATTACATTATCTGAAATTGGTGAGCAATGGTTTCCAAAAATCGCACCTGTTAAAACGCAGCTTATATTAATAACCATATAATGATGCATAGCATTTGCATCCATACCATTGATTTTGGCGATTTCATGAGCTAAAGGCACAGCCAAAGGCATTAAAATCCCCATAGTTCCATAGCTTGTTCCTATGGCAAAAGAAATGGCTGAAGCAAAAGCAAAAATAGTAGCAGGCAAAATAAACTCAGGCAATTTATCTGCAAGCAAACTGGTGATAAATAAAGAAGTTCCTAGATCTTTTACTATACTTGAAAGCGACCAAGCAAATAAAAGCAATACTATGGTAAAAATCATGGTTTTCCAGCCATATATCCAAGTTTCTACCGCTTCTTTAAGATTGAAAATTTTACGACGCACCCCGATAAAAATCGCTACAATAGCAGCAAACAAAGCAGCTTGGAATAACACCACAGAAGAATCAGCATTTCCAAAAGCAGCCCTAAAAGTTTCAAAAGACAAAGGATTGGCACTTGCTTTTGCAAGTTCTTCGCCTTCTAAAGTGCTAAGTCCATTAAAATAAAATCCTAATATAGCTAAAATGATTAAAGTAAAAATAGGAACAATAGCATCAAAAGCACGAATTTTAATACCTTCTTTTGGCGCTAAAAACTGATCCTCTAATTCAGCAGTATCTAGTGTGCCTGATTTAGGTAGAGGTGCAATTTGTCCTGTGGTTCTTGCACGCACTTCAGCCTTGTACATAGAACCAAACTCACGTCCCATGATTGCAGTCATGACTACAAAAAAAAGCATGAAGATATTATAAAAACGATAAGGTATGGTTTCGACAAAAATTCCAAAAGCACTAATATCGCTAATGCCTATGTGTTCATAAGCGGTTTTAATTAAAGAAACTT
Source organism: Campylobacter sp. 2014D-0259 (assembly GCF_008000505.1). Taxonomy (NCBI): domain Bacteria; kingdom Pseudomonadati; phylum Campylobacterota; class Epsilonproteobacteria; order Campylobacterales; family Campylobacteraceae; genus Campylobacter; species Campylobacter sp. 2014D-0259. The sequence continues at coordinate 72,856 of NZ_VOAQ01000016.1, forward strand.
CTAAGCCTATCCAAGTAGAAATTACAGCTATTCCTGCCACAGGAGCTGCGGTAGAGTCGATAATAAAGGCAAATTTTTCACGAGAAATTTTAAATTTATCCGCCAAAGGACGCATAATTGGACCTACGATCAGTAAATTAGCATAATCATCAAAAAATATTAAAAGCCCTAAAAACCAAGTGTTAACTTGAGCTGATACAGCTGATTTGGCTCTTTTGGCAAATTTTAATGCTACAGCTTTTGCACCACCCATTTTTGTGATAAGTGCCACAAGACCACCTATACAAAGAATTTGTAAAATGATTCCTGCATTTACTGGATCTGAAGTTGAACCTAAGATATAAGAAATAATCTTTGAAAAAGATTCTACTGCGGTATTATAAAAATTTACAAAAGCTAAATGTTGTGCTTTAAAAATATTTGCAGAAAGGCTAAGTAGAAAAGTTCCGCTTAAAACTCCAGCAAAGAGTGACAAAATAACATCTTTTGTGATAAAGGCTAAAGCAATAGCAACTAAAGGCGGTATAAGCGTAAAAGCTCCAAATAAATTAGCATTTGCAGCTGCTTCTGAGGAGTTTGCAAATGCAACTAAAGGTAAAAACAATAAAACTAAAAATTTATTCATTCATCTCTTTCTATATAAAATCCATTCCAAGTTTGTGTTACCGGCATAAGCTCGATTTCATTAACATTAATATGGCTTGGTAGGTTAATAATAGACATTACCACTTTGGCAATATCATTAGCACTGATAAATTGCGTATTTTCATACACTGCATCAGCTTTTTGGATATCTCCTTTAAAACGCACTTCACTAAATTCAGTTTTGCAAAGTCCTGGAGCAATGTTTGTTACTTTGATATTGCTTCCTCTAAGATCATTTCTTAAGGCCAATGAAAATTGTCCTACAAAGGCTTTGGTTCCACAATACACATTGCCTCCAAAATAAGGATTGCGTCCTGCAACCGAACCTAAGTTAAAAATATAAGCATTTTTTTGTTTACGAAGTATAGGAATAACAACTTTTGCAACATATAAAAATCCTTTGATGTTTGTATCTACCATAGTGTTAATATCTTCAAGGTTTAATTTATCAAATTCATCTACCCCTAAAGCTAAGCCTGCATTATTAAAAAGCACATCAATTTCTTGAAATTCTTTGGGTAAATTTTCAATAGCCTCAAAGATTTCTTTTTGATTTCTTACATCTATGCAAAGCGTGTAAATCTTATCTTTGTGAGAATTTTTTAACTCTTCTAGACGCTCTTTGCGTCTAGCAAGGGCGATTACTTTGTAGCCTTTTTGTATAAAAGCTTCAACGCAAGCTCTACCAAAACCTGAACTAGCTCCTGTAATAAATGCGGTTTTCATTCTAAACTACCTCCGTAAAATAGATTTTCATTTGCTTTTAAACCCAAGCTTTTTAGATAATCAGCATTTTCTTTTTTGCCTGCTGCTAGCGCAAAGTCAAGTGCATTAAAACCAAGATCATCAACAGCGTTAAGATTTGCTCCTTTTGAGATAAGAAGTTTTAAAATTTCAACATTTCCATAAGCTGCAGCATGCATTAAAACATTTTTTGAAGTGTGCTCTAGAGCACAAAATGTAATAAAATAAGGCGTATTTGAACCTATGTTCGCACTTAATGCTAATTTTTCATTGTTATTAATATATTTTTGATTAACATTTGCTCCATTATCAAGAAGTAGTTTTATGATATCAAGACGATTAAACTCTATGGCATAAAAAAGCGGAGTTTTACCAAAGGCATTGGCTTGATTAACATTCGCTCCATTTTGGATTAAAAAATTTGTATTTTCATAATTTTCCAATGCGTAAAAAATAGCACTTTCATAACCTTCGTCAATCCTAGCGCCAAAACGAATCAAAAGTTCTAAAATTTCTTTTTCTCTTTGATTTAGAAGCGCTGCTTGTAAGGCTATAGTAAGATCATCTTGACTTGGATTATTTGAAAAAATAAAATCTTGTATATAAGATACCGAATAATTTTTATTTGACATGATTTTTGCTAAAGGACTAATGTCTTTGTAAATTTTTGTTTCTCCAACAGCCCAATTTAAAAATTCGTTTAAGGCATTGCTAGTATAGTAAATATTGCTACCTTTGTCAAAATTAAAATTACTTTCAAAATACTTTTCTAAAGGTTCTATAGCGTTATTGTATTCTTGCCAAAAAGCTTTGTAAAGTCTAAAATTTCCTATACTTTGATATGCCCAATATCTAAAGTAAGATTTTAAAATATCATATTTTTTTTCTAAATTCTCAGGTGTATCTAAAGTTTTTTGATAAGTGATGGGGTCGATGGCTATTTTTAATAATAAAAAATCAAATTGTTGTAATTTGGGCAAATAAGCCACACCATTACAAGAGCTATTGCTTCCGCGAATTTCATTGGAAATCGCATAGAGTTTTTTTGTAAAATCTTGATTTTTTAAAGATTCTTTACAGCTTGAAGCTATATTTAAATAATCTAAATTTGAACTTTCATTTAGCAATGTTTTATTATTTTTAATGTTGTCGCAGTTAATGGCATCGCTAGCCATTAAACTTGCAAAACAACAAAAGGAAGTGAATAATAACTTCAATATTTTTCCTTTGAAAATTTTAATTTTGTTATTTAATCCAAATAAGTATTAAATTTGAATTAATTTTCAAGTTTGAAATTTTCAATCTCATTAAAATTTAAATATCTATAGATATTTGCCTTATGCTCATCACTTAGTTTTTCGCTAACAATTTGTAAGTATTCTTCCTTGCTTGGAATTTTACCCAAAATCGCACAAACTGCTGCAAGTTCTGCACTGCCTAAATATACTTTAGCACCCATTCCCATACGGTTGTCAAAATTTCTTGTAGAAGTTGAGAAAACTACAGCTCCATCATTTACTCTAGCTTGATTACCCATACACAAAGAACAACCAGGAACTTCTATTCTAGCACCTGCTGCACCAAAGATGCTGTAATAACCTTCATTAGTAAGTTGTGCTTTATCCATTTTTGTTGGAGGCACTACCCAAAGTCTGGTTTTAAGTATGCCTTTATCTTTTAAAATTTCTCCCAAAGCTCTATAATGTCCTATGTTTGTCATACAAGAACCTACAAAAACTTCATCTATATTTTTTGGACGCTTATTATCGGCTAAAATTTCGCTTAAGGTTGCCACATCATCAGGGTCATTTGGACAAGCTAGGATTGGCTCTTTAATGTCATTAAGATTAATATCTATAATATAAGCGTATTTTGCATCTTTATCTGCTCTTAAAAGAGTAGGGTTTTTAAGCCATTCTCTCATTTTTTCAGCCCTTCTAACAAGGGTAGCTTTATTCTCATATCCTGCTTCTATCATAGCTTCAATTAAAGAAATATTGGATTTGATATATTCGCTTACACTTTCTATGCTTAAATCCACACTACAAGCAGCGGCAGATCTTTCAGCGCTTGCATCGCTGAGTTCAAAAGCTTGTTCGACTTTTAAGTTTGGCAAGCCTTCTATTTCTAAAATTTTTCCTGCAAAAATATTTTTCTTATTTTTCTTTTCAACAGTAAGTTGTCCTTGTTTGATTGCATAATAAGGTATAGCATTAACCAAATCTCTTAAGGTAACTCCAGCTTGCAATTCTCCGCTAAAACGTACTAAAACACTTTCGGGTACATTTAAAGGCATAGAGCCAGTAACCGCAGCAAAAGCTACAAGTCCGCTTCCTGCAGGGAAAGAAATTCCTATAGGAAAGCGTGTGTGAGAATCCCCGCCCGTTCCTACGGTATCTGGCAATACAAAACGATTAAGCCAAGAGTGAATAACCCCATCACCTGGTTTTAAACTCACCCCACCACGACTTGTCATGAAATTGGGCAAGGTTTTATGTAAATTTGAATCGCTTACTTTTGGATAAGCAGCTGTATGGCAAAAGCTTTGCATCACAAAGTCTGCATTAAAACCTAGGCTTGCAAGCTCTTTAATTTCATCTCTAGTCATAGGACCTGTAGTATCTTGAGAGCCTACAGTTAAAGTCATAGGTTCTATATACATACCTGGACGCACACCTTCAACTCCACAGGCACGACCTAGCATTTTTTGAGCCAAGGTATAACCACCGCTTGAAGATTTAGGTTGTTCAGGTTTGGTAAAGATATTTTCACTTTCCATACCTAAAAATTCTCTAGCCTTAGCACAAAGCCCACGACCTATGATAAGTGGGATTCTTCCTCCTGCTCTAACTTCATCTAAGAGAGTGTTTGGACTGAGTGTAAATTCTGCAATTGTAGAGCCATTTTTTATGATTTTTCCCTCATAAGGATGAATTTCAAACTCATCGCCCATTTCTAAGTTTATTACATCACAGATGATAGGTAAAGCCCCACTATCTTGAGCAGTGTTAAAGAAAATCGGTGCTATGGTTGAACCCATTACTATACCACCGCTGTGCTTGTTTGGTACACCTTCTATTTCTTTTCCTAAGTGCCATTGTATAGAATTTATTGCTGATTTTCTACTTGAACCTGTTCCTACAACATCACCTACATAAACTACTTCGCGACCGCTTTTTTTAAGCTCTTTGATTTTTTCTAAGGATCCTGCTTGTCTTACCTTTAGCATGGCATTTGCATGCAAAGGAATATCGCTTCTTGTAAAAGCATCTCCTGCAGGGCTTAGATCATCGGTATTTGTTTCCCCTGCTACTTTGAAAACTATACATTTAATCACTTGAGGTAATTTTTCTTTTTTGTTAAACCAGTCCGCATTTGCCCAGCTTTGTAAAACTTCCCTAGCGTGTGGATTGTTTTTGCTAAGTTCAGCTATGGTATGAAAATTATCATGAACAAAAATAATATTTTTCAACACTTCTGCAGCATCTTTGGCTATGTTTTCATCTTTTAAAGCATCGATTAAAACTTTAACATTATATCCGCCTAACATAGTTCCAAGCATTCTTAAGGCTCTTTTTTTGTCTATATTTGGAGCACTGATTTTGCCTTTAAGTATAGAATTTAAAAATTCACATTTTACTAAAGCTGCATCATCAACACCAGGATTTACTCTATTTTCTAAAAGATTTGCAAGCTCTTCATTATTTTCATTTTCAAGTAGTTTACAAAGTTCTTTAGTTTGATTTGCATTTAAAGGAAGGGGTGGTATACCCAAAGCGGCTCTTTCTTCAACAAGTTTATTGTATTCTTGCATAAAAGACATTTTCTACTCCTTAAATATTTTTTATTATAATTGTAGCTCTTTGAAGGATAAAAAATGTTTAAAGTTTATTATAAAATGCCTTTATGTTACCTATCTTTACATAGTGATGGAAAATTTTTAACTAGAGTCGATTTTTGTGATAATAAAAGATCAGAAAAAAATTGTAGTTTGCTTGACTTAGTAAAATATGAACTTGATTTATATTTTACTCATAAGCTTAGAAAATTTAGCATTCCTGTTTTGATACAAGGTACAGATTTTGAATCAAAGGTTTATAAGGCTTTAATGAAAATTCCTTATGGTAAAATAGCTACTTATAAAGATATAGCAGAAAAAATTAATCATCCAAAAGCTTTTAGAGCTGTCGGAAATGCAAATTCTAAAAATCAGATTCCTATTTTTATACCTTGTCATAGAGTTATTGCAAGTAATGGCATAGGAGGATATAATGGAGGGCTTGAAATAAAAAGATTTTTGCTTGAAAATGAAGGAGTGAATTTAAAATAAGCTTGGGGTTTGATTTTCTTTGTTTTCAAATTCTTGTTCAAAAATATCATAATTTTCAAGAATTAAACAATATTTAAAATTTTTTAATTTTCTTAAATCTGAAAGCTGATTATAGGAAAAATCACAAAATAAAGAATTTTTAGAAGCAATTTTAAAGTCTTTTATGTTTTTAAATTTTTCTTTCCAGAATTCAAAGGTATTTTGGTTGTTGCTTACAATAAACGCTTGAGAGCTTGAACCAAAAGGAGTGATTTCAAATTTATCATCAATAAAATAAATTTTAAAATCATCAATCTTATTAAAATCAAATATTATTTTTTGACTTTTTTCTTTTAAAAAAGAAATAATTTTTGCAAAACTATTTGCGTAAAAAAAAGGCAAATTAAGATTTTTAAAATATAAATTTTCACAAATCAAAGTTGTAAAAAAGAAGCTAGATCGCGATAATAAGGTAAAATTAGCATCTTTTAGACTATGAGAATAGGCGCAAAGTTTATTTAAGTAATTTTCTTCACAGTAACAAAAAATTTCACCCTTTTTTGCTTTGATTAGTTTTTCAAAATCAGCAAAAATATTTCCTTTTAAAATGTTAAAATAAAAAGCCTTGCAAAGACTTAGTTCGTAAGATTTAAAAAGTAAAAATTCACATTCTTTATCTTCACAAAAAAAGCGTAAAAATCTTACAAGAGCTTGTTCTAGATTTTCTACTCTAAAGTAAAAAATGTCTTTATCTTCAATAGTAATGTCATTTTCTGTAATTATAGCATAAGCGCCTTTTTTTACAGCTTGGGTAATTTCTTTTTTATCGTTATTAAAGAAGGCAAAGCCTGCTTTAAGTTCGTTTAAATTTATGGCAAAACCTTCCACACTTAAAACGCTACCTTCATGAATGAGCGTTGCGTTTAAAAGTTCACCTAAATTGCTAATTTGCATATTTTAGCCTACTAAAGAACCGTTTTGTACAAGTTGTTCAGGGGTGATTAAAACAAGTTTATCTCCGCTTTTTGCAGAAAGTATCATACCATCGCTTTCATGTCCAAAAATTTTAGCTTTTTTAAGATTGCTTATAATGCAAACTTGTTTACCGATTAAATCACTGGCTTTATAGTGTTTTGCTATGCCTGAGAGTACTTGACGGATTTCTTTATCGTCAAGTTCGAGTTGAAATTTCAAAAGTTTTTCACTCCCTTCTATATTTTGACAATCAAGCACCTTAGCGACTTTGATTTCAATTTTTGCAAAATCATCGATTTTTATTTTAGGACTTTCTTCTTTTTTAGGTTCTTCTTTAATTTCTTGTTTTAAAAGAGCTTTTTCTACTTTTGGAAATAAAGCTTCGCAAGGATTTGCTTTAAAATCTAAAAGTTCATTATCAAGTATCATTTTTGCGTAATTTGTAGATGAAATTTCAAAATTTAAAGCTAAAGCCACTTTTTCACAGGACTTTGGTAGAGTAGGGCTTAATAAAAGGCTTGTTTTGGCTAAAATATTTGCACAAAGTGCAACTAAAGCGTTAGCTTGTTCGTGTTTGTTTTCTTTGATTAAATTCCAAGGTTCGTATTTGCTGATGGCTAAATTTGCTACGCTTAAGGCTTTAAAAAGTTCTTCTAAATAACGATTACACTGTAAGTTTTCTAAAAATTCTACCGCTAAATTTAAGTGTTCTTTTGCTTGATTTAGTTCAGTATTGTAATATTTTAAAACACCTTCTTTTAAAATATTTCCTTGAGAATATTTTGTACTCATACCTATAATGCGATTAAGCAAATTCCCAAATTCATTGCTTAGTTCAGCATTGATACGATTTATCAGCATATTTTCGCTAAAATCCCCATCATTACCAAAAGGCACTTCTCTAAGCAAGAAATATCTAAAAGCTTCGCTTCCATAGGCATCAACCACTTCTTTAGGTTTTACAACATTGCCTTTAGATTTGCTCATTTTTTCACCTTCTTTAGTCCACCAGCCATGTGCACCTATAAATTTTGGCAAAGGTAAATCTACGCTCATTAAAAAAGCTGGCCAATAAATGGCATGAAAACGCAAAATATCTTTTCCTACTAAATGCACATGCGCAGGCCAAAATTTAGCATTTTCTCCCTTGCTTTGAAAATCAAGAGAGCTTATATAGATAAAAAGTGCGTCAAGCCATACATAAATAATATGTTTATCATCATTAATTTCTTGAGGCAGTTTAATCCCCCAATCAAAACTTGTTCTTGTAATGGAAAGATCTTTAAGGCCGCTTTGGACAAAATTTATAAGTTCGTTTTTTTTGTTTTTTGGTAGGATGGGATCTTTTTCTTCATACCATTGTAAAATTTTATCTTGGTATTTTGAAAGTTTAAAAAAATAACTCTCTTCTTTTAAAATCGTAGTGTTTTTGCCACAATCTGGACAAGAACAATCATTGATAAGCTGACTTTGAGTAAAAAAGCTTTCGCAAGAAATACAATAGTGTCCTTCGTATTCATCTTTATAAATATCGCCTTTTTGCCACATTTTTAAAAACATAGCTTTAACAAATTCAATATGCCTTGTATCAGTTGTTCTTGCGTAAATATCATAGGTGATTTCAAATTCATCCCATAATTTTTTAAATTCAAAACTGATTTTATCAGCATATTCTTGAGGAGTGGAATTTCTTAGTTTGGCAGCTTCTTCGATTTTTTGTCCATGCTCATCTGTTCCTGTTAGAAATCTTGTTTCATGTCCTTGCAAACGATAAAATCTTGCTAAAGTATCGGCTATGATGGTAGTATAAGCATGACCTAAATGAGGCACATCATTTACATAATAAATTGGTGTTGTAATATAACGCATTTTTTTCCTTTAAAAGTCAAATCCGCCTTCGGTTTTACCCTTAGACATACTGTTATAGACTGCATCAACATAATTTTTTCTAGTTTGGCAGTTAAAAATTTCATCGCAATTATAACAAGAGTTTAGGTTTTTTGAGTTTTGACATGAAAGTAAAATTTCTTTTTTTTTATCCATATCTTGCTCAAATTCATCTCTAATATCACTCATTATAAGCCTTTAAAAGTTTTGAAATTTCATATTCTGAGCCAAAAAAACAAGGAGTTGTCGCATGGATTTTATCAAATTCAAGTTCAAGTAAGGAGTGGTTTTTTCCATTTGTAGTTTTTCCGCCTGCTTTTTCTATGATAAAGGCTAGAGGAAAGACTTCAAAAAAGGCACGAAGTTTGCCATTAGGCGCATCTTGTGTTGCAGGATAGCTAAAAATGCCACCCCCTTTTAATAAAATTTGATTGATATCGCTTACCATGGCTCCAGAATATCTTAAGCGATAGCCTTCATCAAAAAGACTTTTGATAAATTTGGCATGTTTTTCTTCCCAAAATTTTTGCGTTCCGCCTGTAGCATTAATCTTGCCTTTTTCATTCATTTTAAGATCTTTTATAAAAATAAATTCATTATTTGCATTTAAGCGATAAAGTTTTGGCTGATCTTTGCAAATCACAAGTTCTAAGCGCGCTCCATACATACTATAAAGTGCAGCTCTTAAATTTTTAGCACTTGCTTTTTCTTCATAGATGGCAAAAATAGAACCTATGGCAAAATTAACATCCATTAAGCTAGAACCATCTAAAGGATCATAAGCTACGATAAAATTTGCCCTCTCGTTAAGCGTTAAAATTTCGTCTTTTTCTTCACTTATGATGGCTTTAATGCTTGAACATTGACTTAGAGTTTTTGTGATGATTCCATCGCTTAAAACATCAAATTTGAGTTGGGTATCGCCTGTAAAATTTTGATTTTGACTGTAGCTTGTATCGGGAAATTTTAAAGCGTTAGAAATTTCTAAAACCGCTTTTTGTATATAAGAAATCACTTCTTGCATTTTATAATTCTCCTTGTAAATTTTTAGCATTTTTAAGTATGTATCGACAAATAGCTTGTATATCGTTTAAATCAAGCCAAGTAAGATAAGGGTGGGAAATTTTTTCATAGCTTGCAATAGCGTTTGAAAAAGTAAAATAACTTTCATCAATTTCTTTGCAAAATACGCTAATGCGTGGTAAATCAAGAGTTTTTAATCCTTCAACCAAACAAATGTCAAAATTGGGTGCTAATTTTAAAGCTTTTAAAATATCTCTATTTTCATGAGAAAAAAAAGTTGTTCTTGTAGGGCTTAAAACCATGACTTCAGCTCCGCTTTGGAAAAATTTAAAACTATCTTTACCGTTAAAATCAAATTGAGCTTTATCGGCAGGATCATGTTTAATGATTAAAACTTTTAAATTTTGTTGCAAAAAATTATCAGCTATTTTTGTGATAAGTGTAGTTTTTCCTGAATTTGAAGGCCCGCTAAAAGCCATGATAAGTTGTTTCATAAAATATACTCTTAATTTTTTTGTAAAATTATATCTTTTTAAACCAAAAAATAGGGTTAAAAGGCTACAATAATACTAAAAAATATGGAAAAAGAATGAAAATTTATAGTGTAATTTTAGGTGCTTTTTTGCTTGGAGCTTGTTCTTTAAAAGATCAGGCGATTGTGGATATAAATTTAAAATCTCAAACTTTAATGTTTACTCAAAAATACAAAATCACACAAGATAAGATTAATGCCATTATAACTATGTCTTATTTAAATCCAATTCTAGATAAGACAAGTAAAGATGATGTATTGGCCTTGTCTTTTACTCCAAATACATTAAAAATTCAAAATTTAGAAGTTTTTATCAATAATAAAAAAGCCAATATTGAAAAATTGGATGATGAGTACTTAAAATATATAATACAAAACAACTATACTGATTATTTTAAAGTATCTCTTCCTAATGTCAAGGAAGAGACTAAGCTTGTAACTAAGATTTGTTTAGATCATTTGCCTTGTTTTGAATTAAATTTTCAAAAATATCCGAAATCTTTATACTATCGTTCAGAAGATGTCGATACACAATATAATTAGCTAGAACTTTTTTTCCGTAAATTCGGCTTTCTTGATAAGGAACTAGCTCCATAGACAAGAAAGGTTCAAATTTGCCTGTCTTAAACATATCATTTCTTGCAAGCATACGGTTAGTAAATCCTATACCGCCATTATAAGCATAAGCGACAAAAAGTGGAGATTTTAAACGCGATTCAAGGTAATTTAGATGATAGTTTCCAAAGTAATATGCTATTTCAGGTTTAAACATAAAATCTTGATCGAAATTTGGAATTTTTAATTCTTTTTCCCCTATGTGATTGGCTAAAAATGGCATAAATTGCATCATGCCTAAAGCATAAGAAACTGAAATAGCAGTTGGAATAAAACGACTTTCTTGTCTGGCAATAGCCAAAATTAAAGCTTGTCTTGTTTTGTTATAGTCTTTTATATTGTCATAATAAGGCATTATAAAATAATGTTTTTTAAAATTATTTTTGCGTTCTAATATGTAAGCATAAATAGGCAAGGTTTCTTGTGTGTCAAATTCTTTTGCCAAGACATCTAGTTGACTTGCGTTAGCATCGCGAATTTGTTTGTTTATTTTTTGCCAAGCAAAAGGATCTTGCATATTAAAATTATTTTTTTTCTTGCTTGGATTAAGGCTTTCTATCTTTGGAAAAGGTGTGTTAGTAAGTTCTTTTGCGTAAAGACTATAAATATTTAAAGAAGAACTTTGTGATAAAGTTTTTAAATCTTCTTCATTGTTTTTAATCAACCACATCCAAAATATAGCATTGTCTTTATTGCTTTGCGATTTAAAACTTTGTGCCGCCTTTTTAAAAAAGTCATAAGCAAGCTCTGTTTTATCATAAGTTAAGGCATTGACTCCCAAATAGAAAGCAGAATCTTCACTTACATTTTCAGGATTTATTTCTAGCATAGAATGTCTAAATTTTGGATTTTCTTTTTTAATAATAATATTTTGTGCAAAATCTTTAAAACCAATGTGGTTTGGTAGTTTATTGACTAAACTTGTATTTAAATCTAAGTCGTATTTTTTAGAATAATTATAAAGTTTAAAAAAACCATTAATATCTTCTTTTTGTACTATATAGCTCATAGGATCAGAAGTATTAAAAGCTAGTAATAAATTTGTCAAATCAGGTCTTTGATTTTTAAAGGTTTGAGCTAAAGTCGTTCGGTCTTTGGAATTTAAACTCGCTATAAAAACTAATGAATTTAAGCGCACACTTTGACAAGTTAAATTTGCATCTAAGATAGTATTTGCTGTATAGGTATAGCATTTAGCATATTTTGGGTTGATATAAGGCTTTAAAGGGATGATTTTTTCAAGTTCGGATTTAATTTTTCCTATATAGCGAAAAATATGAGAATTTAAATCTTGTGCATCTTTTTTACTGATTTTATTTTTTTCTAAAAGCCTATAAATATAATAATCCTTAGCAAGTGAATTTTCTTCCTTTTTGAGTTTTTCTATGCTATATTGTGTAGCATTTAAACTTGAAAAAATAAATAAAAAAACGAGTATTTTTTTTATCACAATATACTCCTTAAGATATTCCCAAGAAAAATGCCAAGAAACTGCAATGCTAAGACTATAATCAAAGGCGCAAGATCAATATTACCAATGCGTGTTGGAATTTTTCTAACTAAGGTGTAAGCAGGATAACTTAATTTATATAAAATTTGCACTATGGGATTATAAGGATCAGGGTTTACCCAGCTTAAAAGTGCTGCGATGATAATAATCCAAGTATAAATGTTAATGACAATTTGTAGTACTTGAAAAATAGAAATAATAAAAGAGTCTATAACCATAGTTAAATCCTTGCTAATTCGTGAATAAAATTTTTAATATAAGGATAAAGATCACCAAGCTCAGGTCCGTGGATATTTCCTGTTAAAATTATCCTTAAAGGCATGAAAAATTTTTTACCTTTTAAGTCGCTTTTGCTTAAAAGTTCATTTTTAAAATCTTCATAGTTTTCAAAAAGTTCAATATCTTTTAAGAGTTCTTTTAAAATTTTACATTCTGTTTCAAACTCTCCAAAGTCTTTTGTGTTGAAAATAGCTCGCATTTTTTCTTTAAGTTCTTTTATGGTGCTTGCTTCTTGAGTGTAAAATTTAGCAAGTTGTGCAAGATCTTTATTTAAATCTAAAATTTTATTAAGCTCATCATCTTTTATCATTTTGATATGTTCGCGATTGATTTGCAAAAGTTTTTTAAGATCAAATCTTGCTGGAGCTTTTGAAACTTTAGAAATATCAAACCATTTTATAGTCTCTTCTAAGGTAAAAATTTCACAAGGAGTTTTATTGCCTAGCATGATAAGATAATTTGCGATTGCGCTAGGTAAAATTCCACTTTCAAGTAGCCATTTTACAGAAGAATGTGCTTCTCTTTTACTCATTTTAACACCTTCTTCGTTTAAAATGATAGGCAAGTGTGCATAAGTCATAGCTTTATTATAACCTAAGCTTGCGCGGATATGTTCTTGTTTTGGAGTGTTTGAAACATGATCTTCTCCGCGTATAATACAAGTAACATTTTCAAGCATATCATCAACCGCACAAGCAAAATTATAAGTTGGAGTTTTATCTGTTCTCATGATGACAAAAGAGTCTATGTTTTCAGGCTCGAAACTAAGCTCGCCTTTGATAAAATCAGTGAATTTCATAGTATGAGTAGGTTTTTTAAGACGGATAACAAAGGGTTTTTCACATTCTAAAACATCAATATCGGCTAGTTTTTCACAAGTGCCATCGTAGCGATAAGCTTTACCTTGTTTTTTAGCTAACTCTTTTTTTGCTTCAAGTTCTTCTTCGGTACAAAAACAAGCAAAAGCTTTTTTTTCACTTATAAGTTTTAAAGCCATTTGGCGATGGAATTTTAAATTTTCACTTTGTATATAGTAATGCTGCCATGAAATACCAAAAAGATTTAAAATTTCTTTGATTTCTTCTTCTTTTCCTGCTATATTTCTAGCCTTATCAGTATCTTCAATACGTAAGATAAAATCCATATTTTTTTGTCTTGCACAGATATAATTAAAAATTGCTGCGCGTAAATTTCCTATGTGCATATCACCTGTGGGAGAAGGTGCAAAACGGTACATTTTATAGCCTTTAAAATTATTTAAAAGCTTATTATAACAGAAAAATTTATACGGATATTTAATTTTACTTGGTTATAATACTTTTATGATATTTTTAATTTTTTCTTTCATTGTATTATTGATTTTTGGCTTAGCAAATGTTTATATTTATAAAAGATTAATCAAGAAAATTACTCTTTTTAAGTATTTTTATAAAATTTTTGCCTTTATTTTTATTGTGCTTTTTTTAGCCCAAGCTGTGTTTTTAATATTTCGTAGAGATGAATATTTAAGTGATACTTGGTATGAAATTTTAGCCATGCTTTATGCGCCGACTTATTGTTTGTTTTTTATGACTTTAGCTTGGGATTTTATTAAATTGATTTTAGCTCTTATGGGTAAAAGAGATAAAAAATATAATCTTATTTTGCGTTTGATTTTTGAGTTTTCTCTTATAGTTTTAAGTGTGTTTTTAATTTATATAAGTATAAATAATGCTCTAAAAACACCTGAAGTAAAGAGTGTTGATGTTGAAATACCAAATCTTAAACAAGATTTAAAAATTGCCATGCTTACTGATATACATTTGGGTAAAAATTTGCATGAAAATTTTTTAGATAAGCTCATCACTAAAGTGAATTTGCAAAGTCCTGATATGGTTGTAATAGTAGGAGATCTGATTGATACTAATCCTAAAGATTTAAAAAATTACATCTCAAAACTTAATGATTTTAATTCCACTTATGGAACTTTTTATGCCTTGGGAAATCATGAGTATTATCATGGTATCAATGAAGTTTTGGATTTACTTAGAAAACATGCTAATATGAAAATTTTAGTCAATCAAAATTTAGATTTGGGTTTTATAAATATTGCTGGACTTGGAGATTTAGCCGGACTTAATAAGGGGTTATATGCTCCTGATTTAGCAAGAATAAAAGTGGATTTAAATACAAGTAAAGCTAGTATTTTACTCACACATCAACCTAAAACAGCTTTGCTTTATGATTTAAGTGATTTTGACCTTGTTTTAAGTGGGCATACGCATGGAGGGCAAATTTTTCCTTTTATGTTTTTAGTTAAACTTCAGCAAGGTTTTGTTCATGGGCTTTATAATTTAGGAGAAAAAACTAAGCTTTATGTGAGTAGTGGAGCAGGATTTTGGGGGCCAAGTCTTAGAGTTTTTGCTCCGAGTGAAATAGTGATTTTAAATTTAAAAGGAAAAAAATGAGTTTTTCAAAAGAAAGTTCGAGGCTTTTTGGTTTTGTAGCGGGGATTAAATTTCCTAAAATGATACAAAAAGTTATTAATGAAAATTATGTTAAGTATTTTAATATCGATATGAGTGAATTTAAATCTCCTTGTGAATACGAGAGTTTAAATGCTCTTTTTACAAGAACTTTGCACATTCCAAGAAAACTTGAAGAAGGTTTTATCAGTCCAAGTGATGGTAAAATTTTAGAGTGTGGAAGTACTTTTTTGGCAAATGAAGAACATTTTGCTTTTTCTATAAAAGGGCATACTTATAGCATTGAGGAGCTTTTAAAAGATAGCTTTGAAAAAGATGAGCTTAAAAATGGGCTTGATTATGTCAATATCTATCTTTCTCCAAAAGATTATCATCGTTATCACAGCCCTTGTGATATGCAAATTTTAAGCGCAACTTACACAAGCGGCGCCCTTTATAGTGTAAATGAAAAGCATTTAGAACGCATTAGTAATTTATATGTAAAAAATGAAAGAGTGAGTTTAAAATGTCAAAATGAAAAAGGTATTTTTTGGCTTGTTTTTGTAGGAGCGCAAAATGTAGGAAAAATGCGTTTTAATTTTGATACAAGCATACAAACCAATGCTAAAATTTCTCATAATTTTACTAGAAAATATGAAAATTTAAATTTCAAAAAAGGCGAAGAACTAGGAAATTTTGAACTGGGTTCTACTATAGTTTTAATCTCTCAAAAAGGGATTTTAAATTTTAATTTAAAAGCAGGGCAGGGTATTAAATTTGGAGAAAAAATAGCGGATTAGTTTTTAGGAGTTTTATTTGCCATTTGATAGATAAAGGCAAAAACTTCAGCTACAGCTTTATACATATTAGGTGGAATTTCATCGCCTAAGTCAAGTTTGCTTAAAATTTCTATTAAATCTTCATCTTCTTTAATGGGAACTCCGTGTTCCTTGGCTAAAGAAATAATTTTAGCAGCACTTTCACCTTTGCCACTTGCAAGCACTTTTGGGGCAGAGTTTTTTTCTTTTTGATAGCCTAGAGCTACAGCTTTTTTAATTGATCTTTTGATTTTGCTCATACTTTTTTATCCATACCCATTTCAAGATCTAAATTTTTCATATTTCTAGTATCAAATTTACTTCTTATGATATCACCTACAAAGAAATTTGCACTTAAAAGTCCTGCTTTATTGATATTTCTTTTAAGCTCATGGGCATTTTCATAGATGGTTTTTCTAAATTCAATATTTTCTGCCATAATATTAATATCTATATATTTTTCATTATTTAAAGAAATAAGAATTTCCAAATCCCCAAGTTTTGCAAATTCGAGTTTAATCTGAGCAAAAAATTTATCCTTTTTTCCGCGTCTAAACATAATTTTAGAATCATTTAAATCATCCCAAGAAAAAGGCAGATAAGTATTGATAGAATCATTAGCTAAAGACATAAGCTGATTGATTTCAATTTGTGCTAAAAGACGATTAGCTTGATTATATACAGCTTCATTGCCTTCATTTTTAGCCAAATTTGAAATTTGCAAAAGTGTTGATTTTACATCATGATGTAAAGATTCAGCTATATCTTGTTCTGTTTTTGGTTTAATTTGCGCTAGATCTTTGGTAGAAAGATTGAGTTTGTGTTCGAGATTTTTAAGTTCTGCTTGATTAAGCTTGGCATTTTGAGTATAGGGTTCAAGTTCTTTCAAGCTTTCATTAAGTCTACGAGAAAGATTGTTTAAATTTTTACTTAAATCTTGCACTTGTTCTAGATCTAAATTCTCTACATTAAATGCTAAATTTTTTACAATATTTTGTTTTATAAATTCCTGATTTTTAAAAATATTTTGCATAGTTTGGTTATTGTTAGATTGAATATTTTGAGAATTATTTAAATTTTGCGTATTGTTTGTGTTAGGATTTGAAGTGTTGGTATTTGTATTGATTGAAGTTTTGTTTTCTGTTTTTGTTTCATAAAATTTTGGATTTTCTTTGATATTTTCTTTTGATTTTTCTTGTTTTCCATCTTTAATTTTTTCTTGGTTTGGAGTAGAGTTTTTTATATCATTGTCTGGCTTATTTTCTGTTTCATTGTTTTGAATATCATTTTTTGTATCTTGAGTATCTTCTTCGTGAGTTTTTATATCAGAATCTAAATTTTCATCTTCTTTTATATCAGTTTCTTTTGCATGCGAATTTTCTTCGTTTTTTGAATCTTGCTTAATATCGGTTTTAGTATCATCTGTGAGAGTTTCTTCTTTTGATGCTTTTATATGTTTTTCTTCATCTTGGTTTTTTGTGTTATGATTAAGTTTTTCTTCTTTCATATTTTCTTTGTTGCTTAAAAGATTTTCTAAAATATTTTCTTTATCTTGTATTTTAGAAGCTTGATTGCCTAGTATATTTTTTAAAGTATTTTCAAGTTTTTCAAAGGCGGTAGCAGTTTGCTTAAGGATGTTTGGATCTTTTATCATTAAATTTTCTGGCTTATTAAGAGCTTTGAAAAAATCATTTTTGATGGAATTTAATTCTTTTAAAATTTTATTAGCTATAGGGGTGATTTTTTCTTGAGCATGACTGGGATTTTTACTTATATAATTTTTAAAATTTTCCAATTTAGAACTTAAATTTAAAAGTGCTTTAAAAGAACTTTGATTTAAAATTTGCTTATTTTCATTTTTGCTAGAATTAATAATATTTTTTAATTCTTTTAAAGTGTCTTTTGGGCTTAAATTTGTATTTGCAAGCTGGGCTATCTGAACGCTTAGTTTTTCGCTACTAAGACCTTTGATTGTACTTAAAAGAGAGTGAAAACTTTTGGGTAGTAATTCTTCGTTTAGGGCATCTTTTAATTTAGCTTCTAAAAATACGCCTGAATTTTTAAACAAAGGAGCTAAGTTATTGTTTTTTATTTCACTGGCAGGTTTTAAAATTTGATTTAATCTATCTAAAACTTGTGTAAAAGTATCGCTTTTTGCAAGTTCTGTACTTAAAGTTTTTAATTCATTAGCAAAATTAGGAGCTAAATTTAAATTTTTTCCTTGTTTAAGTACAGGGGAATCGGGATTTTTTTGAGCATTGATTTGATCTAAAAGTTTATTAACAAGTTCTTTTAATTTGGTACCTGTTTCATTTTGAACAAATTTTGCTAGTATTTCCTCACTACTAGCGTCCTTGCTTAAACCTAAATTTTGCTTTAAAGCTTGTGCAAGTGCTTCTTTTGGATTGTCTTTTAAATTTGTTTTATCTTTTGAAGCAGAGTTATCTACTTTTAAATCATTTTTTTGCGTATTGACAATTTGACTTGCTAGTTGAGTATTAATCATCAAATATCACCATATTTCCAGGCTTTTTCTTAAATTTTTTATTTAAAATATTTGGTTTATTGATAGCAAAAAGAATTAAAAATGCTAAAGAAATTATATAAAACCATATAAAACCTTTGATTTCAAAATATTGCATTAAAAAACCTAAAATTAAAGGGCCAAACAAAGAGCCCAAAGAATAACAAAAAAGAACCCCACGACCTAACTCTACGCCTTTATTTTTGCTTACTAAAACATCGTTTGCTCTAGCAAGTGCTAAAGCATATAAACAAAATATTCCTATACCAAGAGTAATTCCTAAAAAATATTGCATATACAAATGAAGTTTAAAAAAGATAAATATAAGCATAGTGATAAATCCTATGCTTGCGCAAGTGATAATAGCAAATTTGCGACCAAGTTTATCTGAAATAGTTCCTATGATGGTTTGTGCAATAAAACCACCTAAAACCCCACAAAATATAAAATAAGAAACCGCTTTTGTATCAAAACCTTGCAAAAGTATAAATAAAGATGCCATAGAAAAAAAGCCATTTATAAGCATTCCAGCTATAAAGCTTGTGACGATAGCCAAAGGAGCTATATCAAAAATTTTAGGTATAGAAATAGGACTTGATGCGGGCAAAACAGGTTCTTTGATTTTAATTAGATTTAAAGGTAAAGATGAAAGTAAAATTAAAGTTGCACTGAGAATAAATACACTATGTTTGCTCAAATTTAACGCTATGATTAAAACTCCAATACCAAACGCAAGATAAAAAACAATTTCATAAAAACCTAAAATTCTAGATCGAATGGCATTTTTGCTTTTTTCATTAAGCCATGATTCTATGACCATTAAAAGTCCATAGTAGCAAATTCCTATGAAAAATCTTAAAACAGCCCAAAAAATAAGATTTTCGCTTACTGTATGAAGCATAGCTGAAATTCCAAAAATAGCACCAAATAGCCCAAAAGAGCGTATATGACCTATACGAGAAATAATTTTATGAGCACTGATAGTTCCAACAAGAGCGCCTACAAAAAAACAAGAACTTACTACTCCAACAGCTAAAGAACTTTCTCCGTTTTCTTTTAATATAACACCTATAGAGCTTACTATCAAGGCATTACCTGCAAATAAAAATGCCATACCAGCAAAAAGTGCTGTCATTGATTTAATAATTTTTTTTGGACTCATACTTTTTTATATATAAAATAAAAATAAACACACAAACTAGCAAGGATGAAATTCCACAAATATAAGCAAAGATATCTAATTTATCTTGGCGATGTAAAAATAAAAATCCAGCAACCAATATTACATAAGCCATCAATTTAAAGAGAGTAAAAAACATAGCAAAAAAATGGATTTTCTCTTTAACATTTGGCTTTAAATCGTCTTTTAGAACTTTAAAATGAATAATTTTTGATAAATTTTGTTTTTTTTTGATAAAAAGCGATGAAATGAAATTAAAATTTTTTTCATAATTTTTTGATTTTTTTATAATGACTTTTTTATAATTTAAATAAGAAGCAAAAATAATCAATAAAACACTAAAAAAAGCTATTTCATAGCTTAAAAATGTATCTAATTTAAAATGATTTAACGATGAAAATATGATCCAAAAAAATAAATGAATAATGGCAAAAATACAAAATAGAGCTTTTTTATGTTCCATTATTTGTTCTTTTCTTTTTGAATTTTTTCTTTGATCAACTCATCTCTTTCTTTAAATTCTTCATAGCTTTTTACTTGAACTTTATAAGCTTTGTAAACATTAAGTATGGCAGCACTGATCCCCCAAAAAACTCCAAGCCAAAAAAGCCAAGGATAAGGAGTAAATTTTTTAAGTAAATATCCTATTCCCACACCTATAAATACAGCAACAACCATAGAGATGCCAAGACTTAAACCATCCGCAGCTTCAAGAGTTTTGCGAATGATTTTTTGTCTTTTGCTGTTGGAATTTTCTAAGTGATTTTTTTCTTCTTTTAAAATATTACTCATATTCTTTTAAAGCTTTCCCTAACAGCCTCTAGTGTTGTATCTATAATTTTATCATCCATTTTTGAACATATAAAGCCTGTTTCAAATTGAGAAGGTGCTAAATAAATTCCATTTTCAAGCATATTTTTGTGAAATTTTGAAAATAATGCTAGATCAGATTTTAATGCATCTTGGTAGTTTGATACAGGATCTTTGGTGAAAAAGTATCCAAACATAGAACCTACATGACAAGCTTGCAGCGGAAGTCCTTTTTCATCTGCTAATTTTTTCATTCCTTGGGTAAGTTTTTTTGCTAATTTTCCAAGTTTGTCATAAAGCTTGGTTTTCTTTTTGGCTTTTGTAAGACTTGCTATACCTGCAGCCATTGCCAAAGGATTTCCACTTAAAGTTCCTGCTTGATAAACTCCACCCAAAGGACTTAAAATATCCATAATTTCAGCTCTAGAAGCAAATGCTGCTGCAGGTAGACCGCCTCCTATTACCTTACCAAAAGTAATTATATCTGCTTGGATATGATTGATTCCATAGGAACCAAGGTAAGATGCTCTATATCCACTCATTACCTCATCAAAAATCAGCAGAGTTTGATTGTTTTTACAGATCTTAGCAAGTTCTTCTAAAAAATCTTGTTTAGCTGGAACTAACCCCATATTTCCAGCAATAGGCTCAATGATAACACATGCAATATCTTTATTTTTTTCAAAAAGCTCTTTAACGCTATTTATATCATTATATTTAGCTACTAAAGTGTGTTTAGCTACATCTTCTAAAACACCCAAAGAACTAGGAGAGTTAAAAGTAGCAGCACCACTTCCTGCACTCACTAATAATGAATCAGAATGCC
This sequence comes from Campylobacter sp. 2014D-0259, assembly GCF_008000505.1. Lineage (NCBI taxonomy): Bacteria > Pseudomonadati > Campylobacterota > Epsilonproteobacteria > Campylobacterales > Campylobacteraceae > Campylobacter > Campylobacter sp. 2014D-0259. The sequence goes on from NZ_VOAQ01000016.1 coordinate 93,977, forward strand.
CGTGATAACATCCTTCAAATTTTAAAATTTTGTCTTTTTTAGTAAAACCACGGGCAAGACGAATAGCACTCATGGTTGCTTCTGTTCCACTGCTTACAAAGCGGATCTTTTCTAAATGAGGAAAATCAGATAAAACAAGCTTGGCAAGTTCAGTTTCTAATAAAGTTGGAGCTCCAAAACTTGAACCTTTATGAAGTGCTTTTTGACAAGCTTTTTGTATATCTTTATCGCAATGTCCAAAAAGTAAAGGCCCCCAGCTTTGAACATAGTCTATATAAGAATTTCCATCTATATCGAAAATATAAGCACCTTTTCCATGAGAAATAAATTTTGGCTCACTTTGAACATTTGCAAAAGCACGAACTGGAGAATTTACACCGCCTGCGATGAATTTACACGCTTCTTTAAAAGCTTTTTTGTTTGTCATTTTTCTTCCTTGCTAAATTGCTTGATGTAATTATATAAAGTTACAATTTCATCATTTGTTAAAGAGTAATTTGGCATGATTGATTTTGCGTCTTTACTCTGATTAAGAGAATTTTTAAAATTCTCAAAACTAAGATTTTGTATACTTGGAACTTTATAAGCTGTTTTAATACCATTTTTCATATAATATCCTAAAATTTGTTCGCTTCCATCTGCTCCATGACATTCTTTACAACTAATGCCCCTTGGATTTTCATAAAGCATTTTAGAGTATTCTTTAAGAGTGATAAAATCAGCACCAAAAAGACTGATACTAAATAAAAAAAACATTAAAACAATTTTCAAAGTTTCACCTTGTTAATGAAGTTTTAATATGATACAATTTTTACTTTAAAAAAGTGATTAAATTTATAGAAGGAAAATAATGACTTTGCTTGATGGTAAAGCTTTAAGCGCAAAAATCAAAGAAGAATTAAAAGAAAAAAATCAATTTTTGAAAAGCAAAGGGATTGAAAGCTGTTTAGCTGTTATCTTAGTTGGAGATAATCCTGCAAGTCAAACTTATGTAAAATCTAAGGCTAAAGCCTGTGAAGAATGTGGAATTAAATCTTTAGTTTATCATCTTAATGAAAATACTACACAAAATGAACTTTTGGCATTGATTAATACCTTAAATCACGATGATAGTGTTCATGGAATTTTGGTTCAGCTTCCCTTACCTGATCATATTTGTAAAGATTTAATACTTGAAAGTATTATAAGTAGTAAAGATGTTGATGGCTTTCATCCTATTAATGTAGGATATTTAAATTTAGGCTTAGAAAGTGGGTTTTTGCCTTGTACTCCACTTGGAGTTATGAAGCTTTTGAAGGCTTATGAAATTGATTTAGAAGGAAAAGACGCTGTTATTATAGGTGCTTCAAATATAGTAGGTCGTCCTATGGCTACTATGCTTTTAAACGCTGGAGCTACAGTAAGCGTTTGTCATATTAAAACCAAAGATTTGAGCCTTTATACTAGGCAAGCTGATTTGATTATAGTAGCAGCAGGTTGTGTGAACTTACTTCGATCGGATATGGTAAAAGAAGGAGTGATTGTTGTTGATGTTGGAATCAATCGTCTTGAAAGTGGAAAGATAGTTGGAGACGTGGATTTTGAAGAGGTATCTAAAAAATCTAGTTATATAACTCCTGTTCCAGGTGGAGTAGGTCCTATGACTATAGCCATGCTTTTAGAAAACACAGTTAAATCTGCTAAAAATAGACTTAATTAGGGAAAATCTATGGAAATTTTAAAGAAATTATATAAATTTTCACAGTCTTGGACTGGAACTGTAGTTATTGTTCTTTTGGTGATTTTTTTCTTTATACAAGCTTTTGTTATTCCTTCTGGTTCTATGAAAAACACCTTGTTGGTAGGGGATTTTTTATTTGTTAAAAAATTTAGCTATGGTATCCCAACTCCTCATATTCCTTGGTTGGAAATTCCTGTTTTGCCTGATTTTAATAAAGATGGGCATTTGATAAAAGCACAAGGGCCACAAAGAGGAGATATAGTTGTTTTTAGAAATCCTAGAAATGAAAAAGAACACTTTGTAAAGCGTTGTGTAGGCACAGGAGGAGATAGGATAGTTTATGCAAATAAAACACTTTATGTAAGAATGCATGAGGGTGATGAATTTATGAAAGAACATTATCCGAATGATCTTGTTACTCTTGGAGGGCAAATTTATGTAAAAGAACCTTATAAACAAAAAGGTATTCATTATGATCCAAAAAAAGATATAGAAAGCGATATTTTACGCTTTCTTAGCATAGGTGATTTTGCCATGTCTCCAACTTATATTAAAGAACTTGGAAATCATATAGGTTTTAGCGGCGGAAATGCTTATGTTTTTGATGTACCTGAAAATGAGTATTTCATGATGGGTGATAATCGCGATTATTCTTATGATAGTCGTTTTTGGGGTTCTGTTCCTTATAGGTTGATAGTAGGTAAACCTTGGTTTGTATATTTCTCTTGGGATAAAGATAAAAATGTTCGCTGGGAAAGGATAGGGCGTTTTGTTGACACCTTGGAAAATGATGAACAATATATCCATGATCATGATGATGAGGATAAATTAAGCTAATGTTTGTGAAAAACACAAACATTATATTTTTAAAAGCGTGATTTCATCACCTTTTTTTAATTCACTTGTATTTTCTTCGCTTATAAGTAAAAACTCACTTTTAATAAGTGGAAGTATCATACCAGATCCAAATTTATTTTCATTAAATGGTGTAAAAATATCTTTTTCTAAATTTCCTAAAATGAGATTGTTTCTTCCACTTTTAAGCTTTAAATCCATACCCATTGTAGCATGAAATTTTAAAGGATTGTCTAGGTTTCCACTTAATAAAGCAATAATTTTTTTAGCAAAAATAAAACAAGAAAGATAAGCTGCCATAGGATTTCCTGGTAAAATCAATACGAAATTTTTACCCTTTCTATAAAGTTTAGTAGGTCTTGCAGGGCGTGCTTTTAGTCCTTTAAAAAGCGGAGTAAAGCCTAATTCATCTAAAGCTTTTTCCATAAAATCAGCCTCGCCAACGCTTGCACCTCCTGAAGTGATTAAAAGATCAAAATTTGTATTTTCTAAAGCTTCTTTAGTGCTTTTAAAATTATCTTTGATGATGCCCAAATAAGAAGTATTTTGAAGCATGGTTAGTAAAGACAAAGCATTGGTATTATAAATACTTTCTTCATCGCATTCTTGCCAAGGTTCTTTTAGCTCATTTCCACTTGAAAAAATACCTATACGAATTTTTCTTATGACTTCTATTTTATAAAGCCCTTGAGAAGCAAGCAGGGCGATATGTTTATCATTAAGTTTGGTGCCTTTTTGAAGTAAAATTTCACCTTTTTTTAATTCTTCGCCTTTATAGCGATAGGCATTGTATTGTTTAGGAGCTTTTTTAATGATGAGTTTATTTTCTTCTATATACTCATCTTCTAACATTAAGATAGTATCAGCATTTTTGGGCATTTTAGCCCCTGTCATGATTTTATAGCATTCATTTTTAGCAACTGTATAAAAATTTTTATCTCCTGCAAAAATAGTCCCTTTAATCTCCAAAGCTTCATTGATATCAGTATAATTAAAAGCATAGCCATCAAGAGCAGCATTGTCAAAACTGGGTAGATTTTTTCTAGCGTATAAATCTTTAGCTAAAATTCTATCTTTTGCTTTTTCAAGGCTAATAAGTTCACTTTCATCTAAGCATGAAATTTGATCTTCTAAGTCTTTTAAGGTTTCAAAGATATTTTTCATTCTTCAAGCCTTGTGATTTTAGCCCCTAAGCCTTTAAATTTTTCTTCTAAATTTTCATAACCCCTATCAAGATGATAAATTCTATGGACTTTGCTTGTGCCTTTAGCTGCAAGAGCTGCTAAGATAAGGGCTGAAGAAGCACGCAAATCTGTAGCCATGACATCAGCAGCGTTAAGTTCTTTTCCGCCTACTATAGTAGCAATATGACCGTTGAGTTTAATATCCGCACCCATTCTTAAAAGTTCACTTACATGCATGAAACGATTTTCAAATAGTCTTTCATCGATAATACTAGTTCCATTAGCTTTTAAGGCTAATGCCATAAACTGCGCTTGCATATCGGTTGGAAAGCCTGGATATTCACTTGTCATGATTTCTACAGGTTTAATTTCTTTAGCAGGAAGTAGGGTGATACTATCTTCTGCAATCAAAGTTTCAAAACCCATTTGATGAAGTTTTGCTAAAACTGCACTAAGATGAGTGGCATTAACTTTATCTAAAGTAATTTTAGAATTTGTAATAGCCCCAGCACAAAGATAAGTTCCTGCCTCAATTCTATCAGGTATAACGCTAAATTCTTTAAATTCTAAAAGTTCTCCATCAGTGCCATAAATTTCAAGTTCATCTGTACCTATGCCTTTAATTTCAAGTCCTGCGTCTTTTAAAACTTCGCAAAGTTGAACTACTTCGGGTTCTTTTGCAACATTTAAGAGTTTGGTTTTACCTTTAGCTAGAGCTGCTGCCATGATGATGTTTTCACTACCTGTAACCGTGATTTTATCAAAAAGAATTTCATTGCCTTTTAAATTTCCACTAGCTACGACATAGCCTTGTTTGATTTGTATATTTGCCCCCATTTTTTCCAAGGCTAAAAGATGTAAATCAATAGGTCTTTGTCCTATGGCACATCCACCAGGCAAAGATACTTCACAATGCCCAAAACGAGCAAGTAAAGGCCCTAGAGTAAGTATGGAAGCACGCATTTTACGCACAATGTCATACTTGGCTATGGTTTGATTAAGAGTGTTTGTGTTTAATAAAGCACTATTGTTTTGAAAATTGACCTTAGCGCCTAAATTTTCTAGCAAAGATATAAGAGTTTTTATATCAGCAACATTAGGAACATTGTTGATTTTTACTTCATTTTTAGCAAGTATACTTGAAACGATCAAGGGTAGGGCAGCATTTTTTGCTCCGCTTATTGTAACATTTCCGCTTAGATGATTTGTGCCTTCGATTTCTAGATAAGTCATATTTTTCCTTGAAAAAGTTTAAAAATGCATCATTATAGCATTCTTAAACTTTTGAAAAAATATAATCAAGCTTGTTGGCTTTGGAGTTCTTGAATTTGAGCTTGAATAGTTGAAGCTTGGGCATTTAATGTTGCTATTTGACTTTCAATACTTTTGATTTGATCCTCATTAGCTTTAGACATTTTCGCAGTTAGTTCAACAATTTTTGCTTGAATTTCTGCAAGCTTTTGTGTTAATTCTGTAAGTTTATCTTCACTATCGCTGCTACTATCTTGTTGTGTGTTGTTTTGTGCGTTTAAAGCTTGAGCTGGAGCTTGAGAATTGTTTTGATTAGAAGTATTTGATTTTTCTTTGGCTTCTTTGCTGATATTTACCTCTACAGCTGGATCTTGCGCTAAAGCGTTTTGTTCTTGATTTTTAGAGTTTTGATTTTCTTCGTTTGAGTTGACTTTAACATATTGACTTAAGCTATTTAAGGAATTGTTAATTTGCATATTTTCTCCTTAATTTATAATATATATTACACTAAATCGACATTATTTAAAAAAAATATACTATAATTTAAAATAATTTTTATTAAGGTTTGCAATGGGCGTATTTTTAGTTCTTTTGGGAGGTATTTTTTGGGCTATTAGCGGTGTTTTAGCTGAATACCTTTTTAAAAATAATTATAGCGTAGATTGGGTTTGTTTTTATAGGCTTTTATCTACAGGGTTGATTTTGATTTTTTTAAGTTTTAAAGCTCAAAAGATTTTAGTTTTTACAAATTTAAAAGAAAGCTTAAGTATTTGTATGTTTGGATTTTTTGGGCTTTTGCTAACACAATTTGGTTATTTTAAGGCTATTTATTATACCGATGCTGGAACTGCAACTATGATACAATATTGTGCACCTTTAATTATAATGCTTTATTTGTGCTTTAAAAATAAAAAATTTCCTAAATTGATAGAAATTTTTGCTTTGATTTTGATTATTTTTGCTTTGTTTTTGCTTGCAACTAAAGGAGATATTGAAGCGGTGGTTTTAAATTATTGGGGTATTTTTTGGGCTGTTATAGGAGCTTTTGGAGTTGCTTTTTATTCTTTAAGTGCTAGAGAAGTGATATTAAAATATGGTCTTTTTTGGATAATGGGTTGGGCGAGTCTTTTTGCTTCTTTTGTATTTTTATTAATCTTGCAATTTGATAAGGGTTTAATTCACTATGCTTTTAACTTAAAAGCATTTTTTTCTATGGGCGGGATTGTCTTTATCGGAACTATAGGGGCTTTTTGTTTGTATTTAAAAGGAGTGGAATATATAGGCGCTCTAAGAGCTAGTATGATTGCTTCCATAGAACCTGTAGCAGCTGCTTTAATGAGTTTTTTATTTTTAAAAACCCGTTATAGCTTGCTTGATATTTTTGCTTTTGTTTTGATTATATTGAGTGTTATTTTAAATGCAAAAAAGACTAAAGCTTCATAAAGTTTTTAAGTATTTTTTTGCCTTTTTGAGTTAAAACCGCTTCAGGGTGAAATTGCAATCCATAAATAGGATATTTTTTATGTTTAATTGCCATAATAATATTTTCTGAATTATGAGCTAAAATTTTGCATTTTTTAGGCATAGAACTAATGTGTAAAGAATGATATAAGCAAATTTCAATTTCTTTTTTAATACCCTTAAAAATAGGATCTTTTTTAAAATAAAGTTTAGAAATTTTGCCATGCATGGGATTTTGCATTTTAGAAACCCTACCGCCAAAAATTTCAGCTATACACTGATGTCCTAAACATATACCTAAAATTTTTTTATTTTTTTTAAAATATTTGATTGCTTTTAAGCTTAATTTAGATTCCTTAGGAGAATGAGGGCCAGGAGAGATGATAAGATGAGTGAAATCAAATTTTTCTAATTCTTTAGCTTTTTTAAAGGCATCATTTTTTATCACTTTACATTCAAAACCAAGTTCTTTAAGATAATAGATGATGGTATAACTAAAAGAATCATAATTATCTATAAATAAAATTTTCTTCATTGCAATTTTACCTTTTTTAAACCACGCACGGAATTAATACAATAAATATTTTCTGCTTCAAATAAATCTTGTTTAAATAATGCTTTTTCTTTTATCAAACCAAGATTGATTAAGAAATTTCTATATACGCCATTTAACATACCGCTTTGAATTTGTGGAGTATAAAATTGAGTGTTTTTTTCTAAGATGAGATTGGTTCTTGAGCCTTCGCAAAGTTCATCTTTTTCGTTAAAAAAAGCTATGTCATAACACAAGTTTTGTTGCCATTTGTATGAGTGTTGATTATAAAAAGTACGCAACGAGCTTTTGTGATAGAGATTGTCACTTTTTGAGTTAATTTTATCATCACTTAAAAGCAGAATATCGTTTGAATTTTGTTTTAAGGCACTTTGTTGAAATTCGTATCTTCCGTCTTTGTATAAAATAAGCTTTAAAATTCCTTCTTTGTGTGGATTTTTAAAGGGTAGGGGAAAATTATAAAATAAAGAGTGTTTTTTGTGGAAAATTTTTTCATCGAGTTTAAAAAGTGTAAAATTTTGATATTCTTTATAAGAACTTTTTTGATTTAAAATATTATAAAAATCTTTAAAGAGCTTGTGAGTATTAAAATTAAATTTAAGAGCTGAATTTATAAGCCTTAATAAATGTTCTTTTAAAAATAAAATTTGAGAATTTTTAAAATATATGGTTTCAAAAAGATGAAAATCACAAGGATTTAAAATCGCACTTTTAAGTTTTAATTCTTCAAATTCATCTTTGAATTTTGAGTCCCAAACCAAGCCACTACCCGTGCTATAAGTATAAATTTCATCTTGTTTTTCTAAGGTGCGTATGGCTACGCTAAATTTATTTTTATTTTTGTGTATTAAACCTATAGTTCCGCAGTAAATACCACGATCTCTTTGTTCTAATTCTTCAATAAATTTAATGCTTTCAAGCTTTGGAGCACCTGTAATAGAACCACAAGGAAAGAGAGCTTTAAAAATTTGATATAAAGAAATATTTTTTTTAAGTTTTCCTTGTACGCTTGAAGTCATTTGATGTAAAGTAGGGTGACTTTGAATTTCAAAAAGTTTGGTTTTTAAGCTTTTTTTTGTGATGATTTTTGAAAGATCGTTGCGTAAAAGATCGCAAATCATAACATTTTCACTTAGATTTTTTGTATCATTTTGCAAGAAGGTTTTATTTTCTTCATCTTTTATAGGATCTTTATCACGCTTAATTGTGCCTTTCATAGGTTTTGTAAATATTTTTCTTTTTTTGGTCTTGAAGAAAAGTTCAGGTGAGAAGGACAAAATTTCTCTTGTTTCATCTTTTATAAAAGCTTTAAATTCAGTATCTTGTCTAGAAAGTAAAAGTTTAAAAAGTTCAAAAGAATCCATTTTGCTATGAAATTTAAAATTTTGAGTGAGGTTGATTTGATAAACTCTTCCTTTGGAGATTGCCTCTTTAACCTTGATGAAATTTTCTTTGTAATTATCTTGATCTAAAAAATTTATAAATTCAGGAATAAATTTTTCTTCATCGATATCTTCTTTTTGAAATTTTTTTCTTTTTTTAAAAGCAAATACAGACAAATAAGCTTTTTTGCTTGTGAAATTTTTATCTTGAAAATATCTATATAGCTCATAATCAGCAAGCATTAAAATATAAAAATCATTTTTATATTTTTCTATAAATTTAAAGCACTTTTTACTTTCTTTGTGATTAAAGGCTTTTAAAGTGTGTTTTAAATCATGGTAAAAATATTTACCAAAAATAGCATAGTTTTCAAGAGTCACTTAATTCCTTTGCAACCTGTGCGGCAAGTTTTAATTTATCGTTATCAAAATGAGTGTAAATTCTTGAGGTATTTAAACTTGCATGCCCTAAAGCTTCTTGAACTAAAACTAAATCTTTTTGTTTTTTATAAAGTAGGGTGGCAAAAGTATGACGCAACATGTGAGCACCATTTTTTTGTTTGCGAATTCCTGCACGAAATAAAAGCTGTTCTACTATGCGACTGACATAAGATTGAGTCAGTGGAGTGCCTTTTTTATTGACAAAAAGTAGGGCGTCTTTGCTCATATAATTAATACTTACATTTTTAAGCAAATCGTAAATAAGTTCTTTTTTTATCATTACAACACGATATTTATTGCCTTTAGCTCTTATTCTTATGATATAAAGATCATTTTCTTCGCTAATATCACCCATTTTGATATTGATAGCTTCGCTTACCCGTATGCCTGTAAAAATGATGATTTTAATAATAAGTTTATTGCGTACAGTATTGTTTCTAAAATCTGCATTTTCAATAGCATCAAGAAATTTTTTAAGCTCTTCTTCGCTCATAAATTCAGGTAATTTTACCCCTTTAGAACCCGCTATACCTGCCCAGTTTTTAAGATTGATATCGAAAATATGCGCTTTTTCATCTTCTTCATTTTGCTTGTCTAAAAAATCAAAAAAATTAATCACAGCAATACGGTAATTTTTTTTACTTGCATCTGATAAAGCACCTGTTATACTTGCTAAAACTTCTACAATGAGTTCTTCATCAATCTGTTTTAAAGAATAAAGCTTGTAAAAATTTAAATATTCGAATACTTTTTTTAAAGGATTAAAATAAGTATTAACTCCACTTAAACCAGCATTTCTTGCTTTTTTTGCTAGAGCGTCAAGTTCATCAATGTTTTTTACACCTTTTGTAAGAGCAAAATTAACTTCTGCTAAAGCTTGTGGATTTTTTAACTCTTTGTTAGATAGTGAGTTGAGTTTAAATTTTACATATTTTGCTAGCCAAAATAAGAATGATTTTTCAAAATTTTCTTCACAATCTAAAGGGTATTTCATAAAAACTTTTCCTAAATCTAAAATTTTTAGCTTTTTAACTAGAAAAGGTATTTTAGTATTAACTTAGTAAAAAAAAGCTTTTTTAGGAAAAAGTTTGTTTTTATATACAAGGCAAAAAGATTAAAATATTTTTATTAAATAAATCTTATATCAATCATAAAAAGATATGATAAAAGGTAAAAATATGTAAAATTTATAATTTTGTATTGAAAACTGTAATTTTCAAACTTTTTTATATACGCCTAGATAATTCTACTTTGATATGGATTAAATTACTATTTTTACATATTTTTATGATTTTACCTTTTGAGTGAAATAAACTTATCCATAAAATATAATGTAAAAAATTGATAATTTTATTTTGTAAATTAAAATTATATTTTACTTTTCTTGAAAACTATAAAGAATATTTAAAAATTAAATTATTTTATATTATTATCAAAATATACATAAAAATGATAACTTGTGCATTAAATTTTTTAATCCCCTATTCTTGATTTTTAGTTAAAGTAAATATTCTTAGTTATAAAATTTTTAAGAATATTTTTATTTTAATAGTTTTATAATGGTTATTACATAAAAACTTAATAAAAAGTTTTATCAAAACCAAATTTCAAGGAGAAGGTAATGAAATTTCCAGTAAAATTAGCAAGATCTATTGTTGTATGTGCTTTTTTAGCAGGTATAAGTGCTAGTGCATTAAGTGAAGGTAAAGAATATATAATTCTTAAAAATCCTATTGCTAACGCTGATAATTCATTGATTGAAATTTTTTCTTATCGCTGTACTCATTGTTATGATCATCACAAATTTAATACCATGGGTAAAGTTAAAGAAAAATTACCTAATTTAACTTACAAATTTTATCCTGTAAGTTCTATGGGAGATTATGGAAGGCAAGCTAATGAAATTTTTGCTTTTGCGGCATTTAAGGATGGTGTAAATAAAATTGATCCTACGGATAAAAATAGCTTAACTCATAAAGTTGCTAAAGCTTATTTTAATGCATATTTTAAGAAAAAACAAAGATGGGAAAATGGTAAAAATCCTGAAGCTTTTTATAGTGTCGGTTTAAAAGCAATGAATGTGAGTAAGGCTGATTTGGAAAATTTCTTAAAAACTCCAGAGGCTGCAGAGCTTTTAAAAAGTTATGAAATTGCCAATCCTATTTCGCAAAATTATGGCACCCCTGCTTTTGTTGTTAATGGAAAATATCAAATCATTCCAAGTGCAATCAACTCTCCAGAGGCTTTGATTGAAATTACTAAAGAACTTAGCAAACAAAAATGAGTTGTATAAAAATGAAAGATAATTGCAGAAAATTTTCACTTTCTAAATGGCAAGATACGCGCAAACCTTGGTTAATTTTGATTATAGTTACTATAGGACTTACTTGTATAGCACATTTTTTATTTCAAGAATATCTTTTTATGGAACCTTGTGAACAATGTGTGTATATAAGATTTGATATGCTTGTTATGGCTATAGGCGGTATGATTGCATTAATCAACCCTACAAATAATATTATAAAAATTTTTTCTTATAGCTTAGCTTTTTATGGAATTTGGCTTGGCTTGGAGCATTGTCTAACTTTAAATCATATTCATGAAGTGGTTCATTCTGAAAATCCTTTTGCAGGTGTAGATGGATGTCGTGAAATTCCTATTTATCCATTTAATTTACCTTTGCATGAGTGGGCTCCTAGTTGGTTTTTGCCAACAGGAGAATGTGGGATGGATACCCCTGTAGCTCCAGAAAACGCTTATAATCATCTTAATGCTTTTCAAAAATTTTTTATAGGAACTCCACCTGATTTTGAAAATGGGCTTTATAGCAATGGTTGGTATTTGATTCCTAGTTTAAAGTTTATGAATATGGCAATTTGCTGTCTTATAGCATTTTTATGTTGTTTTATTGTGCTTTTTGCAATGTTTATAGCCTATGTTTTAGATAAAAATAAACTTAATGCTAAAATTTTTGCATTGGTGATTGTTATTTTGGTTTTAGTGCTTAAATTTATAGGCGAACCAAAAAATCCAAATCAAAATATAGCTAGTTTAAATCATTTAAATCAAGTCGTTTAAAGATACTCTTAAAATACGCAACAAATTATTTTTGCTGCGTATTATTAAAATTTTATTAAGCTATTTTAGGATGGCTTAAATAATTTTAAAGGATTGATCATGAGACTTAGCAAAACTCTTTGCATGGCACTTTTGGCGGGTTCTACCCTACTTGCACCTAATGCTTTAATGGCCATGGGTGGTCCTAGTGGAGCGAAAATAGATTGGCAAATTCAAGGACAAATAGGCGCGATTAAAATGAATCCTTATGGATTGTCTCCTTTGACCGCTATTATTATGGACAATGGTTATGTCTTAAGCGATATAAAAGTAACCATTGTTCCTAAACCAAATGGTCAAACTATTTCTTATAATGTGAATTCTAAAATGGCTAAGACTTACGGTGGAATTCCTATTTTTGGACTTTATCCTTCTTATTTAAATACGGTAAAGGTAAGTTATACTAAAACTGCAAATGGTAAAAGTCAAAAAGTCATTGATGAGATTTATAAAATTACAACTCCAGGGGTTAGCATAGAACCAAGTGGAAGTACTGATCAAAGAGGAACTCCTTTTGAAAATGTGAAAGTATTAAAAATGGATCCAAAATTTTCAGATAGGCTATATTTAGTAAATAATGCTCCTGGAAAACAATCTGGCAAAGGCTCACAATCTGTATGGAATAATCCTGTAGGTGGTGCTATGGAATGGGATGAAAATTCAAATGTCTTTATCATAGATACTAAGGGTGAAATCAGATGGTATTTTGATAACGATAAACTAATGAACTGGGATAATATTTACAATCGTGGAATTATGATGGGCTTTCATCAAAACAAAGATGGAGCTTTAACTTGGGGATTTGGTCAAAGATATGTAAAATATGATATCTTAGGAAGAGAAATTTTCAATCGCAAATTACCTGCTGCCTATATAGATTTTTCTCATGCTATGGACAATATGCAAAATGGGCATTATTTATTAAGAGTAGCTTCAGCAAATACTTTGCGTCCAGATGGTAAGCATGTACGCACAGTGCGTGATACTATTGTAGAAGTAGATGAGAATGGTAATGTTGTTGATGATTGGAGATTGTATGAGATTTTAGATCCTTATAGAAGTACCATTATCAAAGCTTTAGATCAAGGTGCAGTGTGTTTAAATATAGATGCAAGCAAAGCGGGTAAAACTTTAAGCGATGAAGAGCTTGCCAAAATGGATGAAAGCGACAAATTTGGAGATATAGCAGGTACAGGTATAGGTAGGAATTGGGCTCATGTAAATAGCGTTGATTATGATCCAAGTGATGACAGTATTATTATTTCTAGTCGCCATCAAAGTGCTGTTGTTAAAATTGGTCGTGATAAAAAAATAAAATGGATTTTAGGAGCACATAAAGGGTGGAATAAAGAATTTCAAAAATATTTATTGCAACCTGTAGATAAAAATGGCAAAAAAATTGTTTGTGATGATGATTATAGCAAATGCCCAGGTTATGAAAATGACAATGGTGGATTTGATTTCACTTGGACGCAACATACAGGCTGGAGAATTGATAGTAAATCAAACAAGCGTTATATTTATATAAGTGTTTTTGATAATGGTGATGCAAGAGGAGCTGAACAACCTGCATTTGCAAGTCAAAAATATTCTCGTGCTGTAATTTATAAAATCGATCAGCAAAATAAAACTGTGGAACAAATTTGGGAATATGGTAAAAATCGTGGAAATGAATGGTTTTCTCCTGTAACTTCTCTAACTCAATATGAACCAGATAAAGATTCTATTATGGTTTATAGCGCAACAGCTGGAATGGCTTTTGATCTTAGCAAAGGTGTAAGTCTTAGGGAACCAAAACCTGAAATTGATGAATTTAACTGGGGCGCTAAGGAACCTTCGGTTCAAATTCAATTTAGCGGTTCAGGCACGGGTTACCAAGCAATGCCTTTTAGTGTTGATCAAGCATTCAATCTTAAAAAATAACAATAAGCCCAAAAATAAATTTGGGCTTATTTATTTTTTTTAAATAAAATTATCTTTGAAAATTTTATTTAACCAAGGATATAATATGCGTAAATTTTTTTGCAAATTTGTTTTAACGCTTGTATTTTGTTCAAGTTTTGCATTAGCAAATAATAGTTTTATTACCCTTAATCCAAGTTTACCCAACTCTGAAAATAGTGTAATAGAAGCATTTTCTTATAAATGTATACATTGTTATAATCATCATAAATTTGGAACTCTTGAAAAACTAAGAGAAGCTTTTCCAAATTTACATTTTAAACTCTATCCTGTAAGTTTAATGAATGGGGAATTTTCCAAAGAAATGAATGAGCTTTTTGCCTTTGCTCAATACAAAGATGAGCAAAATGGTAAAGATGCGAGTTATTCTGATAGTTTATCTCATAAACTTGCTGATGTTTATTTTGTTTCTTATTTTTTAAACAAGCAAAGAAATTTTTCAAATTTAGATGAATTTTACGACATAGGCTTAAAGGCTATGAATGTAAATAAAAATGAAGTATTAAATTTTTTAAATACCCCAAAAGCTAAAGAAATTTTAAGCGAGTTTCAAAGAGCTAATGATATAGCTAAAACCTATGGCACCCCTGCTTTTGTTGTTAATGGAAAATATCAAATTAACCCAAGCGCAATCAATTCAATGCAAGATTTAGAAGATCTAGTTAAAAAATTAAGCAATATGAAATAATAAATTTTTAAGGCAATAAAAATTGCCTTAAAATTATTTTTTGATCATATTTGTATAAGGTCCATAGCGATGTTGGGTTGTAGAAAAGCTATCATCATAAGGTCCTACATCCATATCTAAAGGCTTAACCTTTCTATCTGGAAAGTCTTTATCTCTATTTGCTTTAATAGGGCGAGCTTGTGAATTCATGTAAGCTGCTACATCATAAGCATCTTCAAGACTTAAGTCAGGCGCACCTTGAGGCATATTTTCTTTAATATAAGAAGCAGCTTTGATAAGACGATACATTCCAGCTCCTGTATTATAACTATCATCACCCCAAAGTGGTGGATAAAGATAATACGCCCCTGCGCTATCCTCATTTTTAAGCCCTAAGCCATTTTCTTGATGACAAACGGCACATTTATCCATATAAATTGCCTTACCTTTTTTAGGATCAGCTGCTCTTGAGATAAAATCTATCTTCTTAAGTCCCTGCCCTTCTATCTTAGCTCCTACTGGAACTCCTTGAGATAACCATTGCATATAAGTTAGCATGGCTTTCATTTCAGGTGTATCGCTAGGCATTCTTTTGCCATTCATAGAGCGTTCAAAACAGCCATTGATCCTATCTGCTAAGGTAATTACTTTATCTCCTCTGGCATTATATTGTGGAAATCTTGCCCAAATTCCTACAAAACCCGATTGATTTTGCACACTTCCACCATTAGCATGACAGCTTGAACAAGAAAGATTATTTCCCGCAAATCTTTTTTTAGGATCTTTGGCCTGTGGACCCACATATTTGCTTGTTTCATTAAGAATTTTATTTCCTAAAATAACCATTTTGCTATATTCTGAATTTTTTGGCATTTTAGTTTCATCTATAGTGCCATCTTCATTTAAAGCCTTAGGCAAATTCCATTTAGCAGTAGGCAGGTCAATACCTGTTGCACTCTTGGTTTTTTCCAAATTTGGATCTAAGGCTAAAGCACAACTTCCACATAACAACAAAGTTAAAACTATAGAAAATTTATTCATCAATTTTCCTCCTTATTTTGCGTAATTTAAATTCAGTATAAGACTTTATTTAGAAAAAGTCAATAAAACCTAATTACATTTTAAGAAAAAAGCTTTAAACCTTAAAATAATATTCATTTATATTTAAAATAGAACTTATAAATATTTAAAGCAAAAATAAAGTTTTTTCGCTATAATAAAATCTTGCAATATTTTTAAAGGTTAGGTTAATGAAAAATTTAAGCATTCAAGAAAAAAAAGACTTAGACAACTGTGTTTTTCAAAATCTTGGAAGGCAAGATACTTTTACTTTAAGCGCGATTTTTAAAAATTTTTATTTAAAAATTAAAGCATTTATTTATTCTAAATAATACCACTTAAAATCTTTTTTTGTGTAGGAAAGATCTTTAAAAGAAGGTGATTGGATAAATAGTTTGCACTCTTTATCCAAATTTTCTATTCCGTATATTTTCATAGCCATTCTTGAGTCATGTCTTGTAAGTTCTATTCCAACGCAAGCTTGATTGTTGATTTTGTAAAGTAAAGTGCCACCGTCTTTTTCATCTATATTTAAAATATCCAAATTCTTATTTTTACTCATATCTTTTACATCTTTACTAAAAGAATATCGGAGTTTATAATATATCATAATATCCTGCATGGTATTTTTCAAATTTTGTAAATTTTCATTAATCAAGTATCCATTATTTTTATAAAGTTTTAAAAAATCTTCATTAAGAAATTTTTGAAAACTTTCATCTTTAGATAATTTTTGACAAGAATTATAGCTATTTAAAATTCTAACTTGACCAGCTTCTATTAAAAGTTCAAGGCAATCTTTATTTTCTTGTGAAAATTGCACTAATTTAACTTCTTGAATCTTAAAATCTTTATTTGGTTTTTTTTCATAAGCAAAATCATTTAATTTTTCATAAATATTGGCAAAACTTAAAGAATATAAACTAAAAAAAAATAAAATACACTTTTTCATTGAAAAAAATCTTTGTATTTATTTTTTAGAAATTCCACAACTTCTAAAATTTCATCAACCCCTTCTTTGTTGGAATTTTCGAGCACATTATCTATATTATCAATATAAGCTTCTATTGCATTTTCTAATTTTTCTCTTTTAACTCCAGCGTATAAAAGCATAGCTTCTAAAACTATGCTAAGCTCATATTGTAAATCTTCTAGTTCATTTTTTAAGGTTTTATTATTGTTTTGATTCATTGTTTTCCTTTTTAAGTTCTTTGCTCTTAATTAAATCAATAATTTGAGCCTTAATATAATTATAATTTGCCCCATCTTTAAATGTCGCAAAAAGTCCACCACTAGCATTTTTATGTCCACCGCCACCTACTAAATTTTTAGCCATTAAACTTACATCTATTTTTCCATTTGCACGAAAACTTAAGGTTTTTCTAGAACTAACATCAATAAAAAAGTCATAATCAGGATTTTTTACTAAAAAATCATTTCCAATAACAGAAGTATTGCCTATATTTGAAGTTAAGATGCCTTTATGGCCTTCATATTCTATACTGAAATTTTCTTTTAGCTCACTTAGTTTTTCAACTACAAAATAAGAAATTAAATTAGAAAGAGTATCATCATTTTTTCTGGCAAAATAATCCTTTTTTATAAAATGAGTAGCATTATCGAGTAAAATATTTGCATTTTCTTTTCCTATAAATTTCCAAGCCTTATCAAGCAAGAAAAACATATAATCGATTTGAGATTCTTTAAACATCACACGATTTATTTCTTTTGCATTGGCAATCAAGCCTAAAAAAACCTTTCCAAGTTCAAAATTTTCATCCTCGCTTAGCCAAATATCAACAGCATTAACCACATCAACAAATTTTGAAAGCTCTAAAACAGGGGTGCAGATTTTAGAGAAAAAATCATAAACGATTTTAGTTGCACATCTTTTAGAATCAAGTAAATACCAAGAATATTTTTGAGCACATTCTTCGCCACTTTGATGATGATCAAGAAGAAAAATTTTAATATTTTTCTCTTTGCAAATTTTTTCAAATTCTTCACATTGATTTAAATTTAAATTTAAATCTGTTATTAGAATAATAGCTTTTCCGAAATTTTCATCTTTTTCTATATCGCCTATAATAGAGTTAAAATTTTCATTAATTTCTTTACCATAATTAGAATTATAAAATCTCACATTTTTAAAATAAAAATTTACTATAAATTGACAAGCATAACCATCAAGATCTGTATGCGAAAGATGATAAATTTTCATTATATTCCTTAAAGTTCTATCCTAATAATACCCTCGGTATTAAAATTTGTATTTTCTGCAATTTCTGCAAAACTTAACACTACTATATTAATGCTAAAATTATAACAAATATCAGCAATGAATTTTCTAAGCTGCGGTTCAACGCAAAGTATAAAAGGCTTGATACGACCATTTGCTACCGCGGCAACTTCAGCCCTTAGAGTATCTACTAAAGTGCCTGTTTGAGCTACACTTAAAGGCAAGTGATAACTTCCATCTCTAAATTGTACATTTTCCATTAAAACTGCAGAGCTAGCAGAGTCTAAGATAAAAATATCCAAATTTCCTTTATCATCTAAATACATATTTGTAATCATCCTAGCTAAAGACGCTCTTACATGTTCAATAATCATATCAAAACTCTTGCTTACTTCTGCTATATCGCTTACAGATTCTAAAATAGTAAGCATATCTTTAATTGGTATGTGATGCTTAAGCAAGTCTTTGAGAATTTTTTGAATAAGACTTACAGGTGCAACACCTAAAGCACCTTCTACGATGATTGGATAATCATTTTTAATCTTATCAAGAAGATTTTGCACCTCTTGGCGTGTAAGAAGTTCGCTTGCATGTGCTTTGATAAGTTCGCTCATATGTGTTGAAATAACACTTGCAGGATCTATTACTATATAGCCATTTAATGTTGCTTCATCTTTTAAATTCGCATCAATCCAAAGTGCATCAGAGTTAAAAGCGGGTTCTTTTGTAGCAATCCCTTCTATCTCTTCTGTGATAAAACCACTATCCATGGCTAAATATTTATCCGGATAAATTTCGGCACTTGCTATAGACACGCCCTTGAGTTTAAAACTATACTCATTTGGTTTAAGTCTTAAATTATCTCTTATTCTTATTTTTGGCATTAAAAATCCTAAACTTTCAGCAATACTTCTTCTCATTGAGCGAATCCTTTCTGTAAGTTCGTTTTCAGCAAGCTTAATAAGTCCGTATCCAAGTTCAAGTTCTAAAATTTCAACTTTAAGTATGTCGTTAATCTTGTGTTCTTCTTCTTTGAGAATTTCTTCTTCGCTTTTCTTAGCAGGCGCTGCCGTTGTCCCACCTGCTCCACTTTGAGATGCAGCTGCAGCACTTGGTTTGCTTTTTTTAACTGTAGTTATATCAATTTTACCTTCCTTAACCTGCTTGGTAAGATAGCCAAGACTTAAAAAAACTAAAGCCATAAAGCCCAAGGATAAAGTTGGCAAGCCAGGTACTAACGCAAAGATAAAAAGTACAAAACCTACTATTAAAAGCGTGCGATATTCGCTTAAAAGTTGAGTTAAAGTTCCTTCTGCAAAATTTTCCTCATCTTTGCTTGCACGAGTGATAATTATAGCGGTTGCAGTAGAAGTAATAAGCCCTGGAATTTGCGATACAAGTCCATCACCTATGGTTAAAATAGTATAAGTAGAAGCAGCATCGCTTAAAGCCATATCGTGCTGAAAAGATCCTATTAAAAAACCACCTATGATATTTATAATAGTTATGATAATTCCTGCAACAGCATCTCCTTTGATAAATTTAGAAGAACCATCCATTGCGCCATAGAAGTTTGCTTCAGCAATAACTTCTTGACGTCTTGCTCTAGCGGTTTGTTCATCAATAAGCCCTGCATTTAAATCCGCATCAATAGCCATTTGTTTACCTGGCATCGCATCAAGTGTGAATCTTGCTTGTACTTCAGAAACCCTTGTACTACCTTTTGTTACAACCATGAAATTAATCAATACTAAGATACAAAATACAATCACACCAATGACCATATTTCCACCAACAACAAATTCTCCAAATGCTGCTATAATCTCACTCACGGCTTCAGGGCCGTTTTGCCCTTCGCTTAAAATCATCCTTGTAGTAGCTATATTTAATGAAAGTCTAAATAAAGTAATAATCAAGATTAAAGTTGGAAAAGTTGTTAAATCTGTCGGTTTGGGTATATAAATAGAAATTAAAATAATTAATACCGATAAAGCTATGCTTAAAGCTAAGAAAAAGTCCAAAATAGGACTTGGTAAAGGAACTATAATAATAGCTAAAATACAAACTAAAAAACCAACAATAGTTAAGCTTTTAGCTTTTAAAACAGGAGCAATTAAAGGCCCCAAGAAAGGAAAAACTAAATCGACTATTTTATTTTTTGCCATTATTTTTCATAATATCTTCTAAAGTAATAGAATCTAAAAATTCATCTACTTTATTTTGTAAATTTACTAACATAGGCATTAAGGTGCAATTTTCTTCTTTATTATTTGGACAAGTGCCACCACTGCATTCAAATACACTGATATCCTTTTTTTCGGCACTATTAACAATTTCTTTTATAGTATATTGACTTGGTTCTTTGATTAAAACAAAACCACCTTTTGCCCCTTTAAAGGATTTTAACAAGCCATCTTTAGCTAAAGTTTGTAAAATTTTAGCTAAAAAACTTTTAGGAATATCAAGCTCTAAAGCTAAAGAATCTACATCTTGAGGTGTTTCTTTTTGAGAAATATAAATTAAAGAAAGTAAAGCGTATTCGCTAGCTTTGGTAAATAGCACAGATTCTCCTTATTATAACTACAGAAATAGCTGTAATTATAATAAATAATTCTTAGAAAAAGACTTAAATTTTGACAAAACCTTCTAAAAAAGATAAATTCAGTTTATTTTTTGCTTTTTAAGGTAAAATTATAGTTCTTTAATTTTATTATTTTACCAATCAGGAGGTCTATCATGGCTTTGGATTCGGCCAAAAAAGCAGAAATAGTTGCGAAATTCGCTAAAAAACCAGGTGATACTGGTTCAACAGAAGTTCAAGTGGCTCTTTTAACTGCAAGAATTGCAGAACTTACAGAACATTTAAAAATCTACAAAAAAGACTTTTCATCAAGATTAGGACTTTTAAAACTTGTAGGTCAAAGAAAAAGACTTTTATCTTATCTTAAAAGAAAAGATTATAATTCTTATAGTAAGTTAATTACCGAATTAAATCTTAGAGATAAATAATTTTAAGCCCTTTTTACTGGGCTTTTATCTTTATAAATTCTTCTTTATGTAATTAGTTTTTATATCAAAATAAAAAAAATCTTATAAAATTTCCCTTTGTCCTTTGGCATCAGGTTCGCTTAAAACTCCATTTTGAGTAAGTTGTTCAATAATATTTGCAGAGCGGTTATAGCCGATTTTTAAACGGCGTTGCAAATAAGAAATGCTTGTTTTTCCATCTTCTAAGATTACTCTTTTAGCTTCTTCATAAAGCTCATCTACTTCCCCATCAAAGCTTTCATTTGTTGTAACACCCGCGCTTTGCTGATCTTTTAAGAAGCTTTCATCATATTCTACGCTTTGTTGATCTTTTAGAAAATCCACGATTTTTTCTATTTCAAATTCACTCGCAAAAGGTGCATGCAAACGCACTATAGAACTTGTTCCAGGAGGAGTAAATAAACAATCTCCTCTTCCAAGTAAACTCTCAGCACCCATAGCATCTAAGATAACCTTAGAGTCAATTTTTTGCCCTACTTTATAAGAAATTCTACTTGGCAAATTCGCTTTAATTAGTCCTGTTACAACATCAACAGAAGGCCGTTGTGTGGCTACAATCAAGTGAATTCCACTTGCTCTTGCCATTTGAGCAAGTCTTCCTATATAAAATTCTACATCTTTACCCGCAGTCATCATTAAATCAGCAAGTTCATCGATAATTACTACAATAAAAGGAAGTTCTTCTTCACCTAATTCTTTCATTTTTTCATTGTAATTTTCTATATTTTTGGTTTTTGCATCAGCCATTAAACGATAGCGTCTTTCCATTTCGGCTACCATATTTGAAAGTGCATTGACTGCTTTTTTTGGATCTGTGATAACAGGAGTTAAAAGATGAGGAATGTCATTATAAATGCTAAATTCAAGCATCTTAGGATCTATCATCATCAAACGCAAGGTTTTAGGAGAGTTGCGATATAAAAGACTTAAAAGCATAGAATTTATCCCCACACTTTTACCACTACCTGTAGTTCCTGCAATAAGCAAATGCGGAAGTTTTTTAAGATCGGTTACAAAAGCATTACCTACTATATCTTTACCTAAAGCTATGGTTAAAGGGCTTTTAGCATTTTTAAAAACTTCACTTTGTAAAATTTCCCTTAGATAAATGGTTTGAATTTCATCATTTGGAACTTCTATGCCTACAACATCTTTTCCTGGTATTGGAGCTTGAATACGGATTGATTTTGCCATTAAAGCCATAGTTAAATCATCTTGTAAATTTAAAATACGACTTACTTTTACATCTGCACTAGGACGAAATTCAAAAGTAGTTACAACAGGACCAACATAAGTGCTTATAACATCACCGCCTATTTTAAAACGACGCAACTTTTCAAGAAGATTATAAATTTTTTTATCTATTTCACTTTCATTGATTTCTTGTCTATGTTCTTTTGGATTAGCTAAAAAATCTAATGGCGGCAAGGTGAAATCTTTTGGTTTTTCTACTTCGCCCTGCTCTATTTCACGCAATAAAGCTTGGTTAATAGCAATTTCTTTGGCTAAAACTGCTTTTTGAAGTTTAATTTCTTGATCATTTGTTTTTTTATCATCAATTTTAGTTTCTGTATTTTGGATAAAATCGAGTGTATTTTTTTCTTCTATAACTATTTCATTTATATTTTTTATAGGAGTAGGTTCTATATAAGGATGATTTAACTCTTCTACAATGGGAGCAAATTCAAAGATATTGTCTGTTTTATCTGGATTTTTATTTTCATTTATTTTGTTTGATTCTTCTGTTTCTGTTTTAATTGTTTTTGGGCTATTAAAACTATATTTATTCCCTTCTATAATATCGCTTGAATTTATCGCATCATATTCTTCTAATTTTTTAATTTCTTGTTTTACTTTATTTTCTAAAATTTCATTTTGATAGGCTTTGTATTCTTGTTCTAGTTTTTCTTTTTTTATCAAATTCTCTCTAAGTTCAAGCTCTTTTGTAAAAATTTTTGGTTTAACTTCTTGTTTAGAAACTGGAATTTCAATATTTTTACGCTTATAACTTGGCTCATCTAAATTTTTATTTGTATCTATTTGCTTTATATCTTCAAGTTTTTTAGGTTTTAAAAAACGTTCAGGAATCATATCTACCTCTTCTTCTGAAATAAAATTAAAATCTTCATCAAGACTAATGCTCATTTTACTAGCTTTTTGTGCGAAATTTCGCACTTGTTGAGAATGCTCATAAACAAAACTTCTCGATTCTTTTAAGCTTTGTTTATCAATCTCTATGGTTTCATCTAAAATTTGATTTTTTAGTTTTTCAAAGTTTTCCTTAGCTGTGGTAATTGAATTTTTACTTGCGTTGATATTGCTATCTTTAATTATCTGTTCTAAGTTATTGGTTTTTTCTTTTTCATTTATTTGTGAATTTTCGTATATATTATCTTGTAAAATATTTAATTTTGGCACCATAGGTTCTGATTTGCCTATATCTTCTTTCTCGTTTTCTCCACCAAATACACGCATAAGTAAAGATTTAAAAGCTTGCTCTACTTTTAATAAATAAGTAAAATCTAATTCTATTTTTAAAATTTCTTTTGCAAATTTTGGAAACAATAAGATCAAAGAAAATAGTAAAAGCAAAAGAGCGAAAATTCCACTCCCTGTATGCCCTAAGATTATAGAAAAAAATCCATATACAATTTCTAAAATATACCCAAACCCTCTATAAAAGACAGAAAATAAAAGTAAAGTAGAAAAAAAGGCTAAAGAAAAACCAAAAAGTTCTCTACGCTTAAAATTTTCTATTTTATAATTTTTTTTATAATAGAGATAATTTAATATAAGCAAAGAAAATGGATAATAATACCCAAATTCTCCAAATAAAAATAAATTAGCCTTGTAAACCCATTCTCCCATGCTAGGTGCTAGCATACAAAGACAAAGATAAAAAATAACAAGTGTAGAGCTGGTAAAAATGGCTTCTTTTTTAATATTCTTTCCTTGAAAATAAAATCAAAGCCAAATTATACCATAAAAAATTTTACATATAATTTAATAAGCTAAGTTGGGAAATTGTTGTACTAGCTTTAAGAGAAGCTTGATATGCAAGTTGAACTTGCATTAAATTCATCATTGCTTCACCATAATCTACATCAATAACATTTGATTTGATAGATTGTACATTCACGCTTAAAAAAGTAGAACGAGTATTTACATCTTCTATTGTGTTGTGATATGCACCCATGGTTGTATTAAGCTTACTAATGTGATCTGCTAAATGATCAAGCCTTTCTAAAGCTCCTTGCATACCTGTATTTCTAGGATCTTCACTTTCAGAATCTGCTCTCATATTGCCTTTTAAAACAGCATCAATCATTGAATCTAAATCTTTAATAATATCCACATTTGGCTCATCAATAACCAAAGAGTTGTTTGCACTAAAACTAAAGTTTGGACCATTTGTTACTGAAGAAGTTGTGCTAAATGGTGGTTGTGGAAAGTGGCCACTTTGAGAATCGCTAAGAGAAATTTCTATATTAGTACCTGAAGAAAGTTTATCAGTAACACTAATACGGCCTTTATAATCCATACTTACATCAACAGTAGCTTGTGAATCTTTCATGAGTTGTTGTAAATTATTATAACCATTTGCATCAACTTTTCCATTTGTAGCTGTTATGCTTTGGGTTGGAATTTTATCTGCAGCAAACATACCTATAATATCATTAATTTGACCATAAGTAATATCATTTGATCCTGTAACAACTCCACTATTTCCAGTTGCAGGATCGGTATGGGTTATAGGAAAACTTATAGTTTGACCTGGATTATTAGGATCAGGATAGCTTACAGTTGAAGTTTGTAAATTTATAGTAACATCGTAAGAATTTCCACCTTTGGAATTGACTTTTAAATTTAAAGTAGTACCATTTAGGCTATCTCCTGCCATTACCTCACTAAGTTTGGTTGAATCAGTCGCATAAGCATTGCTTCCTTTGATAACTTGAGAAACATTACCATAAACAGTATTTCCATTTTTTTCAAAATATACATTATCATAATCAGCCCCATTAGTAGCATTTCCATCTGTATCTGTCATTTTACTTTTGATAAAATCAGTTTGTTTTAAATCGATTGTGAATTGTTGATTATTGATTGTTACAGTTACAGGGCTGTTTAATTTTGTTATATCTCCGTTACTAGGAGCAGCTGTAGCAGCTTGCATAACCCTATTTGTAACTTCATCCATTGAAATGCCTTCTTGTTTGGCAGCATCAATAATACCTGTAAGTTCAGCTCTATCATCGGCTTGTGGTGTGAAAGCTACAGCGTGAAAATCGAGTTTGTTGTTGCCTTGCTTTAGATCTGTAATTTGAATTTGACCACTATCATTCATGCTTACTTCTACTACTTTATTATTTGGAGTATTACCATAAAGAGCTCCGATATTTTCCATTACATCTTCTAAAGTATCTTCAGGTTTTACAAGTACAGCGCTTTTAAAGCTTGTTCCATCAGGTTTAGTACCTTGAACATAAAGAGTTGTTGGAGGAAAATCTAGTTTATCATCATATTCAAAATCTTTATCAGGATCCAAACCATTATCTTTTACATAACCTTGTCCGATAAGCTGTTGCCATTTAGAATCTCCTGTGAGATATTTAGTTTTATCAGGGTCTTTATTTAAATCCCAACGATTATCTGTAAAACTAACATTGGTGCTTATTTGTTTTTTATAGTCTCCGTCTGCTTTAAAAAATAAATCCCAGCCTGGTATATTGTATGGGCTTTCAGTTCCAGCTCCAGTTACTACATTAATATTATTTTTATCTCCATAATAATTTCCATTAGAATCAAAAGGTTTGTTTGCAACTTGAGAACCTGCAAAAAGATACTGACCATTAACACTGGTATTTGCAAGCTGAACTATACTTTCTTTTATGCGTTCTAGTTCTTTTGCTATAGCCTCTCTTGAGGTTTGAGAATTGCTATCGCTTGCAGCTTGAGTTACTTTAACTTTAAAATCTTCAAGAAGTTTAACCATGTCTTGTAAAGCTTTCATGCTATTTTGAGTCATTTCTTGAGCTCTACTAGTTGATTCTTTTACTTGCTCTAATGTTTTAATTTCATATTCAAGACGCGTATTATCTATATAAGTGCTTGCATCTTCATATGAATTTTGAATTTTTAAACCTGAAGCAAGTTGTTGAGATATCTGATATAAAGCACTTTGACCGCCCATAGAATTATTCACGCTATTTGTGAAGTTAAGTTTATTTGTAATTCTCATTTTTTTCCTCTAAAGTATTAAAGTTAAAATCTTTTCAAACATTGCTAATAAACAAAAGCAATAACTGTTCCAAAAATTTAAATTATATAATTTTATATCGTCTTTTTGAAAATACTTTTTATTTTTAAAGTATTTTTTAGCCTAAAAAAGTATAATTTTAGCTTTAAATCTTAAAAATGAGCCCGAGTGGTGAAACTGGTAGACGCGCCAGACTCAAAATCTGGTAAGGGCAACCTTGTGTCGGTTCGAGTCCGACCTCGGGCACCACTTATTTTTTGCGGGAATAGCTCAGGGGTAGAGCACAACCTTGCCAAGGTTGGGGTCGCGAGTTCGAATCTCGTTTCCCGCTCCATAGAGTAAAAAAATATAAAATCTTTTTAATTATAAATTCTCGCTTTTCTCTAATACTAAAAAATACTCATTTTCTAGAATTTCAAGTTCTTTTTGCATTACTTCAAGTTCTTGATAAAGCTTGTTAATACCTATTTCTTGATATACATTTGGATCGGATAAATCTTGATTTAATTTAGCTATCTTTTGCTCTAAAAAATCTATTTTTTCAGGATGGTTTTTTAATATCTCATTTTCTTTGTAGCTTAATTTTTTAGAGCTTTTTTCTTTTTGGTTATTATTTTGCTCTTGGGTTTGAAGTTCTAAAGCAAAATTATCCAATTCTTCAATTTCTTTTTCATTTTCAAGATATTCAGTGTAAAGAGTGTGTAAAATATTTATATATCCATCTCCCTCAAAAGCATAAAGTTTTGTTGCGATTTTATCAACAAAGTATCTATCGTGCGATACTAGCAAAATAGCCCCTTCAAAACTAAGTAAATATTCTTCTAATATATTAATCGTAGCTATATCAAGATCATTAGTTGGCTCATCTAAAATCAAAACATCATATTCTTTAGTAAAAAGCAAGGCTAAAGCAACGCGATTTTTCTCTCCACCGCTTAAAAGAGCCACGCTTTTATCTAAAAATTCCTTAGGAAATAAAAAATTTTTCAAATATCCATAAACATGCATATTTTTACCGCGAACTTCAACCCTATCTCCACCATTGGGACAAAAAATTTCAAGCAAGCTTTTATCAGAATTTACCAAGCTTCTAGCCTGATCAAAATATCCTATCTTAAGCTCTCCGCGTTTTATTTCACCGCAATCTTGTTTTATTTGCCCTAGAAGAATTTTTAACAATGTTGATTTCCCGCAACCATTTCTTCCTACGATAGCTATACGTTCACCTTGTAAAATACGCGTTGAAAAATCTTTAAAAAGATTTTTATTGTTTATATTTTTGCTTATATTTTTAAGCTCAAAAAGCATTTTTTTACGATTGATCGTTTTTTCTCCATTAAAATTTAAAGCCGCTCTTGAAATTTCAAGTTTTAAGCGTTTGATTGCTCCAGGATTTTTTTTCGCTTCTTCACGCATTTTAAAAATGCGTTCTTTTCGTCCTTCATTTCTTTTAAGTCTTGCTTTAACCCCTCTTCTAAGCCATTCTTCTTCGCTTTTTAATTGCTTTAAAAGAGTTTCATGGCTCTTAGCAAGGCTTTGTAAAATTTGTGTTTTTTTCTCTAAATAGTTTGCATATCCGCCTTTAAAAATACTAAGTTTACCCTGCTCTACTTCTACACACTTGTGTGCTATAGCGTCAATAAAATATCTATCATGGGAAATAAAAATCACACACATCTTTGAATTTTTTAGCAATTCTTCCAAAAAGCTTGTCATATATACATCTAAATGATTAGTTGGTTCATCAAGCAATAAAATATCAGGATTTTTTAGTAAAAGTATGCAAAGCCCAACGCGGCGTATTTCTCCGCCACTTAAAGTAGATATAATGCGATTTTCATACTCAAGCAAACTAAATTCTTTTAAAACGCGTATTATTTTAGATTCTATATTCCAAGCATCTTTACTATCAATCAAAGTCATAAGTGTATCTATTTTTTTAAGATAATCTTTATTACTAGGATCTTCTTCTAATTTTTTATGCAGTATTTCATATTCTTCTAAAGCATTGTAAATTTCTGCAAGCTCTTGCTTGATAGCTTCTTTTACACTTAAATTTGCGTTAAAATCAACGCTTTGTGAAAGCATGGCTATGCTTTTTCCATTTTGTCTTATTACTCTACCGCTATCTAAAGGAAGTGTGCCTAAAAGCGTTTTTAAAAAAGTAGATTTTCCTTCTCCATTTTTCCCTATAATAGCAATCTTTTCTCCCTCGTTTGCACTAAAATTTGCTTCATTTAAAACTATTTTGTCTCCAAATTTTTTTGAAGCTTCAATTAAATCTATAAGAGCCATTTTTTATCCTTGACTGAGTTTAAAGCTAAAACTAGAACCATAGCCTAAAGTGCTAGAAATTTCAAGATAACTTTTATGTATATTTAAAATTTTCTTTACTAAAAAAAGTCCTAAACCAAAAGAATTATCGCTTTTTACATCAATTTTATAAAATTTTTTTGTAATCAATTTTATTTTATCTTCTTCTATGCCTTTTCCAAAATCTTGCACTATTATCTTTTGATCTCTTGCTGTTAAAATGACTTCTTTTTGACTATATTTTAAAGCATTAGAAAGCAAATTTATAATCACTTGCTCGATTAAAAATTCATCAGCCTTAACTTTCGTGCTTTTACCTTGCAATACAACTCTTTCAAAGCCTGGGTTTTTAGTGATTTTTTCACATAGAAAAAAAAGATCAAATTCTTGCATTTGCAAGGCTTCACTATTAAGATTAAAAACAAAATTAAGCTTATGGGTTAAAGCATTAAGTTTAATACTTTGACGCGAAATTTTTTCTAGTAATTCCTTTTTTAATTTTTTATCTTCCAATTTCTCATCTTTTAGCATCTCTAAGCTAAGATCAATCACGCTTAATGGATTTTTAAGCTCATGAGAAATAGCAGAAATCACACTAGCAAGCTGAGTATTTTTTAAAGTAATTTTATCGCTTTGTTTTTTATTTTTTTGGGTATTCTTTAGAATTTTATCCTTAGTTTTTAAAAGTTTCTCATTTAGTAAATTAAATTCTTTAAACATTCCTTTTTCTAATATAACAACTTTATGATCCCCTATAGAATCTAAAAAATCCAAAATTTTATTAAAATTTTTCTCTATTCTTCTACCTAGCAACAACATTAAAATAAAAACAAACAGCAAGCACACTCCAAAACCGATTGCTATTTTTGTCCAAAAAAGTTCTAAATCTAAAAAACGAGGATAAACAATAATAATATATTTATATCCTTTGTAAATAAAGCTTTTAGTAAGAATTTTTTTTGAATTGAAATTTAAAATTTCTCCTTCTTTAAGATTAGAAAAAAAATCAGGATTTTTTACAGAACTTATTTTCATATCATTGTTTAAGATAATAAAATCAGCCCTAGTATCTTTAGCAAAATCCTTGATATTAGCATCATTTAAATGCTCTAAGAGAGAAAATTTTAAAACATCATCAAGACTTTTGATTTTTTGTTCATATTGTTTTATAAGCAAGAAATTAAGATAAGAATTAGTAAAAGTATAAAAAATAAACCCAAAAATCAAAGCCAATACAACAAAAAAAACTATAAAAATATTTTTAGTTTTTAGCATAATTTATAGCCAACACCCCTAACACTTATAATATGATCTTTTAGTTTTGGAAATTTATTTCTAAGTCTTGTTAGAGCTATATTGATTGTTTTATCACTTGTAGTATCATCTTTCCAAACACTTTCGCTTAAAAATTGTCTAGTAAGCAAGGTATTTGGATTTTCAAAAAAACATTTTAAAAGCTCATAGTCAAGATTTGAGATTTCTAATTTTTGATTTTTGTAAAAGAATTCATAATTAGCCAAATCTAAAATAAAATCACCAAAAGATAGTTTTTCTTCTTCTTTTTTATGGCGTTTTAAAATTGCTTTAATGCGAAGCAAAAGCTCATTGAAATCAAAAGGTTTGCAAACATAATCATCACAACCACTTTCAAAGCCTTCGAGCAAATCTTGATGCAAAGCCTTGGCTGTAAGAAAAATAACTGCTTCTTTATATCCTTGCTCTCTTAAATCTTGAA
This sequence comes from Campylobacter sp. 2014D-0259, assembly GCF_008000505.1. Lineage (NCBI taxonomy): Bacteria > Pseudomonadati > Campylobacterota > Epsilonproteobacteria > Campylobacterales > Campylobacteraceae > Campylobacter > Campylobacter sp. 2014D-0259. Next base: position 124,224 of record NZ_VOAQ01000016.1, read on the forward strand.
TTTTTTCTAAAGAATCTCCACTGGGCAAATTTCTATCGACTATTAAAAGATCGATTTGCTCATTATCGAGCAAATCTTCAACTCCAAAAAAATCCACTAAAGATATAACTTCATAACCACTAGATTTCAACTTTAAAACAAGCAGTTCGTTTAAATCTATATCATCTTCTATAATTAAAATTTTAAATTTCAACATATTGGACAAATACACACGCCTCTAATTGTTTTAGTTCATCTAATACTTCTTTTTGAACTTTTTCATCAATCAAAACAACAGCCAAAGCATACCCAAAACCATCTCTACCAAGCCTAAAATCAGCTATGTTGATATTTTTAGCTGCCAAAACGGAACTGATTTTAGCTATAACTCCTGGTATGTCTTTGTTTTTAAAAATAATCATTTTCCCTTTTGGCTTAAAATCAGTTTTAAAGCCATTTAATCCAACTATGCGTTGTTCATTTTCATTAAACACTGTTCCTGAAACACTGATATTTGAATTTTCGGTGATAATTTTAACACTAAGTTTATTATTATAACCACTATTTGGAAGAGTTTCGCAAGATAATTCAACTCCTTTTTCTTTGGCTACAAATTCTGCATTAACATAATTAATTTTCTCTCCTAAAATTCCACCCAAAGCACCAACAGCTGCAAAGGTTAGCATAGAATTTGCATACTCGCCAATAATTCCTTCAGCCTCTAATTTAATACTTTTTATCGGATTTTTATCAATTTGAACAGCTAAAAAAGCCATTTTAGAAACAAGTTCTATATAAGGAGCTACAAAAGGTGGTAAGTCTTCAGTTTTAATTGGTAAATTTAAGGCATTAGGATAAGCCACGCCTCGTGCTGCACTTAATGCTTGCTCACAAGCTTCTCTTGCGATATTATCTTGACTTTCTAAAGTATTTGCTCCTAGGTGAGAAGTAACCGAAATATTTTCAAAGTCTAAAAGAGGATGATTAGTCGCGGGTTCTTTATCGAACACATCTATACCAAGCCATGCTATTTTACCACTTTTTAAACCTTCATATAAAGCCTCTTCTGTGTACAATCCTCCGCGAGCACAATTTATTAATCTTATTCCATCTTTCATTTTTGCAATTTCTTGCTTTCCTATCATACCATTGGTTTCTTTGGTTTTTGGTGTGTGAATGGTAATAAAATCACTTTTTTCTAAAATTTCATCCAAATTTTTTGCTTGCTCCATATCTAAATCTGTAATCTTAGAAGCAGAAATATACGGATCATAGGCTAAAATTTTCATACCAAATGCTTTAGCGCGGATAGCTACTCTTGAACCTATATTTCCAAAACCTATAACCCCTAGGGTTTTGTTCATCAATTCAATGCCATACCATTTTTCTCTTTCCCATTTTCTTTCAATTTTTAAAAAATTATGAGCATTGACAAAGCTTCTAGCTGATGTTAAAAGATGTGCCATTGTTAGTTCAACTGCGGCAATAGTATTTGCAGTTGGGACATTCATCACAATCACTCCTCTTTTAGAACACTCTGGAATATCAACATTATCTACGCCCACCCCAGCACGCACAAGCGCTTTTAATTTTTTGGCATGATTTAAGAAATTTATATCTACATCTGTAGAACTTCTAGTAATAGCAACTTCAACATCGCTTAGCATTTGCATAAGTTCATCTTTTGGAACTTTTGCAGCTTCTATAAGCTCAATATCTTCAGCTTTTCTTAGAATATCGACACCTTTATCCAAAATAGCATCACATACTATAATCTTTTTTTTCATAACCAAATTTCCTTTACTTCTGTATTTATTTTATATTTTTTTAATTCTTTGATAATATCATCTATAAGTTTTTCATTACCTGTATCCAAAAAGATTTCTGGACTATCACCTGATTTAAGAAGAAAATACTTCACATTAAAAGAATTTAAAGTCTGTCTTAAGCAAAACATAGAATAAATATCATATTTTCCAACTATAAGTTGATAATATTTATTTTTCTCCTTAAGCTCGCTAGTATCCGCATCAAAATATAAGGTAAATTTTTCTGCTGCTGGGGTAAAATCTCTTGTAGGCCATTTTGCTAATTCTTCTTGCCATGAAAGATCTTGATTTTGGGTTTGAATGCTTGGCTGTGTATTTGTATCTTTAGCAAATTGTGGAATGAAATTTACATTAGCTTTAAATTGCCAAAGCAATGTAAAAACAACAGCAAGCAAAATGAGTAATAAAATACTCAAAATGCTTATTGTAATGTATTTTTTCATTAAGCTAGCTGATCTTTAATGATATCACCTAAAGTCACTTTATCATCATTATTGATTTCATTAAGAACTTCTCTTTCTTTCATTCTAACAAGATTTTTAACACTTAGGCGAATTCTATTTTTCTTTTCATCAATAAAAACTATAGCAGCTTCAATATCGTCGCCAATTTTTAAATTTTCAAGCATAGAAGTGCTTATATCTTCTTTATGAATTAAAGCATCAACATTTTTACTTAGTTCTACAAAAACACCAAAATCTTTAATATCGCGGATAGCGCCTTTTACAATATCGCCGACTTTATGAATTTTAGCATATTCTTGCACTGGAGAACTGCTTAATTCTTTTGTACTTAATGATATTTTTTGGTTTTCTTCATCTATTTTGATAATTTTTACCTTGATTTTATCCCCTTGAGAGAATTTGTCTTTGCATTTATCGTTTCTATCCCAAGAAGCATCTTCATTATGTAATAAACCTTCAATACCACCAAGTTTAACAAATGCACCAAAAGAAGTTACTGAGGTGATTTCTCCTTCAACCACATCTGCAATTTTATAAGATTTCATAAATTCATCAAAAGGTCTAGAAAGTAAATTTCTTAAAGAAACTCTTAAGCGTCTTTCATTTGGATTGATTTCAATTACTTCAACATCAATTTCTTGACCTTTGTTGATATAATCTTTTGGATTTTTAATGTTTTTATCCCAAGAAATTTCACTGATATGTAAAAATCCTTCTATATCATTTCCTAAATCCACAAAAGCACCATAAGGCTCTATATTTGATACTATTACTTTAATGGTATCACCTACATCAAGAGTATCTTTTATCTCGCTCCATGGATCAGGTAAAGCCGCTTTTATAGACAAGGATAAATGTTTGCGTTCTTTATCATACTTTATAACTTTAACTGGAACCTTATCACCCTCTTTATAAAGTGTTCCAGGATTTACAGGTCCTTTGTAAGAAATTTCGCTGTAATGAACAAGACCATCAACACCTCCTACATCCACAAACATACCATAAGTAGTAATTTTTTTCACAATACCTTCAATTAAATCTTCTTGTTGTGCTACATTATTGATCAATTCTTTGCGTTTTCTTCTCTCGTCATCTAAAGTTTTTTTACGAGAAACAATAATACTTTGCTCATCTTTGTCGATTTTAATAATTTTAACTTTAAATGTTTTACCTATAATATTATTTGTTTCTTTAAAGCCATATTGAGATTTTGGTAAGAAAAATTCAACATCATTTTCATCAACAACTATCAATCCGCCTTTATTTTTTCCAACTACTTTTACGGTAAAAATATCATCTTGATTTTCTTGATAGTTTTTAATAAATTCAATAACTTTTTCTTTTCTCAAAGCTTTTTTATGAGAAAGTAAAGATCTGCCACCACGAGAACCCATAACAGCAACTTTAATACTATCGCCTACATTAAATAATAGCTTAGAATTATCATCTTGTATTTCGCTAAGAGCTAAAATACCTTCAGATTTTTTACCTATATCTACATAAACTTCATCATTTTTGATCTCTACAATCACACCCTCTGTTGTAGCCTCTTCTCTTGATTTATCGAAAGCCTCCAAAAGCTGTCCAAAATCTTCTTCCTCAAGATAATCATCTACGCCGCCTTGAACTTTTTTGTTCACCTCGCTCATTATGGTCCTTTAAAATAATTTTTAGAAATTGATTGATTTTACCTTATTTTTCTTTAATTAGTGTTAAGTTTTTTTATTTTTGTTAATTTTTTTTAAATTTTTGACTTTTTTATTCTATTTGAAAACATTTTTTAATTAATCTTAAAATTTTCTATTTTGGCGATAACTTTTTGTATGATCCAATCAGGAGTACTAGCACCTGCACTAATGCCACAATGTTTTTTATCCAAAAACCATTCTTTTTTTAACTCTTCTTCGGTTTCAATTAGATAGCTATCTTCACAATTGGTTTTTGCAATCAAAAAAAGTTGTTTTGTATTGGCTGAGTTTTTACCCCCTACAACAACCATAACATCACTTTTAAGCGAGAGTTCTTTAATGGCATCTTGATTTTTAAAGGTTGCGTCACATATAGTATTAAAAACCCTTACTTCTTTGGTTTTAAGTATTAAAAAATTTACTATCTCCATAAAATGCTCAGGCTTCTTAGTTGTTTGGCTTACCACAGCTATTTTATTAGGAAGTTTTATATTTTGAAGTTCTTTTTTATCCAAAACCACATAAGCTTTTGTACTTACATAACTTTTTACTCCTTTAACTTCGGGATGATTTTCATCTCCAAAAATAACAACTTCATAACCCTCCTTGCTCATTTGCTCGCAAATTTGTTGTGGTTTTGTAACAAAAGGACAAGTGGCATCAAAAATTTCTATATCTTTTTTTCTCAATTCTTCTAAATCTTGCTTTGTAATACCATGAGTTCTTATAATAGCCTTTTTTTCATTGCTTAAAGCTTGTATATTTTCCAAAGTTTTGACATTAAAATTTTTTTGTAAACGAGAAATTTCTTCGTTATTATGAATAAGAGGGCCTATAGTTGCAGCATCTTTTATTTGTTCTGCTTTTTTAATAGCTCTTTTAACACCAAAACAAAAACCATAGTTTTTTGCTAATTCAATAATCAATCCTAGCTCCTAAATTTGATAAAATCTCTATAAAATTTGGAAAAGAAGTTTTTATACAATCACTATCATCAATCTCAATTCCACAAAGCAAACCTAAAATAGCAAAACTCATAGCAATACGGTGATCTCCATAGCTTTTAATTTTTGAAGATTTTAGTTCGCATCCACCTTCTATTTCAAAACCATCATCAAGTTCTCTAGCTTCAACACCACAAAGCTTTAGATTTTCAACCATCACAGCAATCCTATCGCTTTCTTTAACGCGTAATTCTTTAGCATTTATTAAACTAGATTTACCCTTAGCCAAAGCAAAAGCTATAGCCAAAGCAGGCGCTTCATCTATCAACCAAGCAATATTATCTTTAACTTCTATGCCATTAAGCTTGCTAGACTCCACTCTGATCTCACCAATAGTTTCAAAATCATTTTGAGTTATTGTCATTTCAAGTTTGGCACCCATTTTTTGCAAAATTTTATACGCCTCTATACGAGTAGGATTAAGTAAAATATTTTTTAAAATAATTTGAGATTTAGGCAAAATAATAGCTGCTAAAGCAAAATAAAAAGCCGAAGAAGGGTCATTAGGAATGATTATATTTTGAGCTTTTAAAGGTTTTTTTAAAGGACTTATTTCAAGACTTAAGCCATCATTGCTAACCCTTATTGGAGCTTTCATAGCCTTTAACATGTTTTCGCTATGATTTCGACTAAGAGAAATTTCACTAAAAGCGCATACATTATTAGCTCTAAAAGCAGATAAAATCATAGCTGTTTTAACTTGAGCCGAAGAAATTTCGCTTTTATAGTTAAAAGCTTTTAAATTTTGACCTTCTATACAAAGTGGAGCTAAATTTGCCTCATTTCTTCCATAAATTCTAGCGCCTATTTGAGTAAGTGGTTTGCTTATTCTTCTCATAGGACGATTGTTTAAATACTTATCTCCACTTAAAACAAAAAAACCAGAAATTCCTGCTAAAAATCCTATCATCAAACGCATAGCAGTTCCTGAATTTCCACAGTCTAAAATACAATTTGGAGATAAAATTTCTTTAGGGGGTATAATTTTGACGCAAGAATCTTTTTGTTCAATTTTAGCTCCAAGATTTTTTATAATTTCAAGAGTGTTTAAAGTATCTTGAGCTAAGAGATAATTTTGAGCCTTATTTTCTTCTTGTGTTAAAAGCGAAAATATAGCAAAACGATGAGATATGCTTTTATCTGCTGCTATATTTTCAAGTATAGCATTTACAGGGGTTTGCAATTTGTAAATTTTCATCTTAAATCAAGACCCAAATTTTTAAGAGTATTTAAAATTTTATCCATACATTCATTGACTTGATTATCCTCTAGAGTTTTATTTATATCCCTAAAAGAAAAACTTATAGTAATGCTATAAAATTCTTTAAGGTTTTCATCACTATAAATATCAACTAAACGAAAATTTTCAAGTATTTCTAAATTCAATTCTTCGATACAATTTTTAATCTGATTGTATTCAAAACCTTTAGGTATTAACACGCTAAGATCTCTAGTGATAGCTGGGAATTTGGAGTAAGGCTTAGCTATTTTAAAATCTTGCCTGATTAAATCTAAATCAAGTTCGCAAATATATGTTTTTGGTAAATCTCTCTCATTTTCTATTTTTAAATGCAAACGGCCTATAAAACCTACTTTAATATCCGATAGGTAAATATCTGCTTGTTCATAAGGGCTTAAAATATTATATTTTGATGATTTTAGTTTAAAATCACCTATAATATTTTTAATGTCTAAAAGAAAATCATAAAATTGCACCGATTCAGGTTTGGCCTTGTTGGAAATTTTAGCTTCTTCTTTTAAGCCAGAATGGATAAATGCGATACGATTTAATTCTTGATTATTAACATTGAAAACAGCCCCTAGTTCAAAAAGTTTAATAATTTTTTTAGAATTTTTTGCATTTAAACTTGCTGCATTTAACAAATGATTTAAAAGGGTTGTTCTTAAAGTATTAAGTTCTGCTGTAATTGGATTAATTAGTTTTAATTTAACAGAGTCAAAACCCAATCTTTTAAGTTCTTCTTCATTATCCAAAACATAATGTAAGCTTTCAAAATAACCACTAGCTACTGCTCTTTTCCTTAAATTCAAAAACTCAATATAATTTTTATATGCAGAATTTAAACGATTTTTTTCTATAAATTCTAAACCCTTAGAAGCAATATTATCAATACCTATAATTCTTACAACTTCCTCGCAAATATCTGATAAATTTTTAATATCAGGACGATGTAAAGGTGCTTTAACATTTATAAGCCCTTCACCTGAAAGTATGAGTTCAAAACCTAATTTTTTCAATATTTTTAATACTTCATCTTTATCAACATTTTGCCCTATTATATCGCCAATACTTTCAATGCTTATTGGTATGATTGGTAATTCTTTGTCGGTTAAAATTTGTTGAGAAGAACTATAAATAACAAGATTTGGAATCTGCTCAAAAATACTAAGCAAAAAATCCATTCCTAAATTTAATTTAGGTTCACTTCCCCTAAAACTTCTATAAAGCATTTTTTCATCTTGATCTTTATGATATATTTTAGCATCTGCAATTACCAATGGATCGGTATAATTAGCCTCAATAATAATTATTTTAGAATCATCTTTACATCTACTTTCATTATTTTGGAAAATTCCGCTAAAGCTTAAAAGTTTATCTTTGCAAGATACTTTTGTTTCTCCATGCACTTGCTTGCTTAAATTAATGGTAAATTCTTCATCTTTTTCAGAAAAACTACTTAAATCATAAGCATTAAAAAGAACACCAGTTGAATGCGTTGCATAATTTAATAAATTTTCTATGGAATTTTTTCCCAAACCTTCAATTTGAGCAAGTCTTAAACTAAGCAATAAATTTGTTTGAATTTCTTCTTTTAACTCTATAGCTCGATAATTATAAAGTCCATTAAGTTCTTTCTCAGCTGCTAAGCGCAAAATTCTACCGATACCTAAAACATTTTCACTTTCTTTGAATGGTTTTGGTTCTTTTAAATTTAAATTTAAAGCAGTAGCCAAATCACGAGCAATACCATAAATACTTAAACAATCACCCCTATTAGGAGTAAGTTCTACTTCTATTAGCTCATCATTAAAAATTTCATAAGTATTTAAAGCTCTCCCAAGTTCTAATTTCCCTATGCTCTCATCTAAAAGCATAATTCCTTCATTGATTTTTTCAAAACCCAGTTCTAAACTAGAACAAAGCATACCACAAGAATCCACTCCTCGTAATTTTGCTTCTTTTATTTCCATACCATTTGGCATGATAGCACCTTTAGTTGCAACAGCTACAAATTGTCCTGCATCAACATTCGCAGCACCGCAGACAATTTGCAAGGTTTCACTTCCGATATCAACTTGACAAATGCTTAATTTATCTGAATTTTCATGTTTAATTTTTTCCTTAACATAGCCTACAACAACTTTATCTGGAGCTTTTAAAGCGCCAACCCTATCAACTTCTATACCTATAGAGTTTAAAGTTTTAGCTATTTTATCCGAACTTATTTCTTCAAGTTCTAACCAATCATTCAACCAACTTTTAGTAATTATCATCTAAACTGCTCCAATAATCTCAAATCACCTTCAAATAAAGATCTTAAATCTGGAATTTGATGCAAAAGCATTGCAAAACGTTCTACTCCCAATCCAAAGGCATAACCACTTACATTTTCATAGCCAACAAAATTATAAACATTGGGATCAACTATTCCACATCCTAAAACTTCAAGCCAACCTGTATGTTTGCAAACTCTACAACCCTTTCCTTTGCAAAATACACAAGAAATATCAACTTCAGCAGAAGGTTCTGTAAATGGAAAAAAACTTGGACGAAAACGAACTTTCACATCTCCAAACATATAACGCAAAAAATCTTCCAATACACTTTTTAAATTTGCAAAGCTAACCTTTTGCCCTTCTTCCACCACAAGGCCTTCAACTTGATGAAACATAGGAGTATGCGTAATATCAAAATCTCTTCTAAATACAGCACCAGGGGCTATCATCCTAATAGGAGGTTTTTGTGCAAGCATTGTCCGTATTTGCACTGGCGAAGTTTGTGTTCTTAAAAGCCTTTTATCATCAAAATAAAAGGTATCTTGCATATCTCTTGCAGGGTGAGATTTAGGTAAATTTAACGCTTCAAAATTATGAAAGTCATCTTCTATTAAAGGCCCTTTTTCTATGCTAAAATTCAAAGCTATAAAATACTCTATGATTTTATCCATGGTGCTCATAACAGGATGCAAGGCACCTGTTGTAATACTTTCATCAAAATAGTTAAAATTTAAAGCATCTTGTTTCATTCTTTCTTCTAAAGCAAGATTTTCCAAATCTTTAAATTTGGCTAAATAAGCCTCATTAAATATTTCTTTTTGTGCATTTAGTTTAGCAGCAAATTCTTTTTTCGCCTCATCTTCTAACTCTTTAAGCTTTGTAAAGCCTTCTGTTAAAATACCTTTTTTTCCAAGAACGGAAATCCTAATGGCTTCCAAATCATTTAAATTCTCACATTTTTGAATCTGTTCTATAAAATTTTGCAATTTTCTTACCTTAAATAAAATATTTCAAGTTCTAATTCTATTAAAAACTATTTTAAATTCAGCATAAAAACCAAACTTTAAAGATATAATTGTATCAAACCAACAATAAAAAAGGATAAATAATGCAAAAAAAAACAATTTTTGAACTCATAGTTGAAGGTAAACTTCCATGCAATAAAGTGCTTGAAAGTGACGATTTTCTAGCATTTCATGATATTGCACCCAAAGCACCCATACATATACTTATAATCCCTAAAAAACACTTTAAAGACTTTCAAGAATTTGATCCTGAACTTATGGCCAAAATGACAAGTTTCATACAAGAATTAGCTGTTCTTTTAGGCGTAGATAAAAGTGGATATCGCTTGGTAACAAACTGTGGAAAAAATAGTGGACAAGAAGTTTTTCATTTGCATTTTCATATGCTTGGAGGTTTTGAACTACCTAAGGAAAAAACAAAAAAAGAAAATCCTCAAGCTTTATTTTAATTTAAATGGTAGAAAAACTACCATTTAAACTATTTTGTCAAAGGTAGCAACATTCCCTCATATAATTTTTGATAAATTTCATCACCGCATAACTTTTTAGCTAGTTCTAAACCAAAAAGAATTGCCGTAGCTGGACCTGCTGAAGTTATAACATTTTTATTTACAACTACAGCCTTGTTAACACGATTTCCATTAAGTCCAACTTCACAACTAGGATAGCAAGCAAACTCACCCTCTAAAACACCTGCTTCATTTAAGACTATAGGAGAAGCACAGATTGCGGCAACAATTTTATTTTTGCTATGAAGTTGTTTAATGATATTTAAAATAACATTTGAATTCTTAAGATTCATCATACCTTCAAAGCCACCCGCCAAAGCAATGGCATCTAAATTTTCTATATCAACATCCTCTATAGAACAATCTGCTTTTATACTAATGTCGTTAGCACCTTTTACTAATAACTCACTGTTTAACGAAGCTATAACAACTTCCAAATCTGGATTTAATTCTCTTGCTCGTTTTAAAACATCCGCAATTCCTATAAATTCAGCTTCCTCAAAACCTTGAGCCAATGGAATTAATACTTTTTTACTCATTTTGTTCTCCTTTTTTATATTTTTTAAATCTTTCTTCTCTTTCTTTGTTTTTTTGCATCATTTGACGATTAAAACCTATGACCAAAACAATCATTAAAAACACAAAAATAACTATTAGAATGAAATCTAAAATTTCCATAAATACAACCTTATTTTTGGGAAATTCTAACACATTTTTTTAAATCTTTAGAGAAAATTCAAAGATATTTCTATAAAATCTTTTTTTAAATAATTTCTCTGAAAAGGTTTACAAATTGAATCAGAAAAATATAAGAATTTTTGTTTTTTTTGTTATTATTATTTTATGGGGCTATTTTTCTTTCCCGATAGAAATATTAAAAATTCAAGATCCTAGTGGAGTTGTAAGCTATGGCTATACAGAAAATGCAAAAGCTTATTTAAAAAGCTATCTTATTACGCTTTTATTAACTGCTTGTGCTGTTATTATCGGAGTGATTATTGGTTTTAGCTTAGCTATTTTACGCTTCTCTAAATTTAAAACACTTAATTTTATTATAGATGAATATATAGACATTATACGAGGAACACCGGTAATTTTACAATTGATGATTTTTGCTTTTGTAATTTTTACTTTTATAGATAACCTTTATGCAGCCATTCTTGCACTAGGACTTAATAGCTCGGCTTATATAGCAGAAATTGTAAGAAGCGGCATTAATAGTGTAGATAAAGGACAAATGGAAGCTGCAAGAGCAATGGGACTTGATTACAAAACTTCAATGAAAGAAATTATTCTTCCTCAGGCTACTAAAAACATTCTACCTGCATTAGCTAATGAATTTATTTCTTTATTTAAGGAAACTTCTGTTGTAGGATTTATTAGTGTTATTGATATTACCATGCAAAGTCAAAGCTTGCAAGCCGTACTTTACAATCCAAAACCTATTATTTTCACTGGACTTGTTTATTACGTAAGTGTAAAAATTTTTAGCTATTTTGCAAAAAAACTTGAACTTAGGATGAATAAAAATGATTGAAGTTAAAAATTTACAAAAAAAATATGGAGAATTAGAAGTTTTAAAAAATATTAACACTACAATCTCAAAAGGCGATGTAATAGCTATCATAGGTCCAAGTGGAGGAGGAAAAAGTACATTTTTACGCTGCATCAATCGCTTAGAACCAGCTGATAGTGGGGAAATTTTAATCAATAAGCAAAACATACTTGATAAAGAAATTGATATTAATAAGATCAGGCAAAAAGTTAGCATGGTATTTCAGCATTTTAATCTTTTTGCTAATAAAAATGTTATGGAAAATTTATGTTTAACACCCATTAAAACAGGAATTTTAAGTCAAGAAGAAGCCATAAAAAAAGCAAAAATACTTCTTGCTAAGGTGGGTTTAGCAGACAAAGAAAATATAATGCCCCATAAGCTCTCTGGCGGACAAAAACAACGCATAGCTATTGCTAGAAGCTTGATGATGAATCCTGATGTTATTTTATTTGATGAGCCTACTTCAGCTCTAGATCCTGAAATGATAGGCGAGGTTCTAAGCATTATGAAAGATGTTGCAAAAGAAGGTTTAACTATGCTTGTAGTAACTCATGAAATGGGCTTTGCTAGAAATGTTGCCAATCGTATATTTTTTATGGATAAAGGAAAAATTGCTGTTGATGCAAGCCCTAAAGAAGTATTTGAAAATCCTAGTAATGAAAGATTGAGAGAATTTTTAAACAAGGTTTTAAATCATTAATTCATAAGCCATTAAGGCTTATGAATTTTAATCCCAACATTCAGCGTTTTTAATTCCAAGTTTGCTAGCGTTAAATTTAGGATCTATACCAGATTTTTGTTGCGTATTAAAATCTTTTAAAACTTTATTTACTATACCACCTAAAAGCAATAAAGATATAATATTTGTCGTTGCCATGAAAGCCATAGTCAAATCAGCCAAATTCCAAGCAAGTTTTAAATTCATTTGCGAGCCTATAAAAATCATAGCCACAGCTGTAATTCTAAACAAATTCATTACAAATTTGGAATTTGTTAAATATTTAACATTAGCTTGAGCATAATAATAATTTCCTATTAAAGAAGTTATTGCAAAAAGAACAATAGCTATAGTAATAAAATGGATTCCAAAGCTACCATAATACTCACGCATAGCTTCTTGAACTAAAGGCATTCCACCATCGATTTTACTTTCTCCAAGTCCTAAATATGCCATAGAAAAAAGAACCAAAAATCCAGAACTTGTACAAACAACAACATCAATCAAAACTGAAAAGGCTTGTATAACACCTTGTTTGGCTGGATGACTTGTCAAAGCTGCTGCAGCTGCATTAGGTGCCGAGCCCATACCCGCTTCATTTGAAAAAAGTCCTCTTTTAATCCCTATAACTAAAGCAGAACCAGCAAAACCACCAAAAATCGCTTTAAAATCAAAAGCACTTTGTAAAATCATATGAACCACAGAAGGAATTTTATCAAAATTCATTAAAACAGCAATCACAGCAAGTAAAACATAAGCTAAAGCCATAAAAGGAACAATTAAAGAACTAATTTTACCTATTTTAGTATGGTGAGAAAAAAACATCCATGCACCAAAAATAGTTAAAACAATACCAATAATCATTGGCCAAGAGCTTGATGCAAAATCTACAGCAGCATTTGGATTAAACATATCATAATAAACTTTAAAAGACGAAGTCATTGTTTGACTTTGAAGTCCGTTAAATCCATAAGCATAAGTAATAATAAGAATAAAAGCAAAAAAAGCTCCAAAAAAATGTGAGCCTAAGGCTTTTTTTATATAATAAGCTGGACCACCTTTAAACCCGCCTGTATCATCTTTTGATTTATAAACTTGAGCTAAGGTGCTTTCAGCAAATGCTGAAGCACCACCAAAAAATGCCATAACCCACATCCAAAATAAAGCACCAGCTCCACCTGTAGCCAATGCCAAAGAAATTCCAGCGATATTTCCTATACCAACTCTAGAAGCAGTTGAGATCATCAATGCCTGAAAAGGTGAAATATGTTCTTTAGTGTGTCCTTCGTTTTTTTCTGTAAGAATTTTAAATACAGAACTCAACATACGAAACTGAACAAAGCGAGTTAAAAAACTATAATAAAGCCCACAAACAATAAGTAAAACTACCATAATAATGTCTGTATTTGGGACAATCTTATTAGCTATAATATCAGACGCTTTATTGGCAAAATCTAGCATAATATCTAAATTCATCCAAACTCCTCAAAAAATAATCTAAATTTTACTTTAACATAATTTTTATAAAAAGGACTTTATGATTTTATTTGTTTTAAGTTGTTGTGTAAATTTGAAACTTTTAAGAAACAAAATTGCTAAAATTTTGTCTTAAAGCTTCATAAGAGATTATACCAACGCTTGTAGCTAAATTTAAACTTCTTCCATAAGATTTCATAGGTATAGTTATAGCATTTTCCCAATTTAATTGCATTAATTCCATAGGTAAGCCATAACTCTCACTTCCAAAGAATAAGAAATCATTTTTCTGAAATTCTGCATCAAAATAAGCTTTTTGACTCTTGGTTGTTGCGAAAAAAAAGCGATTTTTATAAATCATATTTTCATTCAAAAATTCTTCAAGATTCTCCCAAATAATGGGTTCTAATTTATCCCAGTAATCAAGCCCTGCCCTTCTAACAGCCTTTTGAGAAATATCAAAAACAGTTGGTTTAATGATATGAAGTTTAAAACCAGCATTAAAACACATTCTACCTATACTACCTGTATTTTGCGGTATTCTAGGGTGAACTAAAACTATATTAAACATATTTATACTAGAACTCTTTGAATGTTAGGATTTAATTTTACTAAAATTTCATAGTTAATAGTATGAAAAAAATCAGCCCAAATATCAGCATCTTTAAACACGCAAATTTCCTCACCAGAATTTTCACAAGAAAAACTATCCATTGACATCTTTCCAAGCATTACTTTTCCATTTCCAAGCACCAACTCCCCTTTTCCATTGTAACGGAAAAGACCATCAGCATAACCCAAATCATAAGTTGCTACTTCCATATCCTTTGCAGCAGTAAAAATGCCTCCATATCCTATACTCTGTCCTTTTTGCAAAATCCTTTGACTTAATCTATGAGCATACAAGCTTAAAACTCTTTTTAAATTTGAATCCCCATATCCAAATTGAACAAGCCCAACTCTACAATATTCATCTTCGGGAATTTTCCCTCTAAATAATGCTGCAGAATTATGCGAATGAAATAATAAATTTGAAAAATATTTTTTTACTATCTTTTTAGCTTTTTGAAAATTTTCTTTTTGAACAAAAAAACTTCCATCCATTTCATCTGCACTAGCAAAATGTGTAAACATTCCAGTAAGTTTTAAATCACTACTTCGAATAAGATCTATAGCATGTTCTAAATTTTCTACACAAATTCCATTGCGATGCATGCCTGTATCTATTTTTAGATGTATTTTTATATCTTGCTTGTATTTTTTTACTTGGGAAATATCATTTAAAGCATAAATAAATCGAGAATTTTCATTACCATGAGGACGATGTGATAGTATTAATATATTCTCAAAAAATTCTTCGATTTCTTGAGCTTCTTCTTCACTCTTAACAGCAACAAAAGAAACTCCTAAATTTTTGGCTAATGGAGCTAAAAGCTTAGCTCCATGTCCATATGCATTATCTTTAAAAACGCAAATTAATCTTTGAAAACTCCCTATTTTTTTAGCAATATGTCTTAAATTATATTCATAAGCTTTTTGATCAATTTTTATTAAAGACATTTATTGCTCTGCTAAAATTTTCATTTTACCTTTACTATCTATCTTAACGTATAAAATTTTATCGCCTCTAAACTGATAGTTTTTAGTGTAATAATCCTCATAAAATGAAATTCTATACATAGTTTCATTTTCTAAATTCGGATAAGGGCTGATATTAATATCTGAAAATTTAATCTTTTTATCTTCTTTACGAGAAAAAATAGATTTTTTCATGGAAGCAAACTGTTCAAATTTCATTTTATCAAAACGTTTAAATTCTTGCTCATCATAAAAACTTAAATAGGTATTAGTGTCACTATTTGTCCAAGCTAGTTTCCATGTAAAAAGATCAGCCAATAAACTAGCTATTTGATCCTTTTTAGCTCTAATTTTTTCTTTTTCTTCTGTCATAACAAAAACTTTTTTATCTTGTACAACTTGTGCAAATTTCTCTAAATTATTATTAAATAAAGCAATACACCCTCTTGTTTTAAATTCATCAAGTCTAGAACCATCTAAAGGATAGCCATGGATCCAAATACCACCACCTGTTTTTCCTTGTACTTTATCAAGTAAATTTGGATAAGTTGTGGCAAAAGCAAAGGGACCATAATAAGGATCACCTGGATTAAACTTACGGCCTAACTCATAAAAACCTACTGGCGTTTTCAAATCTCCTTCTATTTTTTTATCGCCCATTAATCCAGTTATTATTTCTTTTTGTTCAAAATCTTTTCTTATTTTTCCGTCCTCATAAGAATAAACACGGAGAATTTTATCTGTTTTATTTGTAAGCACGATAGCAACATTATCATCATAATATCCAAGTGAAATATTTTTATCTCCTATTTCACTTAACCAAAAATCCTTTTGAGTTAATTCTTTTTCAATCGCTACACCAACAGCATCTAACCCTTGATTAAGATAAATTTTAACAAGATCTGAGGCATGTAACATCAATGAAGAAAGTGTAATTAATAAAGCAAGTCGTTTTAACAATGTTTTTCCTTAGGTATTTCAAAATTTTTTAAGTCAAAAATGTTTGTGATTATAATATTTTTTTTCTTAAAAAATATTAATTATATTAACAATGCGGCCTTATTTATGATATAATTTTTATAAATCATAAAGGCTTGTTTTAAAAGGTTGTCTATAATGATAAGAAATTTTTTTATAGGAATGTCTTTTTTAGGCATTTTGTTTTTAGCTTTTTATGCATTATATGATAAAAAGAAAGAAAGTGTATTTAGCTTAAATACATGCCAACCTCTAACTTGTGACTTAAATTTACAAGATTGTGTTTTTTCTTTTAATAAAAAAAATATTGAAGTTTCAGCCTACCCAAAACCTATAAAAATTTTCAATAAAACTACTATAAAAATTAAAAATTTTCCTCATTATTCTAATTTAAAGATTAAAATTTATAGTTTAAATTCCTATATAGGCGATATCATTCCTAAATTTAATATAGTTAATGGTGATATTCTTATAAATTTTATAGGTAGAAGCATTACCGATGATTCTAGATTTAGGGTTGAATTTTTAAACAATAATGCTCCAACTGGTTTTTTCTTTGATTTTGATGTTACTATGCAAAAAAATTTTCAAACAGGTAACACACATTGAAAAATTTTCAAAATTTTATATTCAAATAAAAATATTTTTTGATATAATGAACAAATATTTAATATTATAAAAATAAGGATACAATATGAAAAAAATTCTTCTCTTAGGTGCTCTTTTTGCTGTAAATCTTTGGGCTGTTAATGATATAGAGGTAAAAAATGCCTTTGTAAAACAAACTCCACCTCATGCACAAAATAGTGCTATTTTTCTTACCATTTTTAATAATACTGATAAGGATATTGCTCTAATAAGTGCCAAAAGCGATATCAGTGAAGTCAGTGAACTGCATACACATATACATAAAGATGGAAAAATGATGATGCAAAAAATTCCTGAAATTATTATAAAAGCTCATTCAAGCACAGAGCTTAAATCAGGAGGTTATCATATAATGCTTTTAAAACTAAAAAAACCTATTATTAAAGACACGAAGGTAAATTTAGATTTAAAATTTAATAATCATAAAATCATAGAGTTAAAAAATATTGATTCTAAAGAATTTTAATTAATGAGAAAAATTATTTTTATCCTAGCTTTTGCTTTTGTTATTGTTATTTTATATATTATTTTTGATTTTTATATAATAAAAGATTCTAAAAAAATAACAAAAGCTGATTTTTCTACCCCATTGACTTGCGATCTTAATGTTAAAGACTGCACATATAGTTTTAATAATAAAGAAGTCTTAATTTCCCTAAATCCCAAACCCTTACAATCTTTAGATGTTACAAATCTAAAGATTGTAAATCTAGGAAATTATAACAACTTAGGAATTAAAATTTATGGATTAAATATGTATATGGGTGAAATTAAACCTAAAATACATCGATTAAATTCAACAGACTATGAAAGTAAAATAGTTCTTGCTGCTTGCGTTTTAGATACTATGCGTTTTAGGGTAGAATTTATGGATAATAATAAACCCATAGGGTTTTATTTTGATTTTGAGCTAAAAAAATGAAAAAAAATATTATTTTGTTTATAGTTATAGTTGCCATTATTTTAGGTGTAATATTTTTTATTAAAAATCATCAAAATTCTTATGATTTTATCTTAAAATCAGACTTAAAAGAGGAAACCACCCTAAAAGATTTTAAAGGAGATAAGCTTATTATCTATTTTGGATACACTTATTGCCCTGATGTTTGTCCAGCAACTCTTAGTTTAGCAGGCAAAGCCTTAAAGCAAATCAATAATCCTAAGGCTCACCTTCTTTTTATTTCTTTAGATCCAAATAGAGATAATAACTTAAGCAATACAAACGAATGGTTACGATACTTTTATCCAAAAGCAGATGCTTTAATTGCAAAAGATGAAAAAACTCTTCAAAAAATAACAAAACAATATAATGTTCAATATCAAAAAATAGATCTAAATGATTCTTTTATGGGTTATTCTATAACACATAGCAATATGCTTTATCTTATTGATGAAAAAGGTCATTTTTATAAAGAAATTAGCGATTTAAATCCACAAGAAATTTTAAGAGAACTTAGAATTTTTCTAAATTCTCAATAATTATACTTAAGCAAAAAGATCAGTTGAGAGGTATCTTTCAGCCGTATCGTTTAGCATAGTTAAAATTCTTTTATCTGGAAATTTCTTTGCTAGCATACTTGCGGCAAATACATTTGCTCCACTTGATATACCTACCATTAAACCACTTTTGGCAAGTTCTTTGGCTGTATTTATAGCATCTTCATTACTTACCGTGATCACTTCATCTATAATTTCTTTATTTAAAATAGCAGGTATAAAATTCGCCCCTATTCCTTGTATTTTATGGCTTCCCGCTTCACCTTTGCTAAGCAATGGAGAATTTAGAGGCTCGACTCCAACAATATGCACTTTTTCTAATTTTTCTTTTAGTATTTCCCCAACTCCACTAATAGTACCGCCAGTTCCAAAACCAGCTACAAAAATATCAAGTTCATTATCCAAATCTCTTAAAATTTCTAAAGCCGTATTCTTACGATGCGCATTTTTATTTGAAATATTTTCAAATTGAGAAACCATAAAAGAATTTGGAGTATTTAATAATATTTCATTTGCTTTATCAACCGCTCCTTTCATTCCTAAATTTACAGGAGTTAATTCTAACCTAGCGCCAAAGAGTGTTATCATTTTTCTTCTTTCTAAACTCATAGATTCAGGCATTACAGCAATAAATTTAAGTCCCAAATCTGCACAAATCATAGCCAAAGAAATTCCAGTATTTCCACTAGTTGCTTCAACTATTGTAGTATCTTGATTAATTTTTTTACTATCTAAAGCATCTTTAATCATTTCAAAAGCTGCTCTATCTTTTATAGAATGACTAGGATTTAAAAATTCACATTTAGCAAAAACATTGATACCAAATTTTTTCAAATGTATAATAGGAGTATTTCCTATAAGCTCACTTACTTTTTCATGTACTTTCATAATTTTAATATCCTTTTTTGTTTAATAATGATAGTTTTATAAAAGTTTAAAAAAATAAAGTAAATAAAAGATACAAAATATCTGAATTAATTAAGAAAGAAGGCTAGAATTTATCTAGCCGAAGTTTTATTTTTTCTTTTTGCCGCTTGCTTTTGCAACAGCTTCTTTAAGGTTTTTACCTACCTTAAATTTTGCAACTCTTGTGGCAGGAACTTTGATTGTTTTTCCTGTGCTTGGTACTCTAGCTTCTCTAGCAGCTCTTTCTTGAGTTGAAAAAGTACCAAAACCAATAAAACTAATGCTATCACCTTTAGCCAAAACATCAGTAATAGTAGAAATAACTGCATCAGTAGCAGTAGTAGCGTCTTTTTTTGTTAGCCCAGCTGTTTGAGCAACTAATGAAATGAAATCTGCTTTAGTCATAAAAGCTCCTTTGTTTTAATTGAAACGCCTAATTTTAGCATATTTAAAAAACAATATCAAGTAAAAAACAGCTTTTTTTAAGTTTTTTTCAAAAAACTTTATTATTTTTTCTTATATCTTTCAAATTCTCCGCTATTATCAATTTCATTGCCAATTTTCTCGTATAAATCATAATAAAATTTAACAAATTCTTTACACTTAGGCATAATAGGAAGAAAAATATTATCTTTAATTTCACAAAATCTACTTAAAAACTCTTTTGCATCAAGTCTTAAAGCATAGTGTTTTGCTAATTCATGATAATTTTTTAAAGTTAGTTCTTTAAATTTTTCATAATGCCCTAAATCAAAATTTATCTTCAAATTATTATTTTCAAAAATCAATACTTCACTTTCAAAAAGCAAACTAAGATGAATAAGTCCT
The DNA here is from genome assembly GCF_008000505.1 of Campylobacter sp. 2014D-0259. NCBI lineage: Bacteria > Pseudomonadati > Campylobacterota > Epsilonproteobacteria > Campylobacterales > Campylobacteraceae > Campylobacter > Campylobacter sp. 2014D-0259. The sequence continues at coordinate 144,428 of NZ_VOAQ01000016.1, forward strand.
TCTGTATAATAAGGTCTAACTTCATCAACCCTTTGCCAAGAAATAAGTCCAATAGCTCTTTTTATAAGTTCATGAAAAACAGGCATTATCAAGTCATCTTGTTCATGATAAAAGAAATTTATAAGTCCACCTGTAGTAGCTTTATATTCTTCTATATTTTTAAAAAAACCACTCTGATTCATTGTTTTTTCGGTATCATTAGCAATAAAAAATATATGACCAAATTCATGGCCTATAGTTGATACCTCATAAACCCTTTTCCAAATTTTTTCCTGATAAAATAAAATATTTCTTCCAAAATCCAAAAATTCTTTATCAAAAACCTCGCTAGAAATTTTCATAAAAGGCTTTGTTTTAGCATTTTCATATACAAAATTTATAAAGGCAAATATTTTTTTGCCCGCCTTAGAACTTACAAACTCATCATTTGGAACGACTTGAGCTGAGAATAAACCTTTAAGTTCAGCACCATAAAATATCATCGGAGTGCAAATATAAAGTTGAGTTTTTTCTATATTAGATAAAACTTCTTTTTCTAATTCACAATCTTCAAGTCCTATATTTTTATAAACATGTTCAAAACTTTCCTTAATTTCACTACCAAATTTCAAAACATCAAAATCATTTTCATCTTCTATTCTTATATCCCATTCTAATGCCACCGCATGAGTATAATTATCTTCATAATATTCTAAAGGATGTCCCACTTGTAAAGGTGATTTTACTTTCATCCAAGCAAATTCAGCTTCTTGCCAAGCTTTTATAACCCTATCTTCATCTTTTTCACAAAACGCTAATTTTAATTTTTCAAAATATTCTATATAAGCTTTTTCCTCTTCGCTGCTAGCAAATATTTTAAGCTGATCAATCATATTTTCAAAAGCAAATTCTAATTTTAAAATTTCATTCTCGAAAAATCTCGCATAAGGAACAAATTTCCATAAATTTCCTATTCTAACTAAAACACCATAGCTTCGCTCACAAATTTCTCCTTCTGGAGTTTTTTGATATAAATGATTTTTACGTAAAAATTCCATTGCATCATCTAAATTTGGAAATTGAGTAGATAAAATTTTATTATTTTTTTCTATAATTTCTTTAGTCCAAGAAATTTCAAAAATATTCATAATTAAACCTATATTATGCACTCCTTGTATTAAGGACTGATAAAAATTATTTAAAAGCTTTTTCTCTTTTATTTCATTAATTAAATTTTGATGTTCTTTTTCATAAAACTTTCTAACCTCTTCATAGAACTTATGTTTTAACTCTATAATCTTATCTTCCTTAAAGTTGTTTTTTTTCCACTCTTGAACTAAATTTTCTTCTTTTAAATCAATCAAACGCCTAAGTATGGCTAGCATAGTTGTTTTATCTTGTTTTAACTCACTTAAAGAAATCAAAGATCTAAAATACTCGCCCACATCTTCTTTGTCTAAAAACTCATATAATGCATTATTTCTTTCTTTGTATTTTCTAACCAATTTAGCTATTTCTTTAAAATTATTCATACTTTTATTCTCCTTTTTAACTTTTTTAATTATAATTCATTTTTTAAAATAAGGAGTAAAAATGAGAGATATGGGAGAACCAAAATTAAAAATTGTAGCTATGCCAAGTGACACAAATCCAGCAGGAAATATTTTTGGCGGATGGATACTTTCACAAATCGATTTAGCAGGAGCTATCGCAGCAAGAGAACTTTCTCCTGAACGCGTTGTAACCATCTCTATGGATAAAGTAGTTTTTAAAGAACCTGTTTTTATAGGCGATATAATTTCTTGTTACTCTAAAGTTGTAAATGTGGGCAACACTTCAATCAGCGTTGAAGTAGAAGTCACAGCTCAAAGAGTGGATTCTCAAGGTTGTACTTCTTGCATTAATGTAACTTCGGCTTTAGTAACTTATGTAAGTGTTACAAGAGATGGAAAGAAAAAGCCTATTAGTGAAGAACTTAAAAGAATTCATGGCTTTTTAAATGCTTAAAGCTTATTTTGTATGATAAAACTTTATCCTTTAAGCTTATCAGCATTTATTTAAACCGCCGCTATTATATTTTTTATCTAGACATTCTTTGAAAAATTCCCCTCTGGTTTTTGGAATTTTTCCTGGATGTTTTTGTTTCATGTGTTCTAAATACTTATCATAACTAGAAAGTCCCACCAAGGGATGAAAAAACCTTTCGGCTTTTTCATAATAATACTTAAATTTTTTGAAATTCATCAATCTTAATATACTTAGTTTCTTTAAGAGGAATTTTAATTTTACCTAAGCAAATTCCTATACAAGAAATTATAACAAGCAAGGTAGCTATCATAAAGAACACACAAAGAATTGCATTAAGTAAATTTCCAACTTTATTTTGAGTGGCTATTGAAATTTCTTTTTTAATTGTAGAAATTTCTTTTTCATCTTTAGTATTATTTAATTTAAATTCTAAATCTTTAATTTTTTGACTTTGTATGCTAACGGCGGCTACATGACTTACCGCATTTGCTACTTTATTGCCTTCTTCATAAGGCATAATTTTTTGAATTCCTCCATACAGAGTTGCCACTAAGACAAATACCGCAGGTACTAAAGTAACCCAAGTATATCTTGCCTTGCCCATTTTTACAAGTATAGTTGTAGCAAGAAGCAAAGCCATACCCGCAAGCATTTGATTACTCACGCCAAAAAGAGGCCAAAGCGTATAAATTCCTCCCTTAGGATCAATGGCACCTTGATAAAGAAAATATCCCCAACCTGCAACACTTAAAGCCGTAGCCAAAAGTCCAGCTGGATAATTATGAATATCTCCTAAAGGTTTATAAACATTACCCAATATATCTTGCACCATAAAACGACAAGCCCTTGTCCCAGCATCCACCGCTGTTAAAATAAATAAAGCTTCAAACAATATAGCAAAATGATACCAAAAAGCCATCAAATCCACGCCGCCAAAAAGTTCATGCAAGATCAAAGCTACACCTATAGCAAAAGTTGGAGCTCCACCTGTTCTTGAAAGTATAGTATGCTCTCCTATATTTGTGGTTAAAGTAGTAATTTCTTCAGGAGTAATACTAAATCCCCAACTTGAAATGGTTTGTGCTACATTTACAACATCTGTTCCTATCAAAGCAGAGCTTGAGTTTATAGCAAAATAAAGACCTGGATGTAAAATACAAGCACAAATTAAAGCCATAATCGCCACAGCGCTTTCAGCAAGCATAGAGCCATATCCAACAGCCAAAGCATGAGTTTCGTTTTCAAGCATTTTAGGAGTAGTTCCACTAGAAATCAAAGCATGAAAACCGCTGATCGCACCACAAGCAATGGTAATAAATAAAAATGGAAACACTCCACCTGCAAATACTGGACCTGTTCCATCAAAATACTGAGTATTTGCTTTTGGCATTTGTAAATCAGGAGCAACCAAAACAATAGCTACAGCCATTACCACAATAACACCGATTTTCAAAAAAGTTGAAAGATAATCTCTTGGAGCAAGTAAAAACCACACAGGTAAAACAGAAGCAATAAAACCATAAGCCATCATAACAATTGCCAAAGTTGGAGCTTCTAAAGTAAATATTTTAGCCCAATAAGGATCAGCAGCTATAACACTACCATAATGAATAGCCAAAATTAAAAGCACAAAACCTATTATAGAAGCCTCCCCTACTCTACCTGGACGGATAAAACGCATATAAATTCCCATAAATATTGCTATAGGAATAGTCATTGCGATAGTAAATAAACCCCATGGAGATTCTGCTAAAGCTTTTACAACCACCATAGCTAAAATGGCAATAATAATAAGCATAATGCCAAAAATCGCCACCATAGCAACTCCACCTGTAAATTTACCCATCTCATCCTTAATCATCTCGCCAAGACTTCTACCTTTTCTACGAGTAGATATAAAAAGAACAACAAAATCATGCACAGCACCCGCTAAAACTCCTCCTACTAAAATCCAAAGCATAGAAGGCAAATACCCCATTTGAGCGGCCAAGATAGGTCCTACTAATGGACCTGCTCCTGCAATAGCAGCAAAATGATGTCCAAATAATACAGCTTTATTTGTAGGCACAAAATCACGCCCATCATTTTCTACAAGTGCTGGTGTTGCACGATTTTTATCAAGTTCTAAAACCTTATAAGCTACAAAACGCCCATAAAATCTATATCCTATCATATAAATACATACAGCAGCAACCACCAAATAAATCGCTGATACACTTTCGCCATTTTGTAAAGCTAAATAACCAAAACAAATAGCGCCTAAAGTTGCAACAAACAACCATAAAATTTTAGTACTTAACTGAGTCATATTTCTCCTAAGAAAATAAAATATTTTCAAAGAATAGCAGATTTATAGATTAAATTGTATAGAAAGATGTTTAGTTTTTTCACATTTTTAAAAAAATATATGTTTTTTGTTTCTTTAAGTAGCATAAAAATGAAAAGCTTAAAAATAATCTTTAAGCTTTTTTAATCTAAATAAAGAGAGAATTTACACTTTCGTTATGATAAACACGACGTATTACTTCAGCAAAAACAGGTGTAACGCTTAATACTTTAATATTTGGTAATTGCTCTTTTAAAGGTATAGTATCTGTTACCACAAGCTCATCTAAAGCTCCACTTGCTATTCTCTCATAGGCTTTTCCACTTAAAACTGCATGAGTACAGCAAGCCATAACAGATTTTGCACCTTTTTCTTTTAAAGCTTCCGCGGCTTTAACTATAGTGCCAGCAGTATCAATAATATCATCCACTAAGATAACTTCTTTATCTTTTACATCTCCAATGATATTCATTACTTCACTTTCATTGGCTTTTTCACGACGCTTATCAACTATAACTATATCAAGTCCTAAATGCTTTGCAACACTCCTAGCTCTTGCAACACCCCCTATATCTGGACTTCCTATAATAGCATTTTTAAAATGTTTGGCTTTAATGTAATCATTAAAAACTATACTTCCATAAAGATTATCTACTGGAATATCAAAAAAACCCTGAATTTGTCCTGCATGCAAATCTATCGTAGCTACGCGATCAATCCCAGCTGCTTGAATCAAATTAGCCACAAGTTTAGCAGTAATTGGCACTCTAGGATTTGCTTTTCTATCTTGTCTCGCATAGCCAAAATATGGGATAATAGCCGTAATTGAATTTGCACTTGAGCGACGCAAAGCATCTGTAAGAATTAAAAGTTCCATTAAATTATCGTTTGTAGGAGCGCAAGTACTTTGAATAATAAAAACATCCTTTCCGCGTACACTCTCATCAATTTGAACACTAATCTCTCCATCACTAAACCGCTTTACTCCAGCATCACTTAAAGGCAGGGAGAGATATTTAGAAACTTGTCTTGCAAATTCGACATTAGCTGAGCCTGAAAAAATTTTATAACCTCGCATAAAAAACCTTAATCAATAAAATTATGAATTAATACAAAAGATTTTAATAAAAAAAATGTTAAAAACTGCTGTAAATTTAAAAAGCTTATATAAAAATATAAGCTTTTTTAAGAAATGTAAGCTGTCTTTTTGGCATAATATCTTACCAACATAGAAAGTGAAAAACATATTATAAAATAAATTCCCGCAACAACACCTATCATCGCTAAAATTTCTTCAAAACTTGTTAGTTTTGCCAATATAGTTTTTGAATTATAAGTAAGTTCAGCTATACCTAAACCCGCTAAATAAGCTGTATCCTTTACAGTGGTTACAATTTGAGATAATAAAGCAGGTATTATTTTTCTAAAAGTTTGTGGTAAAATAATATAAAAAAGAGTAAAAAATTTACCAAAACCTTGAGAATAAGCTGCTTCAAACTGACCTTTTGGTATAGAATTTAATCCACCTCTAATAATTTCAGCCATAACCGAACTCGTATAAAGTGAAAATCCTATAGTACCCCAAAAAGCTTGAGGAAATTGTCCAAAAAATACAGGTAGAACAAAACAAGCTGCAAGCATCCATAATAATAAAGGAGTATTTCTAAAAATATCTATATAGCAAGCTGCTAAAAATTTACTTAATCTATCCCCATAATTTTTAGTTATAGCTAAAAAAGTTCCAAAAACAATCGAAATAATACAAGTTGCTAAGGCTATTTTTAATGTCAGAAATAAACCTTGCATTAAAAATTCAATATTTTGTGCATTAAAAACATTTTCCATTAACAATCCTTTATCTCGTTAAATGTGCTTTTTTTAATTTATTTTCATAAGCCTTTGCAAAATAAGCCAAAGGATAACAAATTATAAAATATAAAACCGCTGCAAATATATAAGCTGGCGCATAATTTCCATAATCAGCTGCATAGCTATCAGCAGAATGCATTAACTCAGCTCCACCTACAATAAGCAATACAGAGGTATTTTTGATTAAATTTACCATTTGATTTGTCATCGGTGGTAAAATAATTCTAATGGTTTGAGGTACTATAATATAACGCATTTGTTGAATATAAGTAAACCCTTGAGAAGCAGAAGCTTCAAACTGACCTCTTGGCACAGCCAAAATTCCACTTCTAACCACCTCGCTTACATAAGCTCCGTGATAAGCTCCAACACCCAATACACCAATAGTAAATATATCAAGTCTTATACCTAAAACAGGCAAGGCATAAAACAAAAAGAAAATTTGTATTACCAAAGGAACATTTTGAAAAAGCTCTACGTAAATTCTAGTGTAGGCTCTGATAATTTTAAATCTACTTGTAGCCATAACTCCGCCTATAGTTCCAAAAATTGTAGCTATAAGCAAAGCAAGAATGCTTACTTCTAAAGTATAAATAAAACCATTAATAAAAGCATCTTTATTATCCAAAGCATCTAAAAATTTCCATACCGCAAAAGGGCTTATACTATTTTCATCATATAAACCCCAAGAAGTAAGAATTTGTCTTAAATGTTCAACAAAACCTACACTTTCATTCATATTATAAACCCCATTTTTTCGCTAAAGCATCAATTTCATTTTTATGTTCTTTTACAAAATCATCAACATATTTTGCAAAAGCTGGATCATCTTTTTTGGTTACAATACCATAACTTTGTGGTTCAAAACTATCTGGCAAAATTTCACTTTTATCATCCACATAGCCTAACAATATTGATTTGTCTACAGAAAACGCATCAACTCTTTTAGCATCTAAAGCAGCTTTTATACTTGGATAATCAGGAAATTCACTAAATTTAACATCAATACCAATTTTTTTAGCAGCTTCACCTATAGCTTTTTTTGTAGTTGCAGCTTGAGCCACTCCAATGTTTGCACCTTTCATATCAGCTAAAGATTTATAATTTTTTTCTTTTAAGACTAAAAGCCCTATAGCATCTTGATAATAAGGCTCTGAGAAATTATAAATTCTTTTTCTCTCTGGAGTAATAGTAAAAGTTGCTATCACTGCATCTACACTACCATTATCAAGCAAAGGGCCTCTTGTTTTAGCATTAACTGCAACTAGTTTTATTTTTTTATCATCACCCAATATACTTTTAGCTAGCAATTTAGCAACATCTACTTCGAAACCTTTAATTTCACCTGTTGCTTGATCAAGTAAAGCATAATGCGGAACATCATTTTTAACACCAACTATTAATTGTCCTTTAGATTTAATAGACTCAAGTTTACCTTCTGCTGCATTAGCATTGCTAAATGCAACACAAGCACCTAGAGCAAAAACTGCCAACTTTAACAAAGATTTTCTAAAAACCATTTTTTCTCCTTTCAATTTTGGTTAATTTTTAAGAATTTTCCCTAAAAAGAGTCGCGCTCTTTCAGTTTTTGGATTTGAGAAAAATTCACTAGGAATATTTTCTTCCACAATAGCACCATCTTCCATAAAAATAATCCTATCTGCTACTTCTTTTGCAAAACCCATTTCGTGTGTAACAACCACCATGGTAGTATTGCTTTGATGTGAAATTTCTTTCATTACATCTAAAACCTCTTGTATGGTTTCTGGATCAAGGGCTGAAGTAGGTTCATCAAATAAAATATAGGGTTTTTTAGTACAAAGTGATCTTGCTATAGCAACGCGTTGTTGTTGTCCGCCTGAAAGGGTTGCTGGATAAACATTTGCTTTATCCACTAAACCTACGACTTTTAAATACTTAAAAGCTGTTTCTTCAGCTTCTTTTTTAGATTTTTTTTGAAGTTTCATTGGAGCTAAGGTCAAATTTTGCAAAACCGTCATATGTGGATATAAATTAAAATGCTGAAAAACCATTGCACAATATTTTCGACAAATTTCAATTTTATTTTTATGATTTAAAACAAGATTGTTAACTACGACCTCGCCTGAACTAACTTCTTCAAGCCCATTCATGCAACGGATAGTTGTACTTTTTCCACTTCCACTTGGACCTATAATAACAAGCTTCTCACCTTCTTTAACAGAAAGATTAATATTCTTTAGAACATGATGAGTTCCGTAGTATTTGTTTACATTTTTTAATTCAATCAAGTTTTTTCCTTTATTTTTAACTAAATATAAAATTAATTAAAATTATTTTATCATTAAATAAAGAAAACTACTTCAAAATGTAACTTATTTTTACTAATAAATTTCTAAAGTGTAACTTTTAGTAATTTTTAGAATTTATACTTTTTCATAGTAAACACCTCTTGGAGAGAAAATCTTTTTAAAATAAATAGTCTCTGGAATTAAATCAGCATTGCCAACATAAAGCCTTCCTTTATCATTTAAAATTCTATGAAATCTCTCCATAAGTTTTAGTTTTGATTCATGATCAAAATAAATAATCATATTTCTAGAAGCTATAATATCAAATTTTCCCAATCTTGAAAATTTTTCTTCAAAAACATTGCAAAGTTCAAATTTACAAGTACAAAGCTCATTTTTATTAATAGTATAAAATTTATCTTCGCTTTCTAAAAAAAACCTTCTTTTTTCACTCTCGCTCAATCGCTGTAAAGTTCTTCCTTGATATTTTCCAAGTTTTGCTTTTTCAATCACGCTTGAATTAATATCAATGCCTAAAATATACATATCTTTAATAAAATTCTGTGCAGCCAATAATGCCAAAGAATATACCTCTTCTCCACTTGAACAAGGGGCACTTAGGATATTTACTCTCTTTTCTAAGCTTTTGGCATAATAAATTATTTCTTTCAATTGAGCCAATTCTCTTAAAAAATAAGTTTCACCTATGGTTACAAAATCTAAAGTTTCTTGTTTAAGTTGTCTATTGCTTTTTAATTTTCCCAAAAATTCGGAAAAATTTTTAGTATTAGTTCCTTCAAGAAATTTATTCAACTTTAAAGCTAGTATATTTTTTTTATCGGTTAAATCAATACCGCTCATTTCGTTGATAATTTTTATAAATTCATTAAGTTCTAATTCGCTAGGAGTTATTTTTTTTTCCATGCAATTTTCCTTTTATTAATCCTGATCAATAAAATTTACAATTTCTTTTTTAATTTCTTTTAAGCTCATAGGTTTTAAATGCGGATTCATATCTTTTGCTCTTTTTGGCATACCATAAACGACACTATCTGCTTCATTCTCGCATAAACATCTAACTCCTGTTTTATAAAGCTCAAATAAACCTTTTGCACCATCATCTCCCATGCCCGTTAAAATAATAGCAAGTATTTTATTTGTTTTTACCAAAGAAACAGCGGAATGAAAAAGTAAATCCACACTCGGTTTAAAGCTTGAAGCCACATCTTGCCAAGCGGCTACAATATTTAAATTTCCAGATAAAATAGTATTTTTAGGGCAAATATAAATTTTATTGCTTAATATCTCTTTATCATTCAATAAGCACACTTCACTAAAAGCTTCTTTATTAAATTGCCCCACAAAAGATGGAATAAAACTGGCACTCATGTGTTGAGCTATAACTACACAAGTATTTTTTATATCAATATCCTTTAAAAGAAATTTAAGCTGATTAGGACCACCTGTTGAAGATCCTATGAGTATGAGCTTCATTTTCTTCTCCCCTTAATTTATTGAAATTTTATTTTTCTTGTCACGTAATTCTAACATATATAAAGAAAAATAAAGCTTATTTTTAAAAAAAGAAAAGCTGTTTTTATGATTTAATATGATAAGATTAGGTTTTTATCTTATTTTATATAGTAATGTAGGAAACCAATGCTTAGGGAAAAAATTTATATTGCTAGTGATCATGCTGGTTTTGAATTAAAAGAAAAAATTTGCGTATTTTTAAAAGAAAAAAATATAATTTTTAACGATTTAGGAACAAACACTTGCGCAAGCTGCGATTATCCTGATTATGCACATTTACTTGCCGAAAAAATAGACGAACGAAGCTTTGGCATTCTTATTTGTGGAAGTGGAATTGGAATTTCTATTGCAGCAAATCGTCATAAAAACATTCGTTGTGCATTATGTCATGAAAGCTTAAGTGCAGAACTTGCAAGAAGGCATAATGATGCCAATGTTTTGGCATTAGGCGGAAGATTAATCGGGGTTGAATTAGCTATAGATATTATAGAAAAATTCATTCAAACTCCTTTTGAAGAAGGGAGACATATGCAAAGAATTCAAAAAATTGAGGTAAAAATATAATGTTTACAAACTGGCTTGTTTTAACTATATTGATTTGTGCAACTATCTATCTTATTGTAATGTTGTTTTACTATAAAACTCTACTTAATAAAGAAAAAACATCAAAAGATTTTATCAAAAACAATCTTGATGATACTGAGATTGTCATTAGAAAACTACAAATTCAACTTCAAAGAAGTCTTGGAAATATAGATATACTCACAGAAGAACTTAATAAAATCAAAGCAGACCTTACATCTTTAAGAACTAGAAATTCTCAATATCGTTTGGAAAATGACAAACTAAGACAAAGAATTAAAGAATTAGAAGCAAAAATCGAGGCATTATTATGATAAAACTAACACAAGAAGAACAAAAATACCTGCTTGATAGCATTAGAATTATTCCTGATTTTCCAAAAAAAGGAATTATCTTTAGAGATATTACCACTCTACTAAATAACAAAGAGGCTTTAAATTTTCTACTTAAACATTTAAAAGAACGCTACAAAGATTACAATCTAGACTTCATAGCAGGAACAGAAAGCAGAGGATTTATCTTTGCATCTATGATTTGTGCAAAACTTAATCTTCCTTTTGTGCCTATTAGAAAACCTGGAAAACTCCCTTTTGAAACCTTTAGCTGCGAATACGATCTTGAATATGGCAGCGATAAAGTAGAACTTCATAAAGATGCATTTAAAAATATTCAAAATGCAAGAGTTTTACTTGTAGATGATTTAATAGCAACTGGCGGAACAGCTATAGCTTCATATGAACTCATTCAAAAAGCTGGAGCAAAATGTGTTGAAGCTTGTTTTTTAATGAATCTTAAAGATTTAAATGGAGCAAATAAACTTGAAAAACTTACTTCAGTTTATAGTGTTTTAGAAATTTAAAACTATAGAAAGGTACAAATGGAAGAATTTTTAAAAAATTTACTTTACCAATACAAAGATCTAGCTTATATTATTATTTTTTTATGGTGTATTTTAGAAGGAGAGTTAGCTTTAATTTTAGCAGGTATTTTTGCCCATCAAGGACATGTAAATTTAGGCTTTGTTATATTTATAGCAGGTCTTGGCGGTTTTGTAGGCGATCAAATTTATTTCTATATAGGAAGATATAATAAACGCTACATACAAAAAAAATTAAAAACTCAAAGGCGTAAATTTGCAGTAGCACACCTACTTTTACAACGTTTTGGTTGGCCTATTATTTTTATACAACGCTATATGTATGGCTTTAGAACCATTATACCTATGAGTATAGGAATCACGCGTTATAGTGCAAAAAAATTTGCTATTATCAATCTTTTTAGTGCTTGGGTTTGGGCATCAATCACTATACTTTTAGCTTGGTATTTTGGAGAACAAATTTGGAAGATGGTGACTTGGGCTGAAGAACATTGGTATTATGCAGCCATTATTATTATAGCTTTTTTATCCCTTTTATTATTTGGTTTTAAACAAATGGAAAAAGCTATACTTAAAGATAAAAGGAAAAAATCATGAAATTTGAATTAAACGATAAAAAACTAGATGCTATAAAAGCAGACTTTGAACTTGTTTTTATACAGGATAAAAATTTAAAAATTTTTAACAAAGAAAAAGATTTTTTTAAACTTAATAATTACAAAGGTGAAGGTGCATTATTAGACTTAAACAATAAAAAGCTTTATTTAGAGCTTAAAAGTCTTGCTTATGAGGATATAAGATTAAGTCTTTGCACAGCATATAAAACTCTTGAGAAACTTAATATTAAAAGCGTAAAACTTCCTAGCATAATAGGAGATTGTGTAGTTAGAAGTTTTGCATCTTTAGTTGAAGGCGTACTTTTTGGAGCTTATAAATTTGACAAATATAAAAGCGAGAAAAAAACAAGAACTTTAGAAAGATTTATTATTTCAAGTGAAGAATTAAATGGTAAAAAATTTAATAAAGATGAAGCTAAGATAGGTTTAGAGCGTGGAGAAATTTTAGCCAATGCTACAAATTTTACCAAAAATATAGTCAATGAAATTCCTGAAATTTACACCCCTTTAAAAATGGCAGAAGATGCACAAAATTTAGCTAAAGAAAATAAAAACATCACTTGTAAAATTTATGATGAAAAATTTTTAGCTAAAGAAAAAATGAATGCCTTTTTAGCAGTAAATCGCGCCTCAGTACATCCTCCACGCCTCATTCATCTAAGTTATAAAGCCACAAATGCAAAAAAACGTGTTGTATTTGTTGGAAAAGGCTTAACTTACGATAGCGGTGGATTAAGCTTAAAACCAGCTGATTTTATGCTTACAATGAAAGCTGATAAAAGCGGTGCAGCAGCAGCAATGGGAATCATAAAAGCCGTAGCTGAACTTGCTTTAGATTTAGAAGTGCATTGCATTTTAGGTGCAACTGAAAATATGATAGGCGGCAATGCTTATAAGCCTGATGATGTGTTAATCAGTCGTGAAGGTGTAAGCATAGAGGTAAGAAATACAGATGCTGAAGGACGCTTGGTTTTAGCCGATTGTCTTTCTTTTGCACAGGATTTAAAACCTGATTTACTTATCGATATGGCAACTCTTACTGGAGCTTGCGTTGTAGGACTTGGAGAATTTACAAGCGCTATTATGGGAAATAATGAAGAATTGCAAAATGATTTTTATCTAAGCTCCAAAAAAAGTGGAGAATATACCACAATCTTACATTTCAACCCTCACTTAAGAGAACTTATAAAATCAAATATTGCTGATGTTAGCAACACTGCCTCTAGTCGCTACGGAGGTGCAATTACCGCAGGATTATTTTTAGATAAATTTATTCGTAAAGAATATAAAGACAAATGGCTACATCTTGACATAGCAGGACCTGCTTATACAGAAAAATCTTGGGGATATTCTAGTTTTGGCGCAGGTGGAGCTGGAGTTAGAATGTGCGTTAATTATTTAATTCAAATTTTAAGGAAAGCTAAATGAGTTTAAGTGTAGGTATAGTAGGACTTCCAAATGTTGGCAAATCAACGACTTTTAATGCTTTAACTAAAGCACAAAATGCCCAAAGCGCAAACTATCCTTTCTGCACCATAGAGCCTAACAAAGCCATGGTTGAAGTTCCTGATTTAAGACTTAATGAACTTGCCAAAATCGTAAAACCTGAAAAAATTATGCATTCTTTAATAGAATTTGTAGATATCGCTGGACTTGTTAAAGGTGCAAGTAAAGGCGAAGGCTTGGGAAATAAATTTCTTTCAAATATACGTGAAACTGAGGTTATTTTACACATAGTGCGTTGTTTTGATGAAGAAAATATCACCCATGTTGAAGGTGGAGTTGATCCTTTACGTGATGTAGAAATTATCAATACAGAGCTTATTTTAGCAGATATTGAGCAACTTAGTAAAAAAATAGAAAAACTCACCAAAGAAGCCAAAGCCAATCAAAAGGGTGCTAAAGAAAGTCTCGAACTTGCAAATTCCTTACTTGATCATTTAAACAAAGGCTTAGCTGCAAGTTCTTACCCTGAAAAAGAAAGTGAAATTTATCAAGCCTTAATCAAAGAATTAAGACTGCTTTCTGCTAAAGAAGTGATTTATGGTGCAAATGTTAATGAAAATGGTATTAGTGAAGATAATGATTATGTAAAAGCTTTAAAAGAATATGCTAAAAAAAATGATCATGAAGTTATCAAGCTTTGTGCAAAAATCGAAGAAGAATTAGTAGGATTAAGTGATGAAGAAAGTCATGAATTTTTAAGTTCTCTAGGAGTTAACGAAAGCGGTCTTGATCAAATCATACGCACTGCTTTTGCTAAGCTTGGACTGATCAGTTATTTTACCGCTGGTGTAGTTGAAGTGCGTTCTTGGACAATCAAAAAAGGTTGGAAAGCACCAAAAGCAGCAAGTGTAATTCACAATGACTTTGAAAAAGGTTTCATAAAAGCTGAAGTTATTTCCTATGAAGATTATATCCAATACAAAGGCGAAAATGGCGCCAAAGAAGCAGGAAAGCTACGCCTTGAAGGAAAAGACTATATCGTTTTAGATGGCGATGTAATGCATTTTAGATTCAATGTTTAGGCAAAATAGCCTAAACAATATTTATAAATTTTGAATAAAACCTTCCAAAATTTGAATTTGCTTTTCTACGCTTGCAATAGAACTTGAGCCTTCACTTTGCTTAGAATTTAAAGAAAATTCAAAATTTAAAAGTTCCATAGCTTTTTCATCAAATACAGGATCTATTTTTGAAAGATCTTTAATTTCACTTATATCAATGCCTTGTGCTTCAGCTTGTGCAACAACATTTCCCACTATAAAATGTGCTTTTCTAAAAGGAATATTTTTTTCACGCACCAAATAATCTGCCAAATCGGTAGCCAACAAATGACCTTTTTTACAAGCATTAAGCATATTTTCTTTGTTGATTTGTATTTCTTTTAACATTGCATTTAAGATAATTAAGCTATCTTTAGCCGTTTTTACACTATCAAAAAGCCCCTCTTTATCTTCTTGCATATCTTTATTATAAGCTAAAGGTAAAGCTTTCATTATAGTTAAGAGAGAAATCAAATTTCCATAAACACGCCCTGTTTTTCCACGTATAAGCTCACAAACATCGGGATTTTTTTTCTGAGGCATAATAGAACTTCCCGTTGAAAAACTATCACTTATGGTTATAAAAGAAAATTCTGAGCTTGAAAATAAAATCATTTCCTCACAAAGTCTTGAAGTGTGTGTAAAAATAACTGCTATATCATAAAGCAAATCAAGAGCAAAATCCCTATCACTCACTCCATCCATAGCATTTGGCATAATATCTTTAAATCCTAAAATTTCAGCACTCAACTCACGATTGGTAGCATAGCTTGTTCCTGCACATGCACAAGAACCAAGTGGCGAAAAGTCTGCAAGTTCTAGGCTATTTTGTAAACGCTTAATATCTCGCATTAACATAAAAGCATAAGCTAAGATATAAAAAGAAAAACTCACAGGCTGAGCGTGTTGTAAATGTGTAAAACTTGGCATAATAGTTTTTTTATGCACTTTAGCATGTTCGAGCATGGTTTGAATCAATTCTTTTAAAAGTTTTAAAAGTTCTATGTGAGATTTTTTTACAAAAAGTTTAAAATCAGTAGCCACTTGGTCATTTCTACTTCTTGCAGTATGTAGTCTTCCACCAATTTCACTGCCTATAATCTCGCTTAAACGCTTTTCTATGGCCATATGTATATCTTCATCTTTGATATCAAAAACAAATTTACCTTGCTCTATTTCACTTTTAACTTGTTCTAAGCCTTTTATAATAGCATCTAATTCTTCTTTTTTTAAAATACCACAACTTTCAAGCATTGTAGCATGCGCTATAGATCCTTGTATATCTTCATTAAACAAAGTTTTATCTACATTTAAACTCGCATTAAATTCTTTTAAAAGCTCATCGCTTGCACCGCTAAAGCGTCCTGACCACATTTCATTTTTCATTTAAATACCTTAAATTTTTGGTCCAAATTTGCTAAATTCAATACCTTCTTTGACATCTTCATAGCGTTTGAAATTTTGCACAAACATATGTGCTAGCTTATCTCTTGTTTCAGTATAGGCATTTTTATCTAACCAAGTATTTATAGGATTTAAAAGCGTGCTTTCTACACCTTCTAAAGCTTTTGGAATAGCTAAATTAAACACTTCAAAATTTTCAAATTCGCATTTTGCAATACTCCCATCTAAAATAGCATTAATGCAAGCCCTAGTAGCCTTAATACTCATTCTTTTACCTACACCGTAACTTCCACCGCTCCAACCCGTATTAACAAGATAAACATTAACTTCATGTTTTTCAATCTTTTCACCAAGCAATCTCGCATAAACCGTTGGATGTAAAGGCATAAAAGGTTCTCCAAAGCAAGCTGAAAAAGTTGCTTGAGGCTCTGTTATACCACGCTCAGTTCCAGCTACTTTTGCTGTATAACCGCTTAAAAAATAATACATAGCCTGTTCTTTGCTTAATTTACTCACCGGAGGCAAAATTCCAAAAGCATCTGCACTTAAAAATATAATATTTTTTGGATGCCCTGCTTTTAAGCTAGGCTCATGATTTTCAATATGCTCTATAGGATAAGAAACTCTCGTATTTTCTGTTTTTGAAGCATCAGCATAATCAACACTCTTATCAGCTCTTAAAACTACATTTTCTAAAAGTGCATTTCTTTTAATCGCGCCATAAATTTCAGGCTCATGCTCAGGATCAAGATTGATTGTTTTTGCATAACAACCGCCCTCAAAATTAAACACACCTTCATCATCCCAGCCATGCTCATCATCACCTATGAGTCTTCTTTTTGGATCGGTTGAAAGCGTAGTTTTTCCTGTACCGCTAAGTCCAAAGAAAAGTGCCACATCGTCTTTTTCTCCGACATTTGCACTACAATGCATAGAAAGTTTATTTTCTAGTGGCAACCAATAATTCATCATAGAAAAAATACCTTTTTTCATTTCTCCACCATACCAAGTTCCACCAATAACCGCTATATTTTCTTCAACATTAAAGATCACAAAAACCTCTGAATTTAAACCATCTTGTTTATAATCTTCATTAATACATTTGCAAGCATTATAAACAATAAAATCTGCTTTAAAATTCTCAAGTTCCTCTTGACTTGGGCGAATAAACATATTTTTAACAAAATGCGCTTGCCATGCAATTTCAGTAACAAATCTTACTGCTTTGCGACTTTGCAAAGAAGCACCGCAAAAAGCATCTTGAACATAAATTTTCTTTCCACTTAACTCTTGCTTTGCTTTAGTTAAAAGTTTATCAAATAATTCTTTTGTAATAGGCTGGTTTATCTTCCCCCAAGCTATATATTTACTAGATGGATCTTGTTTTACAAAATATTTATCTTTAGGACTTCTACCTGTAAAAATTCCCGTATCCACACAAAAAGTATCATTATCCGTGCTTAAACCTTCATTATTTGCTTTTTCATGAGCATTTAATTCATCATAACTTAAATTATGAAAAATTTCCTTTATATTATCTAAACCTAAATTATCAAATTTTTTCATTTTTCCCTCACTTTAATTCTTGTAAATAGCTAATACTTCGCCTTCATTAACAGTATCGCCTATTTTAATACAAAGCTCTGAAATAATTCCATCTTTTGGAGCATTAACCTCAATCTCCATTTTCATTGCTTCTAAAACCATGATAGCTTGACCTGATTTTACTTCTTCGCCTTCGTTAACATAAATTTTAAAAACATTACCCGAAATACCCGCTAAAACTTCATTTTCAGCATCGACAGAACTTGTCGAATTTGAAGAAATAATATTTTTATTTTCTTCTACTTTTTTCACACTTTTAACATTAACATCTTTATCAAAACCATAACTTACTTCTACATGATATTTATTACCATTTACAGCTACGGTAAATTTGTTTTCATCTACACTCATAGGTTTTGGCATACTGGCTAATTTGCGTACATTTACCTTTGCCTCTCCTTTTAAAAATGCTATACCTTTTTCTTTACAAGCTGCTGCAACAAATATATTTTCTTCACTCGTTTCTATACCCTCTTTTTCAAGCAAGGTTTTGGTATAAGCTATACTTTTACTCTCATCTTTATCAGCTATATTTATAGCAAGCTCTGTAGTAGGTTCTAAATTAAGTTGTTTTGAAGCAAGCTCAATAATGTTTGCATCGGGTGCAACTGGAGTTTTTCCAAAATAACCAAGCACCATTTTTCCATAACCTTCTGCGATTTTTTTCCAAGGCCCAAACATAACATTATTAAATGCTTGTTGAAAATAAAATTGAGAAACTGGAGTAACCGAAGTACCAAATCCACCTTTTTCTACAACTTCTCTCATAGCATGAATGACCTGTGGAAATTTATCTAAAATATTATTATCCCTCATCATTTGTGTATTTGCCGTTAAAGCTCCTCCTGGCATAGGAGAAAAAGGAATAAGTGGATTTACCATAGTAGCTTCAGGGGGTAAAAAATACTCTTTTAAACAATCTTTTAAAACTTCTTCGTATTTTAGAATTTTTTCTTCTTCAAATCCACCTAAATCATAATCTTTATCTTTTAAGGCATGCATCATGGTTAAAATATCAGGCTGAGAAGTTCCACCACTTACAGGAGCTGCAGCCAAATCGATACCATCAACACCTGCTTCAAGTGCTGCAAGATAGCAAGCTATACTCACTCCTGCAGTTTCATGCGTATGAAGCCTAATGTGTGTATCTTGAGGTAAAATTTTTCTAGCCATTTTAATGGTTTCATAAATTTTATTTGGATTAGAAGTTCCACTTGCATCTTTGAAACAAATACTATGAAAAGGAATTTCTGCTGCTAAAATTTCTTTTAAAATTTTTTCATAAAAAGGCACATCATGGGCACCTTTACAATTTGACGGTAAATCCATTAAAGTGATAGTAATTTCATGCTTTAACCCATATTTTACTATACATTCACCACTAAATTTTAAATTATTTACATCATTAAGGGCATCAAAATTTCTTATCGTTGTAGTACCGTGTTTTGCAAAAAGTTTTGCATGCAAATCAATAAGCTCACTACTTCCAGTGTCTAAAGTAACGGTATTGACCCCTCTTGCTAAAGTTTGAAGATTGGCATCTTTTCCTACAATAGCTCTAAATCTATCCATCATGGCAAAAGCATCTTCATTAAGATAAAAATACAAGCTTTGAAATCTAGCACCACCGCCAAATTCAAAATGTGTAATGCCTGCTTCTTTTGCTGCTTCTACTGCAGGAAAAAAATCATCCATTAAAACCCTAGCCCCATAAACGGACTGAAAACCATCTCTAAAGCTTGTATCCATTACATCGATGAATTTTTTAGCCATTATTTTTCCTTAAAAAAAATATTTTTTCATTATTATACAAAAATTTGATAACACATTACCAAAATTATTGCTATAGGCGATATAAAACGAATAAAAAACAACCAAATTAAGAAAATTTTTCTACTTATAAATTTAGAAAAAATTTTATAAATTTGTTTTTTATTCATAAAAAAACCTACAAATATAGAGCATACTATAGCACCAAGTGGAAGTAAAAAATTTGAAGTTAATTTATCTAATAAAGTAAAAAAATCTTTGCCAAAAAAACTAAACATAGAAAAAAAATTTAAATTTAATGACAAGATACAACAAATTCCAAAAACAAAAACAAATAAACCTATTAAAAATAGAGCTTTAACACGAGAAATTTGATAGTTATTAATCATATAAAAAGTTAAAGGCTCTATCATTGAAACAGCTGAAGTAATACCAGCAAAAAAAAGTGCTAAGAAAAAACAAAATGCAAAAATATAGCCTAAAGCTCCAAGTTGATTAAACAAACTCATCAAGGATACAAAAACAATTCCTGCTCCTTGAGTATGCGGATCGGCTCCAAATTCAAAGATAAAAGTAAAAACAATAAGTCCCATGATAAAAGAAATCAATAAGTTAATCAAAACAATATACACTGAACTTTTTATAAAATTTGTTTTTTTATCCAAGGCTGATGAATATGTAACTATACAACCTATTCCCAAGCATAAGGTAAAAAATGCAAGCCCTAAAGCTTCGGCAATAGAGCTAAATTTAAAATGTGAAAAATCAGGATAAAATAAATAAGAAAAAGCATTTGCAAAACCTTGCTTAAATCCCATACAATAAAACAACATAAAAACAAGCATTAAAAATAAGCTAGGCATTATAACAACGTTTAATTTTTCAATCCCTTTGATTAAACCTTTAGATACTATTAATAAAGTAAGAAAAAAAGATAAAATGAAGAAAAAAACAGAACTTGTCAAATTTGTAGTAATTAAATTCTGAAAATTACTTGCTGCTTCATCTAAGGTTTTAGGAAGATAATAAAGACTAACTACAGTATATTTTAAAACCCATCCCATAATAACTAGATAAAAAGAGAGAACAAAAATACCACCTAACATAAAAACGCCGCCATATCGCCATCTATTGCCATATTTTATGGCAAGATTTGAATAAGCATTTGCAAGATCACTTTTACTTAAACGTCCCATAGCCACTTCAGCCAAAAAAATACTAAATCCTATGGTTAAAGTAAAAAACAAATATAAAAGCACAAAAACAAAACCGCCATTTTCTGCGCTTAAAGTTGGGAATTTCCAAGCATTACCTAAACCAACAGCTCCACCAGCAACAGCCAATACAAAACCGATTTTTGAAAAATATGTTCTCATTATTTTTCAAACTCACTTTAAAAAAGCGGCTATCATAACTATAACAACAGCCAAAGGGGAAATAAATCTCAAAAACACATACCAAAGTTCAAAAAATATACCCCTCATATAAGGTTCAAATAAAATTTTTAAAGCTTCTTTTTTCATCACAAATCCCACAAAAATAGCTGCCAAAATTCCACCTAAAGGCATAATAACCTTACTTGAAATACTATCAAGCAAATCAAAAAAACTCATTCCAAAAAATCCAAACTGAGTACTTTTTAAAGAAGATAAAATACACAACATTCCTAAAATATAAACAACAATTCCTATTAAAATCAAAGCTTTTTTACGGCTCATACCAAAAGTATTAATAAGATAAAAAGCAAAAGGCTCTATCATTGAAACAGCTGAAGTAATACCAGCAAAGATTAAAGAAATAAAAAACGCTGCTCCAAAAATACAACCGATCACCCCAATTTTTTCAAATAAAGTAGCCAAGGAAATAAAAACAAGCCCTGGTCCTTGCTGATTAGGATTGTAACCAAATTCAAAGATAAAAGTGAAAACAACCAAACCCATTAATAGACCAACTAAAAGATTGATAAAAATAATATTTAAAGTACTGGTAATAAAATTAGTTTTATCAGGCAGACTAGCAGAATAAGTAATAATCGTCCCAACACCCAAAGAAAGACTAAAAAAGGCAAGTCCTAAAGCTTCAAGAACATTTGAAGTGTTGATTTTGGAAAAATCAGGCACAAAAAGAAATTTAACCGCCATCATAAAACCATCTTTACTAATAGCATAAACAAGCATCAAGATTAGTAAAATAAATAATGAAGGCATCATCCAAACATTTAACTTTTCAATCCCATTCTTAACACCTTTAGAAACAATATAAAAAACACATAAAAAAACCAAAGTAAAACAAATAAACTGACTTAAAAAATCCTCACTTGTAAAAAATCCAAACTGTGCTTTACTTACTTCTAGATCCATAGGCAAATTTCCAGTGATACTTAAAAACACATATTTAACTATCCAGCCAATCACCAAGGTATAAAAAGAAACTATTAAAATCGCCCCCACCATAGTAAAACCAACATAAGACCAAGCTTTTTTATTTGAAGGTGCTAACTTTTCATAGGCATTAACCGGATCTTTTTCACTAATTTTTCCTATGCTAAGCTCAGCTAAAAATATCACAAAACCTACACCCAAAGTAAGAATTATATAAAGCAAGATAAAAGCAGATCCACCACTTTGACCTACTAGTGTTGGAAATTTCCAAGCATTACCCAAGCCCACTGCTGAACCTGCTACCGCTAAAATGAAACCTATTTTTGAAAATTTAGAACTCAATGTTGCAACCTTAACTTAAAAATTATTTTAAAATATTATTAAAGCAAAAAAACTTTTAAGCTTTATTGAAAACAATCAAATTTAAATCAAAAATGTGAATTTTTGTAAATTTCAATAAAAATAAAGATACTTTTGGTTATAATTCGGCTTTATTTTTAAGTCTTAAGTAGGGATACGCAAGCCGAACTGATTTAAAAATTGAAAAAAATTTTTTTTATAGAAAGGTTAAGATAATGAAAAAAGTTCTTTTTTTATTATTAGCATGTGCAGCAGTAGCTTTTGCAGCTGAAACTAATGCTCCAGTAGAGCAAGAAGCTATTAATGTATGGATTAAAGCATTTTCAGTTCTTGCAGCAGGCTTAGGTCTTGGCGTTGCAGCACTTGGTGGTGCTATCGGTATGGGTAATACTGCAGCGGCAACAATTGCAGGAACAGCTAGAAACCCTGGTCTTGGGCCAAAATTAATGACAACTATGTTTATCGCTTTAGCGATGATTGAAGCACAAGTTATCTATGCTCTTGTTATCGCGCTAATAGCACTTTACGCAAATCCTTTTATAGTTTTACAATAAAACTTATCAAAGCCCTTTTTGGGCTTTTTTCTATGCGGTTATGGTGGAATTGGTAGACACGCCATCTTGAGGGGGTGGTGCGCTCCGCGTGTGCGAGTTCAAATCTCGCTAACCGCACCATTTATACTGCTAACTACATAAATTAACATAAATATAAAACTTAAAAAATATCTATAAAATAGGACTTTAAAACTATCTAAAATCTAAATTAAATTTTTCCGTTAAAATCCATTTTAAAAATTTTTCCCTAACTTTTCTCCTAACTTTTTATTTTTTGTTTTAAAAAGTTAGGAGAAATTAGCTTAAGGAGTTTATTTTAAATGCTTACACAAAAAGACATAATAAAAAAGATAAAAACTATTTTTATAAGAAGTTTTTTGTATTTGATTATAAAGATATCCAAAAATAAGAAAATTAACAAGAGACTAAAAGTATTAAGGTGCATTGATTTGCGGAAAGGAAATTCTATCACACAAATAATCAATAAGATGATAAAACATTTATTCAAAAATACTATAATTAAAGCATATTAGGCATGGCTACTCTTTCGGTTACAAGAAAGAGACATGATGAGTAAGATCATTGAATTTTTAGTTCTTGTCTTAGAATTAATTAATGAGATAATCAAGCTCATTTGATATAATCATTGAAAAATTTTATAAAAACCACGCTTAGTCTAAGCTTAATACATTTATACTAAAAAACATTTAACCGAAAGAGACGTGGCTTTCGGTTATGAGAAATTCATAGCAAAAATACTTTTACAAAAAAATAGAAAAGATTGGTAAAAAATTAGAAAAGCAAAAAACAAGATTCGCTATAATAAAAAATCCGCCTTGAGTTTTCACTCTTGGCGGAAATTTATCAATCAAGGCTAACTATGAAACGACATAGTAAGCGTTTTGTGAGATTATATCTAAACTTTAGGTTTTTTAAGTTTAAAATGGAAGTATTTTTAACAAAACCGCAGGACAGAAAAGCCCCTTGCCTTTGTTAGTACATGAAACTACAAATTCTCATTCATTTTTCCAAGTCAAATAAAAAAGAAATCCGTTTCAAAACGCAGCTCAATAATCTCAGTCTTAATACTTTCAATTAAACATACAAAGACAACAAGATTAAAAGAATTGCGATCGGTTTATAAGTGATACTTAATAAAAAGTGTGTATAATACATACTCATAAGAATATTATAGTGAGTAAAAAAGATAAAATTATTAAAGATTTAAAAAATAATCCTAACAATGTGCGCTTTGAAACGCTTAAGATTTTATTAGAAAGCGAAGGTTATGAATGTTTTAATAAAGGCGGATCACATTATCAATTCAAGAAAAGAAGAATGTGATCTTATTACTATTCCATTTAAACGCCCTATAAAGGCTATATATGTCAAAATGGTTTTAAAAGCTATAACAGGAGAATGAATGATGAAAGACTTAGATTACTATCTTAATCTACCTTATGAAATTATTATAAAAAAACTTGATGAAAAAGATGGCGGAGGATATTTTGCAAGATATAAAGATTTCCCTTATATTATGGGAGATGGTGAAAATGAAATAGAAGCCTTAAAAGATCTCAAAGAAGCATTTAAAGGAGCATTAGAAGTTATGCTTGAAAAAGGTGATTATATTAAAGAACCTATTGATAATGAAGCAAAAATTAGAATTAATATTACCTTGCCTAAAAGCTTAGTAGAGGCAATAGATACAATAAGCGATAATAGAAGTAAATTCTTAGCTGATCTTGCAAATAGCGCTATAAAGTCTTATAAAATAAGCACTTAAAAATTGACATAGTTAAATAAAAAAAAGAAATCCGTTTCAAACCACTAAAAAATAGGCATTTTATAGCAAAAATACTTTCAAAATTTATTAAAATATGGTATAATTTTATTAAAAATATGAATAAGTTATTAGTCAAGGAGTAATATTATGCTTTCCACATACTTAGTTGTTAGCTTTTTAATATTTATTGTGTTGTTTTTTTCAATTTTAAGTTTTTATATGATTTTTCTAAAAAACAGAAATACAGAAAAAAGGGAAACTAAAATAATTAATAAAATTTTATTTCTCTTATGTTTTCTCTTACTAATTTCAATTTCGATTTTAATTGGAGTTTATTTAGGAGTATTAACAACTGTTAAATCTGTCGTAATTGCTTTTATTGCATTAGTTTTTATATTATCGTTGTTTTTTATAGCTTTTTCTGTAAATTGTGCTATTTTAGATTCTATTTTATCTTTAAACAAAAGGCTATAAAGCCTTTTGTTTAAATAGAAGGAGTATCTTTTCCAATAGGATTCCAATTTTTAGAAGTTTCCCTAATAGCATTACTTCCTTTTTTATTATCTTGAGCTATTTGCGAGTGAGTTGCTCCGCTTTTAACTTCTTGACTATCTGGCATTGTTGTAGTGTTGCTTGTTCTTTTACTACTTTGATTTACTTGATCTTGATTTAAATTAGATTGAGTTAAAACACTTCTTTCTGATCCATCAATGGTTTTAAAATTCATACCTGCAGCGTGTGGCATAGTAGTGTTATTTGGACTAACAATGCTTTGAGCGCCATATTGACTATTATATTGTGCAAGTTGTGCAGGATCATTCTTAACCATATCGGATACATAATTATCTGCTTTTGCAAAGTATTCATTTTGTTGAGCTGTATTAAGATTGCTAAAGTCTTTATTATCTCCAGCAGCAAGATCTCTTGCAACCACATTAAGTGTATTGTCAATATTATTAGTACTAACAGATTGAATACCTTGTTCTGTTTGGGTATAGCTTTGAGTATATCCAACCATTTTTGAATAAGCTGTAGAATCGCCACCTGAAAGCGTATTACTCCAAGAAGAATCCATACCTTTTGTGGTAGATAGAGTTTTAAGAGAAGCTCTTTCCATTATTTCATTATATGCAGCTTTTTGAGCTTCTGAAAAAGTTTCAACATTTCCTATACCTCTTTTTGAACTTGCACTTGATTGAATTTCAGCACCATTTCCAAGAACGCTAAAACCTGCATGAGCAGAAGCTGCTAATGCAATTTCCGCCTTTTCTTCGCTAGTTAAATCAGTTCTATTTTGAATCTCTTGTCCAATATTATTTGCAAAAGCCTTCTTAAATGCTTCATCTCCTTTCTCCATAAATCCTTTAGCTTCATTTAAATGCACTTGCTCTACCGCTTTGACTCATATGTGAATATTGATCATTAAAGTTTTTATTCCAAGCATCAGAATTTGCTTGAGATACGCTATTAACAGTTGTCATAGTTCCTGCGCTAAGTTTGGCGCCTGACATCATACCATCAACATTTGTTCCTGTCATATTTGCATTAGAGATTTCAGAATTCTTTGTATTATCACCCATAACTGATTGAGTATTAAATTTAGTAACCACACCATCTATATTTCTTGCATATTGAAGCGATGCTACCCCTGCATTCATCGACCAAACTTCATCTCCTCTAGGAGTAGCAATGCTAGTTTGTGTAGATAAGGCTTGCTGATTTGCAAAGCTTCCAGCAGCTTTTGAAGCACCTGTTAGAGCTTGAGATAATCCAGAAGCAAAAGTTACAAATCCTTGCTCACTTGCTTTAGCTATAGCATAAGCTAAAACAGGAGTACTCATTACAAGGTAATTCATGAAATTTGATCTATTTGCTACTTCTTTAAAGATAAGCATGTTATCTCCTAAGCTTAAAGCTGCTTTTCCACCTGTTATTACTTGTGCAACATTCATAAGATTAAAATCATTTATAAAATTAATAATACAAAGTATAGGAGTCCAAAGCACTATCCAAATACATAGAGTAAAAAACATCTTAATATGTGCGTAAGAGCCAAACACAATAGAAAGCAAAGCAACAAGCCAAGACAAACCTATGATGATAGCTGTTAAATAAGCTTTAGCTAAAGGCAAATAAGTTTGCGCCAAGTATCCTTGTGCTTGTGCATACTTGCGTAAAATTGCTGATCCGCATAAGCAGTATTTGCAGCCACAGAAGCAGGATTTAATCCTACTGATTTAGCGGTATTAATGATTGCATTTTGAGAAGCAAGCATTATCATGGATTGTTGCAAATAAGATCTAGCACTTACAGCTTGTTCGTTATAGATTTGTGCAGCGCCTAAGAACTTTTGCTCATAATTTGTCATATCATCTACCATACCAAGCAAAGCAGCATGGATCTTCATAGCTTCATCTGTATCTTTTTGAATCATTTCAACGATTTGAGGACCTGCATCAGAACAAGGCACAACACTTTGTTCTTCAATATTATTGTTATTTGTGAACAAAGGAGTAAGCTGAGAGCCATTGCCTATGTTTGTGAAAAGATCTTGCATTAAATTATCAGAGTTTTGAAAAAGATTTCTACCTTGTTGATTAAGCAAGATACCTACTGAAACGCAGTTTCTAAAGTAAAAATCAATATTTTTTTGCAAAGTTGCATCAATAGCCGAAAGCTTTACACTTGGTAAAGTACTCATTACTTGAAGTGAAAAACCTAAACCTGCATTAGAGAAATTTGTAGATTGTGGAGTTGAAAAATGTTTTTCCATAGCTTCTAAGATAACCTTCTCAAATTGTGTCATTAATGCAAAGCTTTTTCCTATACCTATAGGAATTTGAGAAATGACATAATCTTTGCTAGTGACTTCATCATGAATCATGAAGCGGTGATTATTGTCATTTGGTGCTTTTAAAAACATGACCCACACTACAGCAAAAAGTACAAACATTTTTCCAAATTCAAACACAGGGTTTGTTTGTCCATCCATTGCTTTTTTAATACTAAAAAGTAATAATGAAATAGCTAAGGCTGCATTAACGATATAACTTGTTTCAGTGGTTATTCCTTTAACCGCTTGCATGATTTCATTCATTACATCGCCGTAACCCCAAGTATAAATTAGATTTCCATTAGCTATTTCAGTTGCACCAAATAAAAATGAAGGTGCAAAAAACAAAGTGCTAAGGAATAACAAGTAAAATCTTTTCATGGACTATATTAAAGAAGTTAAAGAGTTTGTTTGGTATAATTGCATTAAGGGTTTTGCCACAAGGCTGCAACCCTGTGGCATAATCACACCCTAGAAAGGGGGTGAACTATATGACACGACTCATACTTATAATTATACTAATTTGTATAATTACTGTCAAGGCTTATTAGCCTTGCCCCTTTTCTTAAGGGGCGAAACTCCCTTGTGGCTTACCAAACAAACTTTTAACTAAGCTTCTCTCCTTTCTAATAATTTATTTTCTTTTTTAATTTGTAGGTTTTTTCGTTACATTCTCGATATTGTTTTGAATCTTTTCTTGTATTTTCACAGAATCAGCTTGTATTTTTCCTGTGTCAAAACTTCCTACAATATCAGCAATGAATTCACTTAAATCAATTTCGCTAAAATCTAATTTTTGAAATTCTTCAGGAGTGAAGCCTTTGCATTGCGGACCTTCCGCACTACTCCACCCTTTTCCAAGCTGAGGGCGTCCTTGTTCATTGAAAATTCTTCCTAATTTAGAATTGAAGCAACAAAAACTTTTCTTTTTTCAACGCAAATTTTAGTAAAACCTAAACTAACCTTTTTAGAACAATAAGTTCCTACTTCATGACATTTTCCTGCATCGTTTAATTTAGCAAGCTTTTTCTTATCTTCTTTACAAGGTACAAATCCTAAAAATACATTATCCTTATCACAACATCCACCACCAAGTAAACCGCCAAACATATCCCAATTTTTACAACGATTATCTTGTCCATTGAATATTTATAGATACTGAACTATTTGAAACCTTATTATTAAAAAATACAAAATCAGCGCAAATGTGAAAAAACCGCTATACAACCTTAAAGAAATTGAAAAAAATAATTTCAAATTCAAATGATGCACAGTGAAAATAAGAAAAGCAATAAGATAAACTTTCAAAATAAATCTGTCTTATTGCGTGAATATTAAAAATAAAAATAACTAAAGCAGATGATCTCCGCCTAAATAAGTTTAAAAATATTCAAAAATTAAAAACAAAAGCTATATTAATTTATTGTTTTTATATCATTCTAAATACAATATATAGTATTTTAATTAAGATTAAACCGCACCATTATTTAAAATTATAATCATTCAACTTAAAATACCAACTATTCAAAATCAAATTTCAACTTACAATTTCTTAAAGTTACAAAAAATAAAAAATATTGGTTTTTTTAAAAAACTTAAAAAATATTAAGATTTTTTTTAAGTATAAAGAATATAATTCTATCCGTTTTCAAAAACCATCCCTTAAAAAGGATTATTCAATGTTTGTTTTTATACCATTATTTACAATTTTTATTTTACTTGCAGGCGGATATTTTGCCAAAAGAATTGGCGTTTTAAAGCAAAAACAAGCTAGGACTTTTTTAGATTTTGCTATTATTTTTGCTTTACCTTGTTTGATTTTCGATAAAGCATATCATTTAAATTTTGATTTTTCATTGATTATTTTTATTTTTATTGGATTGTTTAGCTGTATACTAGCAGCTTTTTTTGCTATTCTTATTGGAAAAGTTTTTCATTTTTCTAAAGTAACTTTAGTCAGTATGTTTTTGCTTTCTTGTTTTGGAAATACTATATTTGTGGGTATGCCTATTGTTGCTGGTATATTTAATGACCCACAATTTAGCGCTGAAGTTATATTTTACGATGCTTTAGCCACAACTTTACCTATATCACTTTTTGGACCTTTTATACTTTCTTTGGGAAATGGAGAAAAAGTCAGTTTACTTGCTAATGTTAAAAAAATTCTTAGTTTTCCACCTTTTTTAGCTTTGCTTTTTGGTTTTTTGTGCAAATTAATTACTTTACCTGAATTTATTTTCTCTCCTATTCGTTTATTTGGTGCCTCTGCAACCCCTGTTGCACTTTTTGCTATAGGTTTAGGACTTGGCTTTATGGCGATTAAAACCTCTTACAAACCTACAATAGTTGTCATCTTTGCTAAAATGATTTTAGCTCCTTTATTTTTTGTATTTTGTTTAAAAATATTTAATTTAGAATTAAAAGATTCTACTATCGTTGCTATTATAGAAAGTGCAGCTCCTACTATGACTTTAGCAGGAGCTATGGTAATGAAAGCTAAACTAGATAGTAATTTAGCCGTAAGCGCTGTAGCCTTTGGAGTTCTTTTTGCTTTTATTTCTATGCCAATTTTAATTTGGGCTTTGTTGTAAGCTCAAATTATAGGGCTAAATTTTTAGCTAATTCTTTAACTTTTTTAAGATCAACTTTTCCTGAACCTAGGAGGGGAATTTTTTCTATTTGAAAATAATATCTAGGTTTAAAAAGTGTAGGTATATTAGAATTTTTTATAGCTTCACATACTCTTTCAAAAATTTCATTATTACATTCTATAAGTAAAGCAATTTGTTCCCCTTTTTTCTCATCTTCTAAAGATGTGGCACAAAATTTAACCACTTCAGTGTCTATAAATTTGGCAATTTCTTCTTCTATTGCACCTAAAGAAATCATCTCTCCGCCAATTTTTGCAAAGCGAGAATAACGATCGACAATATATAAAAAACCATCTTCATCTAAATGCCCTTTATCTCCCGTGTTGTACCATCTTATACCATCAATTTCTTTAATCACTTCATCGGTTTTTTCTTTGTCATTAAGATAGCCTACCATAACTTGATGACCGCCTATAAGTATGAGTCCATCTTCATTTGTTTTTAAATTTTCATAATTATTTGGATCAACAATATGCACTGCAGTTCCAGGTAGAGGCATTCCTACGCTTCCTTCTTTATTGGCACGATGTATAAGCCAATAATCCGCATCAAAACGATTTGGTAAATTTACACTCGCCACAGGCGTGGTTTCCGTAGCCCCGTAACCTTCAAAAATGCTTTTTTTAAACTTCATTTCAAAAGCAGTTCTTACTTCATTTTTTAGTTTTTCAGCGCCCGATACAACTATTCTTAAACTTTCAAACATTAAAGCATCAAGCTTTTTATTTCTTGCATAAATTCCTAAAAAGGTTGAAGTTCCACACATAATAGTGACATTATTTTTAGCAACAGCTTTGGCAACCCCTAAGGCATCGGTTGGATCTGAAAAAGTGATGCTTTTAATACCTTCAAGCAAAGGCAAAATCGTAGTTACGGTAAGTCCAAAAGCATGAAAAGGTGGCAAAGATGAGAGAATGACATCATTATTTCTTGTGCAAAGCACATCAGAAATTTGTGCTATATTGCTTAAAATATTACGGTTATTGAGCATAACACCTTTTGGAGAACCCTCACTTCCGCTACTAAATAAAATAGCTGCGATGGCAAGATTGTTTTTTAAAGGAGTGAAGATGCTTTTGAGTATAAAACTAGGTATAATACTAACTGCTAACATCATGCTAAAAATTTTAGTTTTTTGCATTTTAAAATCTTCTACAATATCTTCAAAATAAATTAAATGTATATTTGTATCGAAATTTAGGTTTATACCTTTATTTGCTAATTTTTCTAAAAAAATTTTAGAAGTATAAATTTGTGAAATTTGCGCATTTTTTATAGCTGCTTTTAGAGCTTTTTCTCCAGCAGTAAAATTAAGATTTACTGCAATTTTTTCTGCGATTAAAACAGATAGATTGGTTAAAGAACTTGCAAAAGAAGCAGGTAATAAAATTCCTATAGCTTCCTCTTTAGGAGCGTAACTTCCACGCTGAGGGTTAATGTTTAATTCTTTGGATTTTCTTTTAATAAAAAAATTCAGAATTAAACTAAGAGTTAACATTTTTCTATAAGAAATATCTCCAGCTAGTGTATCGATAATAGCTATTTGATTTAGATTTTTTTTAGCTGTATCTATCCAAGCTCTTGCTATAGTATGCATAGCTTCGCATTGTGATTTCCAAGCCATAAAAGAAAGTTCAAAAACTTTAGCTTTAACTTCATCTTTTTTAGAATGCAAAGGCATAGCTTTACCAAAAGCTATAGCAATTTTTCTTTTATTTAAAGTGCGGTTTCTTGCTGAAAATTCTTCATCGCTTCTTGAAAAAGCACTACCCCAAAGTCCTCTTATATAAAAAGGAATAATTTTTCCATCATCTTCGCTTAAATATTCACAAGCTAATTCAAATCCTGCTTTAAATTCATTTAATTGTCCATGTCTTGAAAGCGTACCTTCAGGAAATAAGCAAACTAAATTACTTTCTTTGATATGCTTTGCTATCAGTTCTAAACTCGTCTTACTTCCTGTACTTGATACAGGAATAATACCAAATTTATCAAGAAAAATTTTAATATACCATTTAGAATAAATACTTCTTTCCATAACAAAATAAATTTTTCTTGGAATTGCCATTTGCACAACAGCCCAATCAATAAAAGAAATATGATTACCTAAAAGTAAAGCTCCGCCTTTTTCTGGTATATTTTCAAAACCTTCTACAAGTAAGCGGTATCGTTGCAAAAAAGCTATGCTTAAAAGTATACGCACTAAAGAAAAGGGAAGTTTTAAAAGTATATAAAAACTTCCTATAAAGGTTACTAAAGTAATAAAATAAAACAAATAAACCACATTGATTTCAAATTTTGCAAATAAAGTTGCTAAGAGTAAAAATCCTAACATGGCAATATTTTGAAAAAAATTGTTTCCTGCAAGAATTTGCCCCAATTCATTTTCTTTGGCATGAAATTGGATTAAAGTATTTAAAGGAATGATAAAAAGAGCTCCGCAAAATCCAAAAAAGAAAAATAAAAAACTATAACTTAATAAACTTATAAAATAAGGCATTAAAAAAGCCATTAAAAACATACCCAATGCACCAAGTGGAATAAGTCCAAGTTCTATATAATTTTTTGAAAATTTACCAGCTACTAAAGAGCCTAAAATCACTCCTATACCAGAAAAAGCGAGTGAAATTTGCACATAAAAAGTATTTTCTATAAAAAGTTCATTTTTAGCAAAGACAGGAAAGCTGACAAGATAAAGTTGAGATATAGCCCAAAAAAATGAAAATCCGATTATACAAAGCCAAATAGTTTTATTTTTAAAAACAAGCTTAAGATTATTTATTAGAAGTTTTCCACGGATATAGTCTTTTTTGTTAAAAACTAAATCTTTATTTGTTTGTTTGAGCTTAGGTAAACGCCACGCAAAAAATACTTCGATACAAGAAAATAAAATTAGCACAATTCCTAAAGGCGCTACTTCTTTTAAAATTTCATCTGTTTGATTATATGCAGAACTATAAAGACTTTCAAAACTTAAAGAAAACAAAGCCATTCCTGCTAAGATTGCCATAATGCTTACTGCATTAATTACACCATTACCCATAGCAAGAAAGTCTTTTCCTACGAGTTCTTTAATAAAACCGTATTTGCTTGGTGAATAAATCGCTGCTTGTGCTCCCATTATAAAAGTAAAAATAAAAGCCATCCAAAAAGCACCGCTATAGTAACAAATGCAAATTATTAAAGTGAGTATAACATTGAAAATTGCTGAAATTTTCATTACAATATTTTTTGGATATTTATCCGCTAAAAAACCCGAAGGAGAAAGCATAAGAATAAAAGGAAGTAAAATCAAAGCATTAACTATAGCATTTAAAAATAACTGCTCACTTCCTTCATAGGCCTTATAAATAGTATTTTGAATAATAATTTTATGTCCCAAATCCACAAAAGCATTGATGAATGCTATAAGTAAAAAAGGAATTAATCCGTAAATTTTCAAAAAAGATTTTTTTTGCATTATTTAAACCTCGTCAATTAGCACTTATTTTGCAAAAGAATTTATCAGTTTTTAGGAAAATTATCTATATTATCTTTTAAAATAATTCCATCGATTTTTAATTTATAAAATTTTTTAAAATTCTCTAATTTATCAACAATCATTAAAACCCTACTATCAAAAACATAAAATTCTGCAACCTTACTAGCAAATTTTGCAAGTTTTTTATCATTACAAAGCAAAAACTTAGCCCCTAAAGCACTGGCTAAAAATATCTCGTCTTTATTTTGAACTAAAATAGCAAATTCAAAATCATTTTGACTTAAATAAGAAATCAATTTTTCATCATAAACAATACAATAAACTTTATTATCTTTAACTTCTTCAACACTTTCAATAAAAGAAAAATCTAAATTTTTTAATAATTTATGTCCAATAATAAGCATTTTTTTCCTTAGTTCTATTTTTTATTATTTTGCAAATTATACTTA
This sequence comes from Campylobacter sp. 2014D-0259, assembly GCF_008000505.1. Classification (NCBI taxonomy): domain Bacteria; kingdom Pseudomonadati; phylum Campylobacterota; class Epsilonproteobacteria; order Campylobacterales; family Campylobacteraceae; genus Campylobacter; species Campylobacter sp. 2014D-0259. The sequence goes on from NZ_VOAQ01000016.1 coordinate 178,329, forward strand.
TAAAATTGTTACCAAGCAAGATGGCGCAGCGGACGGGGCTCGAACCCGCGACCTCCGCCGTGACAGGGCGGCATTCTAACCAGCTGAACTACCGCTGCATCCAAAGTAAAGAAGTAGAGATTATAAAACCTATTTATGATTTTATAAAATGGTGGTCACTATAAGACTCGAACTTATGACATCCACCTTGTAAGGGTGGCGCTCTACCAACTGAGCTAAGCGACCTATGATTGGCGACCCCTAGAGGATTTGAACCTCTGTTTCCACACAGAGAGAGTGTTGTCCTGGGCCACTAGACGAAAGGGTCATAACCCTAACAATAAAAATGGTGTCCCGTGTTGGATTCGAACCAACGGCCCCCTCCTTAAAAGGGAGATGCTCTACCGGCTGAGCTAACGAGACAAGATGGCGCAGCGGACGGGGCTCGAACCCGCGACCTCCGCCGTGACAGGGCGGCATTCTAACCAGCTGAACTACCGCTGCATCCAAAGTAAAGAAGTAGAGATTATAAAACCTATTTATGATTTTATAAAATGGTGGTCACTATAAGACTCGAACTTATGACATCCACCTTGTAAGGGTGGCGCTCTACCAACTGAGCTAAGCGACCTTTATAATGGTGTCCCGTGTTGGATTCGAACCAACGGCCCCCTCCTTAAAAGGGAGATGCTCTACCGGCTGAGCTAACGAGACATTTTCTGAAATAAAAATGTGATTATGCCAAAATTAGCTCTATTTGTCAAGCTTTTTTAAATCATTTTTGGCATTTTCTCTCCAAATAACGAGAAAATATACTTATAGGTAAAGTCAAAATAAGATATGTAATAGCCAAAATTACATAAGCTTCAAGAGTAGCAAAAGTATAAGAATTTATCTCTTGCGCACTTTGGGTTAATTCATTTACAGCAATAACACTTAATAAGGAACTATCTTTAATTAAATTTGCAAATTGTCCACTCAGCGGTGCTAAAATATTTTTTAAAGCTTGGGGAAAAATTACATACGCAAAAACCTGCATCTCTTTTAACCCTAAAGCCCTAGCGCTCTCAAGCTGAGATATAGAAATACTTAAAATTCCAGCTCTAAATATTTCAGCTAAGTAAGCAGCAGAAAAACATGATAAAATAATAACTCCAGCCACATATCGATTATCAAGTCCTAAATTATTTGCAATGATATAATACATCAATAATACCTGCACTAGTAAAGGGGTTCCTCTGATAAGCTCTATGTAAAATGTAGATAAAAATCTTAAAAAAACAATTGAACTTAAAGAAAAAGCACAAAAAACTCCACCCAAAATTATACTCAGTAATAAAGAAAAAAAACTGATTATTAAAGTATTTAAAAAACCTTGAAGAAATTTTTCTTTATAGGTCGCAATTACGCTAAAATCAAAATGATAAGCACTTATACTAAAACTACAATAACAAAACAATATTAAAAATAAAATCAAAAGAATTAAATTAGTGATTATTTTTGACTTTGATAGAGGTTTTAAAGGTTTAAAATTCTTATTTTTTTGAGTAAACAAAGACAATAAAAATCTCCAAAATTACAATTTATTCATTTCTTAAAGTATCTAAAATATTAATTTGAGTTGCTTTTTTTGCAGGATAAAAAGATGATAAAGCTATGATTATTAAAGCACCCACAATGGTTAAAGAAAAATCCATTAAAGACAAATCAAGTGGTAATTTACTGGTTCCATAAACATCAGCAGGTAAAGTTACAATATCAAAATTTCCTAAAAGCCATAAAGCAAAAAATGCAAGCACCACACCCACTATCATACCGCCACCACCAATAAGCATACCTAAGGCAAAAAAACTCTTTTTTACCTCATTTTTGCTTGCACCTAGGGCAAGTAAAAGTGCTATTTCACTGCGACGATTCATCACTATCATCAATAAAGAACTTACTATATTTAAACTTGCAACCAAAATAATAAGCATCAACACTATAAAAAGCGCTCTTTTCTCAAGCTCTAAAGCTGAAAAGAAATTTTTATTTTGTTCCCACCAACCTACTACAGCATAATCATCTTTTAAATAAGATTTAATTTTTTCAACATCCTTAAAAGCATTATCGCTATATACATGAATTCCATCATAATTTGGATTTTTAGGCATTCCAAGTACTTTCTTCAATGCATCAACATCTGTATACATATAAGCTTTATCATAAAATGCAAGCCCTGAAGTAAAACGCGCTTTAACATCAAAACGTTTAGTTTGTGGTACTAAAGAAAATCCACTAGGATTAAGATTTGAAAAAATAAGTGAAAGTTTGTCATTTTTATGCAAACCAAATTCATCAATAAGTGCTGATCCTACAAGTATATCAAAACCACTTAAATTCTCATCCCTTAAAGCTTTAGCAACCACTTCGTTTATTTTTTTTTCATCATTAAAATTAACGCCAAAAAGCACACCACCTTCAAAACGATTATCTCCCTTTACAACAACTTGAGTGCTTATATAAGGGCTAAATAACAAATTTGGAAATGTTTTTCTTAACTCATCTATAAATTCATCATTTACAGGAGCGTAAAATTTAGGCAAAATAGTAATAGGATAATTCATCACAAAAAAGCGTTTTTCAAATTCTTTATCAAAACCATTCATAATTGCCATAGCTACAAGCAAAACGCAAAGTCCTACACAAACTCCTAAAAAGGCCAAAAGCATAGAAAGATTGATAAAGGGTTGTTCTTTATCAAATCTTAAATATTTAAAAAGTAAATATTTTAAAACGCTTTTATTCAAGCTAAAATTCCTTGCTTAGGACCACTTTTTCCATGGCATTCTTTAAATTTTTTTCCACTTCCGCAAGGACAAGGAGCATTGCGTGGAACTTTTTTAAACTCAGCTTCGCCAAGATTATCTTCGCTTGCGCCCATTTCTACTGAGCTTTGAAGTAGCTTTTCATTTTCTTCATTGGCTTTATTTTCTAAATTTTGCACCTCTTCTTGATTAAATTGCACGCTAAAAAGTAGCTTAATACTATCAAATTTAATACGATTAACCAACTCCAAGAAAAGATTATAACTTTCTTTCTTATATTCCACAAGAGGATCTTTTTGATTGTATCCACGAAGCCCTATTCCTGTTTTTAAAATATCCATTTGATACAAATGCTCTCTCCAAGCATTATCCAAAACTTGCAAATATAAAATACGCTCTATATTACGCAATTCTTTAATCCCAAGTCTTGACATCTTTTCGTTATAAGAATTTTCAAGAATTTGACTTAGCTTATCTTGCATTTCAATGACGCTTAAATTCTCAAAATCTTTTTCACTAATCTGAGTTGAACATTCATATAAAATTTTTGCTTTCAAATTTTCAAAATTTACATTAGAACCGCTTTCATCAAGTATATAATCATTCATTACATTTGCACTATATTCAGCGATATTTTGAGAAATTTTAGCTCTAATATCATAGTTTTCATCTAAAAGCTCATTGCGATAACGATAAATAGTTTTTCTTTGTTCATTTGCTACATCATCGTATTCTAACAAATGCTTTCTGCTTTCAAAATGTAAGCTTTCTACTTTTTTTTGCGCATTTTCAACCGCTCTTGTAACAATTCTTGACTCTATGCTTTCGCCCTCTTCTATGCCCAAGCGATCCATAATATTTTTAATACGATCCCCGCCAAAAATTCTTAAAAGATTATCTTCTAAACTTAGATAAAAACGACTTATTCCAGGATCGCCCTGCCTTCCTGCACGACCACGAAGTTGATTATCAATACGGCGGCTTTCATGTCTTTCTGTACCGATGATATAAAGCCCACCCAAAGCCCTAATCTCATCATCGATTTTTATATCCACACCACGACCTGCCATATTTGTAGCGATAGTTACAGCACCTTTTTTACCTGCATCTTGGATAATCAAAGCTTCTTGCTCGTGGTTTTTAGCATTTAAAACATGATGAGGGATTTTTTCTTTTACAAGCATATTGTGAAAAACTTCACTGCGTTCTATACTTGCAGTTCCCACAAGAACAGGCTGACCTTTAGAGTTGGCTTTTTTGATCTCTTCAATTACAGCTTTAAATTTTTCATTTTGAGTTTTATAGATAAGATCATCTTTATCTTGTCTTTTAATAGGAATATTTGTCGGTATAGAAATAACATCTAAACTATAAATTTGAGAAAATTCAGTCGCTTCTGTTTGTGCAGTTCCTGTCATACCTGCGAGTTTGTTATACATTCTAAAATAATTTTGAAAAGTAATATCTGCTAAAGTTTGGCTTTCTTCTTGAATTTTTACATTTTCTTTGGCTTCTAAAGCTTGATGCAATCCTTCGCTAAAACGACGCCCTTCACTTAAACGCCCTGTAAATTCATCAACGATGATAACTTCATTATTTCTTAAAACATAATGCACATCTTTTTCAAAAAGATTATGCGCCTTTAAAGCTTGATCAAGCTGATGTGCTAAGATAGCATTATCAAGACTGTATAAATTTTCTACACCAAAAAGTTTTTCAGCCTTAGCAATACCTGCTTCCGTGATTAAAATATTACGATTTTTCTCATCTACTACAAAATCACCCTCAGGTTTTGCAGGGGGTAAAACTGCTTCGCCTTTTTGCATTTGCTTGGCTACTTCATTGGCTTTAATATAACCATCTAAAGTGCGATTTGTAGGACCGCTGATGATAAGCGGAGTTCTTGCCTCATCAATTAAAATACTATCTACTTCATCTACAATAACAAAATTATGCTCTCTTTGAACTTTTTCAACTTTTGAAAATTTCATATTATCACGCAAATAATCAAAACCAAACTCATTATTGGTTCCATAAGTAATATCGCAATCATAAGCTTGCTTGTGCTCTATGTCACTGTTTTGAGAAGAAAGAATCACGCCTACACTAAAACCTAAAAAGTTATAAATCGCACTCATTTGCTCAGCGTCTCTTTTGGCTAGATAATCATTTACTGTAACGACATGTACGCCTTTTCCACTCATGGCATTTAAAACAACAGGCAAGGTCGCTACAAGGGTTTTACCCTCCCCTGTTTTCATTTCTGCAATTTTTCCATCGTGCAAAACCATACCACCGATTAACTGCACATCAAAATGACGCATATTTAAAGTTCTCTTACCTGTCTCTCTGACTATAGCAAAAACATCATTTAAGATATCATTTTCGTTTTTTTCTCCGCTTAAAATTTGCTCTTTAAATTTTGCAAATTCGGCTTTTAATTCATCATCGCTTAAATTTTGATATTTGCCTTCTAAAGCATTGATTTGTGCTACACGCTTAAAGTATTTTTTAACTTCACGATCATTTTTTGTTCCAAAAACGGCTTTTAAGGTATTTAAAAACATTTTTAAACCTTTATAAATTTTTCAAACTATTATTATAACGATTATTTAATTAAAATTAGCTAGAATGATATAAAAAATATAATTTTTTTAAGGAAAATAAATGAAAAAAACATTCTTGATATTTTTTATTTTTATAGGACAACTTTTTGCCCTTGATCTTAATTTTAATACCTTTTCAAGCGATTTTATCCAAATAGTAAAATCCAAAAACTCTACACTTTCTTATTCTGGACATTTTATACTGAGTAAGGATCAAGCATATTGGAGTTATGATACTCCTAGTAAAAAAGAGATTTATATTAACAAAAATCAAGTAACCATAGTAGAGCACGATCTAGAACAAGTCATTTTCTCTCATCTTGATAACATTCCAAATCTTAATGAAATTTTCAAAAAAGCAAGTCTTATAGACAAAGATAAACTTGTAGCAAAATATGATAATATAAACTATACAATTAAGCTTAATCAAGAGCAAATTCAAAGCATATCCTATAAAGATGAATTTGAAAATGATGTTATAATCAATCTAAACAATCAAATTAAAAATCCAAAAATTAATTCCGATGTTTTTAAGGCAAAAATTCCGCAAAATTATGATATAGTTCGCTAATTTTGCGTTGAATTTTCATCAAGCTTTATATCATAGCCTGTTTGTGGCAAATGATAAGGCTTGCTTGCATTATTTTCTTTGAATATTTGTGGAGGATTGGCGATTAAATCTCTTTTAATTTTTTCTTCTATATCTGGAGTCATTTTAGGTGTATTTAAATTATCTATATTGATTTCTCCATTGTCATTTTTATTTTCTTCATCTGAATCTTTGAAAAGCTGTTCAACTTGCTTGGCTTCTAAATTTGGAACACTAGGAGTTGGGATCTTTTCAACACCAGGAACTTGAGTTTTAGGAACTTCTAAGTTTTCAAGTGCTTTTTTTACCTCGCTGCCCATACCTTTCTCTTTAGCCTCAGTGCTTTCTAAAAAGCGTTTAAACTCCTCTAAATCAAATTTTTCCACTCCGCTTAAAGATATGATATATATATCATCTAATTTAATCTTATACTTCTTATCTAAAAATTTTTCTAAAGTTTTTTTAAAATTATTTTTTCCAATTTCTGTAAAAATATCTTCGTAAAAAAACCCTGAAATTACTGTATTTACAGCATCAATCAACTTATTTTCATTTTCTTTTAAATTATTCCCATCAAATTCCAAAGAAATTTCAACTTTTTTAAGAACATTTGCCCCACTTTTAGAATACAAATCTGTTCTTATTTTATCTATTTCAAGATTTTGAGCATTTAAACTCAAAGCCAAAAAAACACTTAAAAATATTTTTTTCATTTAATGCCTTTAAATGATTTGTTCTTGTATTTCAAGATCTAAAAAATTATGTTTTTTATAAAATTCGATCACATTAGAATCTATTTTTAAAATATTAGCAAAATAAAATCCAAAATTTATCTTTTTTGTAGAATAAATTTTTAAAGTATTTGGGTTTGTAGCGCGAGAAAGAGCGACATAAAGCTGTCCATTTTCAAAAATATGATCAATATCACACACTAATTTTTCAATACTCATACCTTGTGATTTGTGTATAGTGATAGCATAAGCTAATTTAATAGGAAACTGTGTAACACTTGCAAGAATATTAACAACAAAATCTTTACCTGATTGTTCAAGTTCTTCCATGAAAAAAGTATAAGGTTCAAGTAAAATTTTCATCCCATTATTTTTAATAATACTAATATAAATTTTCTCCTCTTCATAAAGAATATCTTCTATAATGCCTTGCTCACCATTATAATAATTCTTATCCCAATTATTTACACAAAAAATAATACGAGCACCTATTTTAATATTTAATTCTTCCAATATATTTAAGCTTCCAACCCAAGAATCAAGTTCTTCATCTTTTATTCTCTTATCTTCTTTTTTAACCTGAGCCTTAAAGCATACAAGTGGGGTCTCAAGTTTGCTTAATTTTTCTTGATTGATATTGTTTACTTTTTTATTGATACCACAAAGTAAAGTATAATCATCTTCTAAATTTTCTAATTCTTTATAATCAATTCGCAAAGATTCAAAAAAGCTTAAAATTTTTTCATCTAAAAAACCTTGTCTAATCAAAGATAAATAGTTATAAAATTCCATATTTTGTGTTCTTTTAGGTTGAGAAAGTTTAATATTCTTAAAATTTAAATCTTGCCAAAAAAATGAAGAAAAAGCATAATAAGAATGATTAAATAAAGTTTCTTTTTTTTTTTTAATTACGGGAGGCAGTTGAAAAAAATCTCCTACAACTAAAATTTTTCCATTAAATTGAGAATTTTTAAGTCTAAAGCCTATCATTTCAAAAACACTTGCGCTAACCATGGAAATTTCATCGATAATAATAAGCTCAATCGTTTTTAAAAGCTCTTTAAGTTTTGTTAATTTTTCTTTTTGTTTTTGATTGCGATCCAATGCGCTTAATTTCATCATATCATCACAATATCCTAAACAAAAAAAGCTGTGTAAGGTAACACCGCCTATATTAAACGCCGATAGAGCACTAGAACCAAGAGCTATGGCTAATTTTTTTTGTTTTCTATAAGATTTGATAAGCTCATTTGTCAAAAAGCTTTTACCAACTCCAGCACCACCACTTAAAAAAACATTATCATAAGCTAAAATTTTTTCTAGTTTATCAAGCATTATATTTCCTTGGCTTTAATTATAACTATTTTTTCTAAAAGGTTGATTATGAAATCTTGTTTATATTTTACTTTTATAGTGCTATTTTTAACAGCTTGTTCAACAAAAAATTTAACTTCACTTCATCATGAAAATTTAGAACAAAAAAATGAAAATCAACATTATGCAAAACTTGAATACGAACAAAATGTAAGCATTTTGCCACAATTTGCTTACGATATTAATTTTGATGCAAAACGATATAAAAAATATTTCTTTAACCCTTGGCATGATTCGTTTAAAAATTACAAAGGACAAAATATTTTTTGGTCCTTTCCCTTATATTTAAATTCAAAAAATACTTATTATTTTTTCAATAAACAAATTATTCCACTTTCATGGTTTAAAAACGCTACAAATAACGCAAATATCCAAGAATTTGGCAAACTTAATCAAAAAGCTTTAATTATCCAAAATACAATCATTAAAAATCTTCCAACCCAAAGAGCTATCTTAAAAAATCCTTTTTTTGAAAATGAAGGAATTCCTTTTGACTATGCAAGCGATGGCATTTTAAATGCTGGAACCCCTGTCTTAATTTCACATTTTAGTAAAGATAAGCGTTATGCTTTTGTTTTAGGTGAAGCTGGATTTGGATTTGTTGAAAGTAAAAATTTGGAATTTTTCTCAAACGATAGAGCGAAAATCTATGAAAATCTCAACTTTATCACACCGCTAAAAGAAAAATTTCCTATCTATAGCGAGGATGGTAAATTTTTCTTTGAAAGTAGAATTGGCGCTATTTATCCTTACTACAAAGAAGATAAAAACTATTTTTATGGAAAAATAGGCTCTAAAAAATATAAAATTTCTAAAAAAGATGTATCTAAATTTCCTTTACAATTCAATGATAAAAATTTAAAAAATCAACTTTCACAAGTTTTAAATTTGCCTTATGGCTGGGGCGGTTATAATTTTGAAAGAGATTGTTCTTTACTAACTCGTGATATCTTTTCAGCTTTTGGACTTTATCTACCAAGAAATTCAGCTGCACAAAAAAATTCTTTTAATCATTTTGATATAAGCACTCTTAGCAATTCTCAAAAAAAAGATTTTTTAAACCGCTTTGGGAAAGCTTATCTTAGTTTACTTTATTTACCTGGACATATTATGCTTTATGTAGGACAAATTGCAGATAATAATATTGCTATACATAATATATGGGGCTTAAGAAAAGATACAACCCAAAGACTTCTCATAAGTTCTAGCGTCATCACTTCTTTAGAAATAGGAAAAAATGAAATTTTAGAAGATAATTTGCTTTTATCAAGACTTAAAGAAATAAGTTTTATAAATTTAAACGAACAAGAAAAAGAGCAAATAAAAAGCTATCTTGAAAATATACAAAACAAATAAGATTTATTGATTTAATCAATAAATCTTTTAGTTAAATCTGCAAAATATTCTATGCGTCTATCTCGCAAAAAAGGCCACCAACGACGCACATTTTCACTTCTTTTTTTATCTATTTCTATGATTTTTACACATTCGTTTTGAGAATCTAAAAGACAAAGTTCTTCACCTTGAGGGCCAAAAACAAAAGAATTTCCCCAAAATCTAATGCCCTCTTCTACCCCGCTTACATCTTTTTCAAAACCTACTCTATTGATAGCTACTACATATAAACCATTAGCTATAGCATGTCCTTTTTGTACGCCAAGCCAAGCATTGAGCTGTCTTTGTTTTTCTTCATCTTTATCCTTATCAAACCAACCAATTGCCGTGGGATAAATAAGAATCTCAGCTCCTTTTAAAGCCATAATTCTTGCTGCTTCAGGATACCACTGATCCCAACAAATAAGCACTCCAAGCTTGCCTAAACTTGTATTTATAGGTTCAAAACCCAAATCTCCAGGAGTAAAATAAAATTTTTCATAAAAACAAGGATCATCAGGTATGTGCATTTTGCGATATTTGCCTGCTATAGAACCATCTTTTTCAAAAACCACTGCAGTATTATGATAAAGTCCAGCACTTCGTTTTTCAAATAATGAAGTAATAAGCACTATTTGATTTTTTCTAGCTATATTTGCCCAAAATTTCACATCTTTTTCATAATCATTAGCATAGTCAAAAAAATCCACATTTTCACTTTGACAAAAATACTCACTTTGATGAAGTTCTCCCAAACAAATAAGCTCAGCTCCTTGTTTAGAGGCTTCTTCTATAAATTCGCAAGTTTTTTTTATAGTTTGTTCTTTGTTTGAGTGAAATTTTTGTTGTATTAAAGCGATTTTCATTGTCTTTGCCTTTCTTGTTCTGCATCATCATAAGGATCTAAATGAATTTGTATATCCCATTTTTCATTTTCAAACATCTTACGCACACCTTCTTCTATTTCATCTGAAATTTTATGCGCATTTAAAAGCGAAATTATAGGGCAAAAAACCAAATGCACGCTTAAATAATTACAACTTGGAGTTTTACGCGTCTTTAATTCATGATAGGAAATTATTTCAGGATTATTAGAAATCAAAGTACAAATTTTATCCACTTGTTTCTTAGGTAAAGCCTCATCCATTAAAAAAGCCAAAGCTTTTTTAATGATTTTAAAAGCAGAAAACGCCGTATAAAGACTGATCACTATCCCAAAAATAGCATCAATAATATGTAAATTTGTAAAATAAATCAAAACCAAAGCCCCTAAAGTACAAGCATTGGTTAAGCAATCTGTTTTGTAATGCAAAGCATCACTTTCTATAATCAAACTTTTGGTTTTTTTAGCTACATAATTTAAAAAAAGTACAAGAAAAAAAGTCATAATTAAAGCAAAAATCATCACATAGATGCTTGAATTTAAATCTTTAATTTCTTCTTTATAATAAATCTTTAAAATACTCTCATAAAAAATAAAAATCCCCACGCCAACTATAAAAACACCTTCTAACAAACCCATTAAAGCTTCAATTTTAGAAAAACCAAAATTATAATTTTCATTCGCCTTTTGTGAGCTTTTTTTAAGAGCTAAAAAATTAAAAGCAGAAATAGCAAAATCCATTAAAGAATCAATCGCACTTGAAAGCACTGCAACAGAACCACTTGTTAAGCCTACTATAAATTTAACCAAGGCTAAAACAATAGCACATAAACTTGCTACAAGAGTTGCTTTTTTTTGCAAACTCATCTTAAACCTTTGAAACGATTTTGACAAGAACAATGCAAAGAACCGTTTTGTCGTAAAAACACTCTTGCATCTACTCCTATAATTTTATGATTAGGTAAAGCTTTAGAAAGTCTTTTAGCTATGATTTCATCATTTTTATCCTTGTAAAAAGGCACAATTAAAGCATTATTTATAAAAACAAAATTCGCATAAGTCGCCCCCAATCTTCTTCCTTCATAGTATAAAGGCTTAGGTATAGGAAGTTCTATTAAATCAAAGCCTGTTTTTTTAAGCTCTTCTTTCATTTTTTGTAAAGGCAAATAATGCTCATCCTCTTCATCTTCACAAATACAATGCGCTATGGTATTTTTATCTATAAATCTTGCTAAGGTATCGATATGATGATCTGTATCATCACCTTTTATAAAACCATTTTCTAGCCAAATAATTTGTTTTAAGCCAAAAATTTCTTTTAATTTTGTATCAATTTGAGTTTTGTTTAGATGAGAATTTCTATTTTCATTTAAAAGACAATGAGAGCTTGTAAGCATCACACCCTCTCCATTAAAGTCAATACTTCCTCCTTCTAAAATAAAATCAACCTTTTTAAGCTCCTCTTTAAATTTTTCTTTAAAAAGCTTAGAATTTACAGCATTATCAAGCTCGCTTTGAAATTTATTTCCCCAAGCATTAAAAGTAAAATCAAGAGCCTTAAAGCGACCATTTTCCACTATATCTATAGCTCCAAAATCACGTATCCAAGTATCATTGGTATTACATTTAAAATACTCTACATTTTTTATATCTTTAAAATTTTCAAAATCACTCTGTTTAGGAGCTATAAGTAAAACTTTTTGAAATTCACTCACTGCTTTTACAAATTCTTTATAACTTTGTAAAATTTCCTCTAAGTAGGGATTCCAATCGCTTTTTTCATGAGGTAAAGAAAGCATGAGGTATTCTTGCTCACTCCATTCAGGAATTGATTTTATCATTTAACTACCTTTTTTGATAATAAAATTATAATTGTATCATTTTTTAGACTTTTGTCAAATTTAAGAAGTTTGCCTCGATATTTCGAGGCTTTAGGGTATTATTTAAAAAAGATTTTCATTTCATCATTGCTTAAAACAAGTTTTCCATTTTCATTTGAAATTTTAAAAGTTCCTTTGAAATTTGAAAGGAAAGAATTTTCAAAATCCATTACATCCATTGGGTGACAAAGCATTTGAGTTGAAGCTACGCGATCACCTTCGATTTGTAAAGTATCCGCCTTAGTTTGGTAAGAACCAAAAAAACGATTGCATCCTGAATAACCATAAAATTTATTATTTTCAAAACTGATATTTGGACTTTCCTCTGCGTTTTTTGGATCAAAAGTTTTACCATTAACTATAATTTTTTCTATTTTGAAAAGCTGATTTTGCACAAGTTCATTATTACCTTTAGAAGTAGATGAAGTAACAGAAGTACTAGCACAACCTGCAAAAAAAGCTGCTGCTAAAGCAATTTGAAGCGTTTTTTTCATTTTATTCCTTTAAATTTGAAATTGGTTAAGTTCGCTTTCGAGATTATGACACACTATTTTTAACTCATCTGCAACTTGAAGCAGAATTTTAGAAATTTCTTCATTCTTTTCACTTACTTCAACATTTTCTTGCATACGAGAAAGTAAATTTTGTATATTCTCTTGGGAAATTTTTATTTTTTCAGTACATTGAGTTACCAAAGCCCTAGCATCTTCGTTACATAATTTAACCTCATTAGCATCATCAACCAATAAAGCGGTGTCATCATTTAAAGCTTGTACACTTTGAGCATTTTTCTTTAATTCTGCGCTAACCTCATTAATACTTTGCAAAAGCTCTTTTGTAATTTGAGCTACATTTCCCAAAAATTCTTCACTGTTCTGAGCCAACTGCCTAACATCCTCAGCAATTACAGAAAAACCTCGTCCAAATGCACCAGCCCTAGCTGCTTCTATGCCAGCATTTAGGGATAGTAAATTGGTTTTATCTGCGATCTCATCCATCATTTGAGTTGCTTTTTGTATATTACCTGCTTGATTGACCATGTTTTCAACTTTTTTAGCCAATTCATTTTCATTTTGGGATACTGTTGATACTTTATTAGCAACATTAAACAAAGATTTAAGCATTTGTTCTAATAATAAAAAGGATTTTTCATTGGCACTATTTGCTTTATTTGACAAACTAGCAAGTTCTCCAAGTTCATTGCCAACATTTGCACCAAGTTTAAAACTTTGATCTATTTGCTTATGACTTTGTGAACTGATATCACTTAAAGAAATAGCATTTGAATTTAAAAGATTGCTTTGTTTTTCTACATTTTTTGAATTATGACTTGCACCGCTAACTGCCTTGTGAGTTTTTTCGATAAATTGATTGATATATCCACAAGCTAAAGCAATTTCATCTTGACCTTTAACTGAAATACGAGCTTTTAAATTGCCACTTCCTTGAGCTAATTCTTTAGCATGATTTAAAAGCTCTAAAACAGGCTTTCCAACAACAACTTTAAGCATTAAAAGAACCACACAAAGGGTAAAAATCAAAGCAATAGTAAATATTATAATATAAGATTGACTGGTTTTACTTATATCTTTTTGAACACCTTCTAAAGAATGCGATATATCCATAACCCCTATCACACTCCCTACATTAGCATTTGCATGACAAGCAACACAACTTTCATCTGCAATCAAAGGGCGTATCAATCTTAAATGCACAACACCATTTACATTTTCTTCTAAAGCTTGAATTTTAGGATTTGAAAATTGTTCTATAATACGCTTATCATTTGAAATTTGAGGGGCTTTCATCTCAAAAAGATCTATAGTATCTTTTGAAGGATAAATTTTAATATCACTAATACCCTCTATACTTTTTGCATCTTCAATGGCTTCTTTAATTTTTTCAGGATCTCCTAAATTCATAGCCATTCTCATTGTTTGAAAAACAGAAGTACTTACGGTATCTAAATTTGCCCTGCTCATTTTATTGGCAGTATTTTTAAAGTCCAAATTTAAAATCACTTGCATTACAATAAAACTTATAAGCAACACCACAAAAATTGCAGCAGAAACCTTAAATCCTATAGTTTTAAACATCATAGTTTCCTAAAAATAAAATTTTTCGGAAATATTTTACACATAATTTATTTAATTTTTATTGAATTATGTGTAAAAAACATAACATTCCATTAAACTTAATGTAAAAAATGTCTTACTCCTGTAAAATAAAGCGCCATACCATACTCATCAGCCGCCTTTACCACTTCATCATCTCTTATACTTCCGCCTGGTTCTACTATAGCTTTAACCCCTACTTTACTTGCTTCATCTATGCTATCTCTAAAAGGAAAAAAGGCTTCACTTGCTAAAACGCAACCTTGCAAATCAAGTCCCATTTCTTTAGCTTTAGCGATTGCTGCCTTTGCTGCATCGATTCTACTTGTCATACCCATACCTATAGCCACCATAGCGCCATTTTTTACATAAACAACATTGTTTGATTTGGTAAATGCTGCTATTTTCATAGCGATTTCAAGATCTTTTAATTCTTCCTTACTTGCCTCTCTTTGACTCATAAGCTTTGCATTTTTAAGCTCATCTTCGCCTACTTCATCGCTGTTTTGATATACAAAACCCCCATCAATATGTTTAAAATCATATTTATCAAAACTGCGAATTAAAAACGGACTTTCTTGAGTGAAAATTTTAATGCGTTTTTTACCTTCAAACACGGCTAAAGCTTTTTCATCTACATTGGCTGCAATGATTACTTCTACATAAATTTCATTGATTTTATTTGCTAAAGCCTCATCAAGAGTTCCATTGATTGCAACCACTCCTCCATAAGCACTGACGCTATCGCATTTTAAAGCATGTATATAGCTTTGTACTAAATTTTCTTTTATAGCAAAACCGCAAGGATTTCCATGTTTTACTATAGCAATAGCTGGAGCTTTATCGAAACTACTAGCTAAATTTAAAGCTGCGTTAATATCGGTTAGATTGTTAAAACTTGCTTCGCTTTTAAGGGCTTTGAAATTTGCTCTAAAAAAGGCATCAAACTCGTATAAAGCCCCTTTTTGATGTGGATTTTCTCCATATTTTGTATCAAATACTTTTTGTCCTACTATAAATTTACTCGCTCCAAAACCTCCGTTAAAGCGTTCATTCATATAATTTGCAATATAAGCATCGTAATTTGCTGTATGCTCATAAGCTTTTATCATCAAATTTAAACGAAAATTCTCATCATTTTGACCTTTTTTTAAAGTCTCAATCACTTTTTCATAATCAAGTGGATCGCAAAGCACCATCACATCTTTATAGTTCTTTGCTGCACTTCTTATCATCGCAGGTCCGCCTATGTCGATATTTTCTATAATTTCATCAAAATCATCGCTCATAATGGTAGTTTTTTTAAAAGGATATAAATTTACACAAACTAGATCAATGCCTAAAATTTCATTTTCTTTTGCTTGTTTGATATGATTTTCATCGCTTCTTTTATGCAAAATCCCACCGTGAATCTTAGGGTGCAAAGTCTTCACACGCCCTTCAAAAAGCTCAGGACTCTTTGTAAAATCACTCACTTCTATAACTTTTATTCCATTTTCTTTTAAAAGCTTAAAAGTCCCCCCAGTTGAAAGAATCTCAAAACCTAAATTTTCAAGCTCTTTGCCAAATTCTACTATGCCTTCTTTATCACTCACACTAAGTAATGCTCTCATTTTTACCTTTCTAAATGTTTTTTAACTTTTTCATAAGCTTCGTTGATTTTTTGAAATTTCTCTACGCCGATTTTAAGCTCTTCTTCGCTAACATTGTTTGCATTTAAAATATCAGGATGGTATTTTTTTGCTAAATTGCGGTATTGTTTTTTTACCGCATTTAAATCCGCATTATTTGGAAGTTCTAAAATAGCAAAAGCTTCATCAAGACTTAATTCTTTTTTAGTACTTTTTAAATTTGAAAGACTTGCTATAAAAGCGTCTAGTTCGCTTTTTGCTATATCAAAGGCTTTAGCGATTTGCTCTAAAATTTCACGCTTTTTAGCATTAAAATCTGCATCGATTAAAGCCATAAAAACAAGCACACGCAAGACATTAAAACGCTCATTTTTAGGCAAAGGCACTTCTTTTAAAAAATCTTTTGCCACATAAAAAGCATCGCTTAAATTTTCTTTATGTTCGTTAAAACTTGCTTTTAAAAAAGCTCTTTCTTTTTCATCTTTGGCATTTGCATCTAAAAGATCTTTGATCATTTCAGCTTCATTTTCACTTACCCTGCCATCGCTTTTTGCAATTTTTGCCAAAAGTGCGATAACATAGTAATTCATACGCCTTTTAAACTCATCCATTCTTTCTTCCATAACCCCACGAGCAAAACCCTTAGCAAAGCCTTTGGCTCCTCTTGTAGCTGAGTTTAAAAAATCCTGTTTTCCCCAAGTTTTATAATACCAGTAAAACACCAAAACAACGAGTATAATTAAAACTAAAGTCATTGGATTTGCTCTTTAAAACTTTCAAAATAAAGCTTATCAAGTTCAGCCTTGCTTAACTCAATGCTATCAAGTTTAAAATGTTTTTGGCTTGTACTCACACCTAATTTATAAGCTTTTACTCCAAATTCTTTAGCTAAATTTAAAAAAGCTTCTTCATTTTCTTTACTAAGCCCTATTATAGCACGACTTGCACTCTCATCAAAAATCATTTTTTCATCATCAAAATCACTTGTTAAATTTGCACCCACACTAGAAATAGCAAACATTTTTGCCAAAGTCATAGCAATACCCCCTATTCCTACGCTATTGGCACACTCAAGTAAAGAATTTTGATTGGCTTTATAAAGCAAATCCCAAAGTGCAAGTTCAGCTTTATAATCAAGCTCTTTAAGACTTCCTGATACTTTTTTATCTTGGATTTTCATTACCATAGATCCGCCAAATTCTCCTAAACTTTCACCCAAAAGATAAACGCTTAAATTTTCTTTTTCAAAACTAGCTTTTAAGGTTTTATTTGCATCTTCTAAAACCCCTACGCTTACTATAGTAGGACTTGGATAAATACTTACGCCTTCAGTTTCATTATAAAGTGAAACATTGCCGCTTACTACTGGAGTATTTAACTCTTTACAAGCTTCTTTAATACCTTCGCAACCTTGTGCGAATTGCCACATCACTTCAGGATTTTGCGGATTTCCATAATTTAAACAATCACTTATTGCCAAAGGCTTAGCTCCTGTGCAAGCAACTTTTCTTCCTGCAGAAGCTACTGCTAAAGCTGCTCCTATTTTAGGATTTATATAATTTAAGCGTGAATTACATTCTATAGCCATAGCCACACTTGCACCATTTTCTTTGATACGAATAACACTAGCACCTAATTTTCCATCAGCTTTTATGGTATTGGTTTGCACGCTTGAATCAAATTGATCATAAATAAAAGCTTTATTATTAATATTTTCATTTTGAAGCATTTGTATAAAAAGCTCTTGAATGCTTGATTTTAACTCAAATTTATAATTTTTAATTTCACTTAAATATTTTGGCTCGCTTGTAGGACGGCTTAAAATCGGTGCCTTTTCACTTAAAGGCTCGATAGGAATAAGCCCTACAAGCTCATCATGCCAAAAAAGCTCCATTTTTCCTGTATTGGTAACTTCACCCATAACCACAGCATCTAAATCCCATTTTTTGAAAATTTCTATAACCTTATCTTCATAGCCTTTTTTCGCACAAATAAGCATTCTTTCTTGAGATTCGCTAAGCATTAACTCATAAGGAGTCATACCGCTTTCACGCATAGGAGTTTTATCTAAGTAAAGTTTCATGCCACTGCCACTTCTTCCTGCCATTTCAAAGGAACTTGAAGTAAGCCCTGCAGCACCCATATCTTGAATACCCACAATATAATCGGTTTTAAAAAGCTCTAAACAAGCCTCCATAAGAAGTTTTTCACTGAAAGGATCGCCAATTTGCACTGTAGGACGCAAAGATTTGCTTTCTTCATTGAAGCTATCACTTGCCATAACCGCTCCACCAAGTCCATCACGCCCTGTTTTTGAACCCACATAAATCACAGGATTTCCTACACCTTCAGCCTTAGCATAAAAGATATCTTCACTTTTACAAACCCCTAAAGCAAAGGCATTAACTAAGATATTTCCATTAAAACACTCATCAAAAGCACATTCTCCACCTATAGTTGGCACACCCATGCAATTTCCATAATGAGAAATTCCATTTACCACGCCTTTAACAAGGTATTTTTGATGTTTGCCACATTTTTCATCATGAATATCGCCAAATTTTAAAGAATTTAGCCCCGCAACCACTCTTGCACCCATAGTAAAAACATCACGCAAAATTCCCCCTACTCCTGTAGCCGCACCTGCAAAAGGTTCGATAAAGCTAGGATGATTGTGACTTTCTACTTTAAAAACTGCTGCCATACCTTGCCCGATATCAATAACCCCTGCGTTTTCTCCTGGGCCTTGAATCACCCAAGGTGCTTTAGTTGGAAAACCATTAAGATATTTTTTACTGGATTTATAAGAGCAATGCTCACTCCACATCGCAGAAATAACCCCAAGTTCTAACAGATTTGGTTCTCGTCCTAAAATTTCTAAAATTTGTGCATATTCTTCATCGCTGATTTTATGTGCTTTTATGGTTTCTTTATCCATTTTTATCCTTTCATTTTCCTAAACAAAAATTACCAAACATTTCGTCTAAAATTTCATCTCTTTGAAAATCTTTGGTAAATCTTGCAAGTTCATTAATAGCTAAATTAAGTTCAAAAGCAAAAAGTTCTAAAGAACTTTCCTCTAAAAGTCCTTTAGCTCTAAAAATCGCTTCACTTGAAATTTTGCAAGCATTAATAAGATCTAAAGAACTTACCATAATACCTTCGCTATCAAAAGAATTAAGATAATTTTGCAATTCTTCTTTTAACAAAGTGATATCTTTTTGAGCACTAAGCTTGATAAAATTTTTATTTTGAGTATTTTTGAAAACATTTTCTAAATCACTTTTATTTAAAATCCAAAAGATTTTTTTATCAGTATTTGCTAATAAGTCAAAAATTTTCTCATCTTCTTTATCTTGCACTCTTGAAGCATCAAAGACTGCCAAAATAATATCTGCATCTTCTAAACTTTTTTTACTTAAAGCTACGCCGATTTGTTCTATAGCATCTTTACTTTCCCTAATACCCGCTGTATCTATAATGCGTAATAAATGCGTTCCTAATTTAAAGCTCTCTTCTATAGTATCACGAGTGGTGCCTGCTATATCTGAAACAATAGCTCTTTCATAAGAAAGCAAGGCATTTAAAAGCGAAGATTTGCCTACATTTGGCTTACCTACAATAGCGATTTTAAAACCTTCTATGAGTCCTTTTTTGCTTTGAGAAAGCGTATAAATTTCTTTTAAAATTTTAGAATTTTCTTCACACATAGTA
This sequence comes from Campylobacter sp. 2014D-0259, assembly GCF_008000505.1. Classification (NCBI taxonomy): domain Bacteria; kingdom Pseudomonadati; phylum Campylobacterota; class Epsilonproteobacteria; order Campylobacterales; family Campylobacteraceae; genus Campylobacter; species Campylobacter sp. 2014D-0259. The sequence continues at coordinate 198,011 of NZ_VOAQ01000016.1, forward strand.
GAAATTTGCTCTAATAAATCAGAAGGTAAATCATCATCAGCATAATCAATGCTAGTTTCTACAAAAGCCAAGGTTTTAACCAAATCTGTGCGAATTTTTTCTAAAAGTTCTCCTAAGTTTCCTTGCATGTTGCGTGCTATAATTTTAGCTGCAAGTGCAGATTTTGAAAGTATGAGATCTTGTATATTTAAAGCTTTTAAAGGAGTCATTTTACCATTTAAACACGCTCTTTTGCTAAATTCCCCTGCTAAAGCAAGTCTTGCTCCTAAACTTACAAGTTCTTCGAGTAAAACTTCACTCACACTAAATCCTCCATGAGTTTGAAACTCTACTATATCTTCCCCTGTAAAACTATAAGGGGCTTTAAAATATATCATTATAGCTTCATCAATAATTTCATTATTTTGATTAAAAAGTTTTGTAAAAGTAGCATGGCGGGGGGTGAGTTTGGTTTTGTGGCTAAGCTTTAAGGCAAATTCTAAAGCCCTTTCACCGCTTAATCTTACAATAGAAATCGAACCCACACCATGAGCTGTGGCAATAGCCGCTATAGTATCACTCATCTTTTTTGAAAAAGTCGTTTATTACAACAAATCTTTGATCATTATTTTGCTTAATTCCTACATATTTATCTGGAAATTCAGCTCTTAACTGCTCTAAAGCAATTTTTATCAAAACCCCATCTAAAGGTTTGGTTTGTCCGCGTCCATGAATTTTAATTTTTTCAATCACGCTTTGTAAATAAAGCTGCATACCTTGAATTTGATTTTCTAAAAATTGAGCGATCTCAAGGCGTACTAAAAGATTATATTTTAAATTGATCCAATTATGCAAAAGATAAGAAATAGCCTTGTAACGATGCGCTTCTTTGCCTATCATCAAAGCAGCATCTTCCCCATCCAATCGAATCAAAACACAATCTTCATTATACATTCTAAGTTCACTAAGCTCTATTTTAAACTGGGAGCTTTCTAAAAGTTTTACAAGCTGAATACGAATCTCATCTAAAATATCCTGAGTATTACGCACTCCTTTGCTTTCTCGATGAAAACTATCAAAAATTTCATCACTTTTTACTGTGTATTTTTCTTTTTGAATTTTATTTTTTTCATTTTTTATTTCAATCTTGTTTTCTTGTTTTGGCTCATGTGTTTCTGGTTTGTGATTTTTTGAACTTGCAAATTCTTTTTTAGGATTTTTTTTCAAAATCCTTTTTTTTGCTTTAGCCTCTATAATTGCCTTTTTTCTTCCAAATCCAAAAAAACCTTTTCTTGGATGCTGAATAATCTCATATTCTAAGTCCATCACAGAACATTCTAAACTTCTTGAAGCTTCTGTTAAGGCACTTTGAAGATCAATGGCTTCGATTTTCATTTTTCATGCTCCGCTTGTTTTTTGTGATGTTCTTTGGCAAATATTTTATTGATAACCCATTGTTGAACCAAAGAACAAAGGTTATTTACAAACCAATAAAGCGTAAGTCCTGCTGGGAAAGTGATAAAGAAAAAAGTAAAAATCACTGGTAAAAATTTCATAATCTTAGCTTGCATAGGATCTTGTATAGTCATAGGTGTAATAAGCTGTTGTAAAAACATCGTTACACCCATTAAAATAGGCAAAATAAAATAAGGATCCATTACCGATAAATCATGTATCCAAAACGCCCAAGGAGCTGCTTTTAACTCAATAGCATTAAGCAAAACGCGATAAATAGCAAAGAAAATAGGAATTTGTAAAAGTATAGGCAAACAACCACTCATAGGATTTGCACCATGTTTTTTATAAAGCTCCATCATGTGCATATTCATTTTTTGTGGATCGCCTTTGTAACGCTCTCTAATATCTTTCATTTTAGGAGCAAGATCTTTAAGTTTATTCATAGAAATCATAGACTTATAAGTTAGCGGGAATAAAATAATACGCACAATTAAAGTCATCACAACGATAGCCCAACCCCAATTTCCTATATACTGATGCAAGAAATTCAAAAACTCAAACATAGGCTTAGCAATAAAAGTAAACCAACCATATTCAACAACTGCTTCAAGGCGTGGATCTATACTTCTTAAAATCACATGTTCTTTAGAACCTATATAACCCCCTGCTTTAAATTCATTATCACTATAAGCAAAAACTATAGGGTTTTTATTAGCATCCTTGCTAATTGCCACATTTAAAGGTTTATCAAAATTATAAAAGAAAGTTGCATAGTATCTATCAAAAGCCGAAGTCATTACGACATTATTAGCACTTTCATCCTTTTCTACATCTCCATCTTTATAAGTTTCGATGGTTTCTTTATTATCCATTACCAAAGCACCATGAACTGTATAACTATCTACGGCAATATTTGGACGATATCCTGGACTTATAAAATAATTTGCATTCTTGCTGAGTTTAACTTCTATCTCATAATTTCCTTTTGGATAAAAAGTAATATCTTTTTCGATTTTCAATCCAGAAAGATTTTGAGTGAGTTTTAAAACTTGACTTCCATTTTCATCAACAAAAAGATTGCTAGCGTTAGCAACATAAGGAATTTTAAAAGCCTCTGAGTTAATACTTGGATCACTAAAACGCATTTCTAAAGGATAAGGACTATTTTCCTTGCTAACAAGATTTATAAATTCTCCTTTCTCATTTTGGTATTTTTTATCTTTTAAATAAAAAGCAGAAATTCTACCAAAAGAGTCAATTTGTGCTTCAAAATGCTTGCTTTGAACCTTAGATATCACACTATCTTGCGAAACTAAAGCTGCACTTGGAGTATTTGTGGTGGTATTTTGTATATTAGGAGTGTTATTTATGCTTGTGTTTTGTTGATTTTGTTGTGTAATGTTTTGTTCTATTTTTAAAGGTTGCTTTGGAATGAAAAAATAATCATAAAAAACAAAAAATAAAAAAGAAATCACAACAGCCAAAAGTATACGCTTTTGCTGAAAAATATTATTTGAATTATTCACTGATTTGTCCTTTTAAAGATGATTTTTATAAGATAAAAACTTTTATTTTTATAAGGTATATATAAAAAACAAAGTTGTTTTTTTGCTAAAAATATAGGCTTAAAACATAAATTCATAGGATAAAAATTTTTAGAAACTCTAGGATAATCAAAACCCCCTTTAAAAAAAGGGTTACATCTTAAAATTCTAAAAAAAGTAGAAAAAAAAGCTAGAAAAAAATTCTTTTTTTGAAACTGCCAAAGCGCATACTCAGAACAACTAGGATAATACCTACAAGCAGCGGGTTTTAAAGGGCTTAAGAATTTCTGATAAAAACGGAGTATTTTTAGGCATATCATTTGAAACATTCTAGTTTTTTCAATCCCCATTTTAGATTTTTTTCTAACCTAGAAAAAGAAAGTTCAGTGATTTCATTTTTAGCTACAAAAATATATTTGCCATCTTGAAGATATCTTTCAAACTTAGCAAACAAAGCCCTTAAAATTCGTTTTGAACGATTTCTAACCACTGCTTTTCCAACTTTTTTACTAGCAACAACTGCTATTTTTTTTTCATAACTATTCAGATAAAAAATGATCACACCTTCGCAATGCCATTTTTTACCTACTTTATATACAGATGAAAATTCCTCGTTTGTGCTAAATTTATCAAAATTTTTCACACAGCAAGTCTTTTTCTACCTTTAGCGCGTCTTGCATTGATCACCTTGCGACCATTTTTAGTTTTCATACGAACACGGAAACCATGAGTGCGTTTTCTTGGAGTGCCATGTGGCTGATAAGTTCTTTTCATTTGATTTTTCCTTAAAAAATTATAAAATAAACTTGTATTTTATCTTAATCTTACTTATAAATTGCTTTTGATTAAGAGTAATTTTTAAATTCTTTTGATAAATTTTGAAATTATTTTTAAAAGGTTAAAAATGTCAGAATTTAAAATTATTGATTTAAGACAAGAAGATTTAGATATTTTACAAGAGATGATCATAGAATTTGCAAAATACGAAGATATGTTAGATTTTCTTCAATGCACGAAAGAAAAACTGGAACATTCTTTACTAAAAAATAAATTTGCTCGTGCTTTTTTGTTAAAAGAAAATGAAAAAACTATAGGCTATATGATTTATTTTTATACTTTTTCGTCTTTTTGGGGCAGCGGTGGAATTTACCTTGAAGATATTTATATACGAGAAGATTTTCGTAAAAAAGGTTATGGAAAAGCTGTTTTTAAATTTTTAGGAGAAATTTGCAAAAAAGAAAATTTAAAAAGACTTGACTGGGTTTGCTTAAATGATAATATTTTAGGTATTAATTTTTATGAAAGTTTAAACGCTAAACATCTTAAACAATGGAGAAATTATCGTCTAAGTGGAGAAAATTTAGAAAAATTGTGTGATTTATGATAAGAAGTCTTTATTATTTAAAAGCTATGGGGTTTAACTTTGTTGATACACATACAAACCATTTTGAACAAGTACAAAATTTTCAAGAATTAAAACAACTTGTTTCATCTTGCACCTTATGCCAATTTTCCAAAACAAGAAAATTTAGTCTTATGGAGCCTAAGATAAAAAATGTCAAATTGCTAATTCTTGATGTTTTTGGGCAAAAGAGTGAAAATGAAAGTGGAATTTTACTTAATTCAAAAAAAGGTGAAAAATTAAAACACTATATTTATCAAATTTTAGGGCTTTGCGATGAAGATTTTTATTTTTCTTATCTATTTAAATGTTTTTGTAATGGAAAATTTGATGATTTTTCGCTACAATCTTGCTTACCATTTTTCTGGAACGAACTAAAACTGATTCAACCTGCTTTTTTGCTTTGTCTAGGAGAATACACATTTAAAAGCTTGGGATTTAAAGATTATCACATTTTAAAAGGTGAAATTTTTGCTTATAAAAATTTTTTCATAATGCCAAGTTATGATTTAGATTTTATAGAAAAAAATCCAAGTTATGAAAAAAATTTCATACAAGATTTAAAAAAAATTAAAGGATTTTTATGAAAAAAATATTTCTAATATTTTTCTTATCTTGCTTTTTGCTTAATGCAAAAGAGCAAAAATTAGTCGATGTAAAACCTGTTGAAAATTTTTATCCTAAATTAAGCGTTCAAGAATGCAACACAAACTGTCTTTTTGATCTTTTAGAATCAAGATTGTATCTCAGTTTTTTAAGTGAATTTGCAGATCAAAACGATCAATTTCTATCTAATGTTTATGCAAAATTATTAAATTCCATTACTGATTTTGAAAAAAATGTTCAAAAAATTACTTCTGTTAAACTTGCGATAATTATCCCAGAAAAAACTATAAAAAGTTACTCAAATACTATAATAAATTCAAGCATAGCTTATCTTTTAAGACAAAGAGCTGAAATCAAAGTAAAAGTTTTTTTAACCGGCACAGAAGATAGTGATAAAATCCGAGCCGCACTTGATGCAGCACAAGCTCAAGGATATCAGTATGCCATAGCTGGATTTACTCTAAAAGGTGCTAACGAGTTGAAAAATTACTCAGGAAATATGAAAATTTTCATACCAACTATCCATAAAAACAACATACAAATTTCAAATCAAAATATTATTTTTGGAAGTATTGACTATGATGCTCAAATTGCCACACTTTTAAGCAAATCAAATGCTAATATCGCAATATTTAGCGATGGCTCTGCTTTATCAAGCAATCTAAATTCAAGAATTCTTGCTCAAAATAATAATGCTAGAATATATACCATAGAAGGCGAGAAGCTTGATTTTAGCAGGCTTTTAAGATCACAAGGTGGAGTTAATAATGCCTCAATATTTTTTAACACTCCATTGATCAAAACAGCTCTAGCAAGTTCTCAACTAAGAATTTATAACATTCATCCTTATGTGCTTTTATCCACTCAAATCAACTATAATCCAACATTTTTAAGTTTAACACAACAAGGAGATAGAGAAAATTTCATCATTGCTAATTCCATCAATAACCACGATGATAACTTAGTCTATCTTAATGAAATTTTTAATCAAAGTATAGATTATAACTGGATTGCTTATGCTACTAGTATAGGAGTTGATTACTTTTATACCGAATTCTTAAATAAAAAAAGCGAAAGTTTATTTGATGAGAAAATCAAAAATTCTCAAGTTGATTACAAAGTGCGTCTTATGCAAGGCAAACAAGCAAGCTTTGAAGAATTAAAATAATTCTTCAAAGAGCTTTTTTAACTGCATATCCATTCTAGCTGGTTTTTCGTTTTTAATAAAAGCTAAAGTTAATTCCATTTTAAAAAGCAAAATTTCATCTTTATAAATTTCTTGTAAAATTTCCACAGAAGCATTTTTGACTTCTAAAATTTTTGTTTTAATCTCTATCATATCTCCAAGTTTTGCAGGTTTTAAGAAATTGCAATTTGCTTTTGCAAGCAAAAAATGTCCCTTAGACGCATCAAAAATATCTACTTTTTTATTGAAAAAAATTTCACTTCTTGCTCTCTCGCAAAATTTTAAATAATTACTATGATACACCACTCCACCCGCATCAGTATCTTCATAATACACACGCATTTTCATCGCTTTACCTTAAAAAATATTTTACATTTAAAAAACATTGGATTATACAACGGAAATTCTTTGATATCGCTTTTTAGTTTATATTAAAAAATTCCGTCCAATCTTAATTTAATAAAGCTTTTTAATAATATTAAATATATATTATAAAAATAAAATTAAAAAATAACTTTTTTATTATTAATATTATTTAAATATTTTATTTATAATTAATATATATTTAAGAATATTATAATTATAATTACGCTTACTTTTAATGATATTTACAGATATTGTTAAATAGTTAAAATATAATAATCAATATTCAAGGACATCTATGCCAGCTATTAAGCTTTTTAACTTCACGGGGGCGGGGTATAGAGAAATTTTGTTTTAAACTTTCTATTGTTACCTTCTTAAGTATCAACGCTTTTGCAGCCACTCAAGCAAATA